>JAPPOR010000144.1 GCA_028817905.1 Myxococcales bacterium
CGCGTGCGTCTCCGTCACCGTCGAAGCCCTGGGCGGGCGGGGCGTCAACGGCGGGGGCGGGGGAGGCAGCGGCGGCAACGGCTCCACCAGTGCCGGTAGCCCCGGAGACCCGGGCATCACCTCGCTCACCAATGGCGGCGGAGCCGGAGGCGGCGGCTACGGGCGCGTCCACCAGCGCGTGGGTGGCGCTGCATCGAACGAGCTGGCGTGCGCCGGGTCGAGCCTGGCCGCATCCCTGAGCGCCGGCACGACGTACTACCTGGTGGTCAAGGGCGACAACAGCTCCGATGCCGGACCCTACAGCCTGAGCGTGACCGGCGCACCCGATACGATCCCGGGCTGCGACGACGACAGCGCGGCGGCCGATGCCCTGTTCGAGTTCAGCGTCGCAAGCCCGCGCACGGTGCAGCTCGACACATCGGGCTCGAGCCTGGACACGGTCCTCGCCCTCTTCGATGACAGCGACACCTTGCTCGGCTGCGACGACGACGGTGCCGGCGGTGGTGCCTCGCGCCTGACCCAGGCCCTTTCTGCAGGCACATACTACGCAGTGCTTCGGCCGAAGAATAGCACCGCCACTGGGTTGCCCTACCAGCTGTCGATCCGGGACAACGACGGGCTCGGCGCGATCGCCTGCGCCGACGGCGCCGCCACCACAGGGGGCAGCCTCAGCCAGGCCCTGCCCGCCGGGGACTACATCGTGGCCCTCACGGGCCAAACGGGCGACCCCACGGGCAGCTACTCCCTCAGCGTGAACGACGACAGCAGCTACGCGACGTGGCTCGCGTGCGACACGGCCACGGATGCCTTCAGCTACGACCTGCAGGCCGGGCACCACTACTTTCTCATGGTCAAGGGAGACACCCCCGGAGCTGCGGGCGCCTACGGCCTGTCGCTGAACGCGCAGGGCGCGTACGATGACCTGGGATGCGGCGCAGATCCTGCGTCCCATGACGCGTTCTACCGCTTCACGCTCGACCAACAAACGCGCGTGCGCGTCGATACGATCGGCTCGGCACTCGACACGGTAGTCGGCATCTTCCCGGCCGGCACGACCACGTTCGATACGAGCCGCTACGCGATCGATGCGGACGGCAACCCGGTACCCTGCGATGACGACAGCGGCGGCGGCGGTGCGTCGCTGCTCGAGGCGGAGCTGGTACCCGGTGCGTACTACGTGGTGGTCAAGAGTGACCAGCCTCCGTGGCTGGGCGGGGATTTGCCGTTCAGGCTGTCGGTTCGCGACGAGGGGGCGCTGGGAGCGCTCGCCTGCGCAGCGCCCGGTGGCAGCATCACGGAGGTGGTGCAACCCGGCACCTATACGGTGGCACTCTCGAGCGATGGCACGACCGGAGGCGCCTACGAGATCCGTTTCGCCAACCAGGACGTGACCGGCGCCCAGGACGGCACGCCGATCGCGTGTGGAGACAGCACTGGCCTGACGGCGAACGTGCAGCAGGGCACCGACTACTATCTCGTCGTCAAGGGTGACACGGCCGGCGATGCCGGCCCCTACGACGTGATCATCGAGGACGCCCTGTCCACCGCGGGTACCGCAGCCAATACCCCCATCGCCTGTACCGATAGCAGTTCGACCCTACAGACCACCATTCCGCCAGGAGACTACTTCGCCGTCGTCAAGGGCACGAGCGGGAGCGAAGGCGACTACATTCTCTCGCTGGCGGATGGCGCGGCGCTGATGGACGCCAACCGCCTAGCCTGCGACGACGACGGCGGCCCCAACGGTACATCGGCCATCGAGGCGGATCTCATGCCCGGCAGCTACTGGGTGGTCGTCAAGGGCGACGGACCCGCGGACTCGGGCAACTACCAGCTCAACGTGCGGGACCTGGACACCTTCGATGACAACCGGCTGGCTTGCTCTGGCCCGACGGCCGGCTCGCGAATCGAGACCAGCCTCTCGGCCGGACAGGACTACACGCTGCTCATGAAGGGCACCGACGGAGAGCAGGGTGCCTACAACGTCAAGATGTATGACGCGGACAACCTGACGGCAGGCGGCTCGTTGTTGGGTTGCTCGGACAACAATGGCACCCTCTCGCAGACCCTCTCCGAGGGCGTGTACTACCTGGCACTCAAGGGCGACCGCATCGGCGACCGTGGCGTCTTTCAGTTCGACATGGCCGACACGGCCGTGACCTCGGGCACCGATCGCACGTACAATCCACCGGTCTGGACGCAAGACCGGTCGGTCGGCATCAACGGGACAGTCGAGGCGCTCAACGAAGCCGGCATGATCGTTCTGCCCGTGATGAGCGGCGGCGGCAGCGACGCCCTCAATCAGGCCCGAGGTCTAGCAACCGCGACCGGTGCGGTCCTTTCGGACGGAACGCCGATCGTCAAGCAGATCAATGCCGATGGCTCCGGCCTGGGCGACGACCTGGTCACGGCGGTCGCGGATCTCGCCCAAAACCTCACCCTCGACATCGGCGTGCGGGCCGTCTACGAACCCGACGCGGGCGCGAGCGGCTTCGTCATCGGTGTCACGCCGGTTGCCGGGAGCCCCGGGTGCGATGCCTGGCCGACCGCAACCTTGCAGACCAACTGCCTACCAGGCTCAACGCCCCAGTTCGACGTTACGTTCCAAAACCCCGGAGGTGCACCGGTACCGGACAACCCAAGCGATCCGCTGGGGGGCTACCATTTCCGGCTCGAACTGGTGGGCAACGGTCAATACGTCCTCGACTCGGTGCCGGTGTACATCATTCCCGATGCTGCTGCGGGTCCGCCGCCTCCGAACAGCGTGGCGATGAGTGGGCAGTACACGCGCGACATGGTGGCAACCGGATGTTCGTATCTGCTGATCGAAGGCGAGGGCAGCGCCTCCGACGCCTGCAGCGATGGAGCGGACAACGACGGCGACGGGCTGGCCGATCGGGGCGTGGACACTGACGGCGACGGCACCTATGAAATCCCGCCCGACCCGGATTGCGCGCCGGGCTCCTGCAGTGACGGCCTCGACAACGACGGCGACGGCGACACGGACGCCGCCGACTCGAGCTGCCGCACCAATCAGTTCCCCAACTGGACGGACCTGTTCTTCGACGCGGACCTGCCGCCGGGCACGTCGATCTCGTTCGAGGCATGCAGCGCAGAGACCGAAGCCGCGCTCGATGGCTGCAACTTCGGCACGGTGGCCACCGTCGTGAGCAATGGTGCCACCTGCGTCGTGTCGGGGGACTGCCTCGGTCTCGATGTGGGCGGGGTACCCCGCGACGGCTACTGCACGAGTGGGGGTCGCTGCCAGTTCATCGACCCGCAAACCTCACGGCCGTTCTGCCTGAGCGATGCCGACTGCGACATCGGCAACTATCAGGGGCACGAAATCCGCTCGAGCTGCGACCTGACCACGAATGAGTGCGTCTACTCGACCGTCCCCGCCAACATCGGCGCAGCCCTCGAGCTGGGCACCAACCTCCAGCCCTACCTGCGCTCGCGGGTCACCCTCTACTCGAACAGCACGGCGTCCTATGCGCCCACGCTCTACGACTTCTGGATCACATATGAATGCACCAACGCCCAGTAGCCCAAGCCCGCCTCGGTCGTCTCGCTTCCCGCGCGCTGCCGCGGCGGTCACGTTTTGGCTTATCATGGCGACCGCGTGCGGCGGGGATGAGGAAAAGGACCAGGGCACCCCGCGCAGCACGGGCGACATGGCACCCGACGCATCGGTCGATGCGCACATGCCGGACCGCACCAGGGAACCATTCGACGCTGGCCCGCCACCGGAAGGGTTCGAACGGCAGCCTTGCGCCGTCCACGACGACAAGCGCTTCGAGCTCGCGGTGAACGAGGAGCCGCCCGACGTGGCCCCGCTGGCCGTATGGCCAGCGACCTCGCGCTTCGGGTTCGCGTTCGTCGACCGGAGTGAGACCTGCGTGGACGCGCTCTACGTGGCAGAGCTGCGCGGTGGATATGGCAACGATGGCCCCGAAATCGCCACCGCCGTGGACACCTGTAGCCAGATCGAGCGCGTCGCGTTGGCGAGCTCGAAAGCGGGCTGGCTCCTGGCATCGGTCGACAATCGCGAGCCCCCCAGCGACATCTGGGTGCAGCGCTTCGACCCCGAAGCCGAGGAGCCGGGGGAAGGGCACCGCGCCAGCGAGGAAAGCGCCCAGGAGGGCTCGCTCGCATTGGCCTTCTTCGAGGACGACGCCGCCCTGCTCGCCTGGGTCGCGCGCGATGCCCGAAGTGGCAAACAACGCCTGCTTGCACGCGTGCTCGACGCCACCGGCGAGCCACAAGGGGACCCCGTCGTGCTGGACGCGGGGGAGCGCTGGTTCTTCACGCTCCCTACGCTCTCGCGCGTGGGTCCCTACATGGGCCTCGCCTACCACCGCTTCGACGTCGAGGGAGCCTCCCAGGCTGTGCTCGAGCTGCTCGACCCCGCAACCGGCGAGCGCGCGCGCCCAACCCGCGTGCTTGCCGAGGATGCCGGGCCGGAGCCGACCGTGGCGCTAGCCACCGACGATGAAGGGGGCGCCGTCCTGTATTCACGCACGGGAGGCGTGAACGGCCGTCAGCTGTGGTTCCAACACCTGGACGACAAGGGAGAGCCTGCGGAGACGACCACTGGTTCGGCGGTCCGAGGCGCCAGTGAGCCGCAGCGCATCGTCAACGCGCCGTTTCGCGCGATCGACGGCTCCATCGCACGCCTGCCAACCGGCTACGCGGTGGTCTACCGGGCACTGCCCGGCGGAGACGTCGAGTCGCCGCGCATCAAGCTTCAATTCCTGGACCCCGCGGGACGCACCTTCGGCGACAGCGAAGTGGCCGACACCACCCCCACAGGAGGCCGCACCTCCGTGGTGTTCTCCATCGAAGGCCGCATGGTGGTCGGCTGGAGCGACCGGAGCGACTCGGAACAGACACACGTGCAGTTCGCGCGCATCCCTTGCGTCGGAGGATAGGCCAAATGTTCATGTGGATCTGTGCCGCGCTCAACGTGAGTGCTTTCGCCGTACTCGTGCTACACATGCGGTCCTACGCCGCCAGGCAAGAGCGGATCGACACGCTCCAAGACCTACGCAACCACCAGCGGTTCGTAACGACGCAAATGCTCGGAAGCCTGCTGATCATGGCGTTGATGCTCGCCATCCCGGTGTTGGTCGTCGTGGACGAGTCAAGGTCAGGCGTCTTCGAGATGGGCTGGGGTCCGATCGTGCTCGTGTCCCTCCCGATGGTGTTTCGCAAAGCGATCAGCGCCACGGACGAGGCCTGTCGCTCCTTGCCAACGGCCCCCCACCTGTCGCGGTCCTATGACGCGATCAACCGAGTCTGGGTGGCCAAGGTCCTCCCCCGCTTCGCCGCCCTGTCGGCCGATACGTTTGAGTCCACGGACGCCGCGACCCCGGCCCACACCCACTGCACGCGTTGCGGGGGTTTCTATGACCAGAACACGAATGCGGGGACCGTGTGCGGTGACTGCCGTGCCTTCTACCAGCGCGCCCGGGCAAAGGGGACGCCGAGCGAAAGGGCGACGCGCAGGGCGGCCACCCTGTTGAGTGGGCTGGGCACGGTGGAGGTCATCGCAGGCCTACTGCACCTATCAATCTCCGTGGATCCCTGGCCTATCGAACGGGCCTTCGCCATCGCGGGCATCACGCTCGGGACACTGACCTTCGTCGGCAGCCTGCTATGGTCCTGGCTGAACGACCCGGGCCGCAAGCTTTCCCTATTGGCAGCGATTCTCCACCTACCGCTACTGCCGATAGGCACGGTCGTCGGACTGTACGCGCTGATCGTGGCCATCCGCCACAGCAACGTCACCCAACAAGCCTATTCGGACGTTGTCCGCCACACCGGATCCACATCGCCGCTGTCGCAGTCCCTGGTGCCTCTGCTGCTAACCTTGCTGGTGGTCCCCGCGCATGCGGCCAGCATCGCCGGCATGCACATGGGCATCATGTTGGCCGCGGACCCGCCCTCGACCACAGAAGAATTCACGACCGCATCGGCGCCCTGATATCTTGGGGCCTTGGACCCTGGGTCGGCCCGAGCCTGAACGCTCGACAGACTCGCTCTGCCGTGGCTTGGACAACAAACGCGGGGTACCAGCACCAACCCAATCTGTTACAGCTGCATGTTTTCGTGGAGCACGCGCCCGGTGCACGCTGATGATGGCCGGTAAGAACCGCAGACGCTGCGTTGATCGCCCTGGCTGTAGTTCTGTGTTCTGTGGCGTTGAAGGGCGAGCGAGGCGGCGTCGAAGTCGTGAATCATCCAGGCTAGGGCGGCGGCATCAGGAAGTCACGCAGCGCTTCGATGTGCGTACTGAGCCAGAGATCCAGCGCCCCTCTGCCCGGCGAGCCGGTGTCCGCATCCGCGACCATTTGGGTCATCGTCTGCGCGTATCGGATAAGGATGTACGCTTGCACGCGAGCGCGTTGGGCTTCGGTAGACCCGATTTCCCACTGCCGAAGCGGCGCATCGGGTAGCACGAACTCCGATAGGTTTGCTGTGGGCAAAACCCTCGGCCGCGACAGAACCATCGCCCGGGTCCGTCACGACAAACCCGCAGGCCGCATAGCATGTCTCGAATGTCCACAATCCGTGCTCGCCATCACCGCGTGGGCGTCCGGATGGGCAGGTCGGCGGCTGCGCCCCGTCAGGCCAAGGCGGATCGGCAACGGCGTCTTCCGGGCGAGATGGAAGCGCAGCGGAGGCCTGACCGGCTTGCCCGACTTCCAAATGTGCCCCCATGCCGGCCCCCTGTCCTGCGCCATGGTCCAGCTGTGACCGAAGCCCCGACGGGTCATCCGATGTCCCGCCGGGCTGTCGCGAGTTGTCGCAAGCCACGAGCTGGATAGCCAGCCACAACCCAAAGCCACCCCGCAGGACCGGATTCATGACCTCACCATACCCAAGATCCTGGGGGTCTGCACGCACGCTCCGGCACCGGTCAGCACGATGCCTCCAACCCTGCACACCCACTCGTGTCGCGTGTCGCGTGTCGCGTGCTCGTGGGCGTGGTCCTGGTCGTTCGCACCACGTGGTCCTGATCACAGACGGCCAACTGTGGTGCTTGGCGGTCGCGCGGCCCGCACGACACAGCGCACGACGCACCCGGTGCTTTGAATGTAGGGAACCGTAGAGCTCGAGAAACGCCTCAGGGTTCCCGGTCTGGAGAACGAGCGCATTGTGACCCGGCACGGCATAGTCCTCGCCCGTGCATCCGGTAACGGCAATGCTGCCGACCGCCATCGCCTCCAACCCCACCAGGCCGAAGGGCTCGTGCACACTGTTGGCGAGCACGACGTCGGAACTGCGAAACAACACGCGACGACAGCTCGGGTCCACATGCGAGGTCAGCTCGAGCACGTCCACAGCACAGATGCCAGCGCTGGCCTCGAGATGTCACCGCCACCGTTTCGGCGCTGGGCGACGCGCAGCCCCAGGCGCTGGGCATGGGTCATCAATCCTCGTTGCGCGCGGCGGCAGCGAAGGGCACGGTGCTCAGGTCGTGCGATGCTCGATATTGTGGCAGAAGAAAGCCAGCGCGCCCGCTGCATCGTGATCGTCCGAGGACAGGGCGTCAGGCTCCCGGGTGTTCCTGCGGCCCTATCCTTCCCGCACCTCCGCGGCCGCCAGCCGGCCCCAGATCGACTTCCAGTTAAGACGGCTCGCTACGTCGCTGTTGGCAAAATAGGCGACGTAGACCAAGAACACCGCCACGCTGGCGAGGTAGACGCCGAACACAGGTGTTTCGCGGTAGCGCCGCCGGTTGATGAGCAG
>JAPPOR010000501.1 GCA_028817905.1 Myxococcales bacterium
CGACATCCTGGACCGCGGCGACGAACTCGAGGAGTTTGTTGGCACGTGAGAGGAAGGCGATCGAGCGCTTTTCAGGCTGATCGCGCCGAATCGGGGGGAAAGGCGGGAATTCGTTGCTGTTGCCGTTGAAAGCGCGGTGCAGTCGTCTCACGATGCCGCGCCATTCGGCGTCGCCCTCGGGGAGGCGCCACACTGTGGGTTCGCGCTCGCCTTGTTGCAAGAGGAACACGGTGGTACCGGCGTCGGTGCAGAAGAAAGACACGAACGCCGCGCGAACGTCCAGTCGATCCAACGCCGCGCGGATTTCCTCAAACCCATACGGCTGACCGGCTCGATAGCGCACGTACTCGGGCGCCAATGGTTTCATCCGAGACCAGCATCCCTGAAGCCTCTCGTGAATATCCCGCAAGCGCTTCTCGCGCTGAACCTCGCTCCCCTGGTATTCCGCGCCCTGCAAGGCTCGTCTGGTGACCAACAGGGCATGCTCTTCATCGGCGAGCTCCCGTGGCACGCGGGGCGGCGGTTGATGCCCGCGCATGGCTAGCGTGCTGAGCGTGCTGCGAGACTTGGTGGACTCGTGGAGCTCAAACGCATGTACAGACGGTCCAGACGGGAGCCCGACTGACGGCGGTGCGGGACTGACGAGCAGTTTGATCATCGCGTCGTGGAGCTTGGCGTGCTGAGCGATCGCTTCGGCTCGCCACGTGTTATCCACGATGTCGCTTTGTGCGGAGTCGAGTACCGCGCGCGCAGATTCCAACTGGCAGTAAGCATGATTTGGCCCGCCGCGGCCCTGCGCCAGCACCTCGGCATAGCCGATGATCATCTCAAGCTGCTCCGGCGCGCGGGGGTCTGGATGGCACCGTTGGAACCACTCGCGATAGACGCGTAGGGCTTCGTCCATCTGGCCCTTGGCCTTGTGGAGGTGGACGATCTGCAAGGCCAGGGCGGTTGCTTGCCACATCGCTCCGCGCGCTCGCACAAGCTCCTCGGCGCTGCGAAGCAGCGCCAGAGCGTCGTTTGCGTTCGCCAAGAATGGCGGCCTGGTCATGTCAAGGAGGCATTCGGTTAGGGTCTGGGGGTCGTCTTGCTCAATGCCGTTCGCGTATGCGGCCTGAAGGAACCCCCGCGCCCCCTTGAGGTCGCCGAGTTCGACCAGCGCATTTGCCATGCCCCGCAGCGCGATGGCGTCGCTCCTGGGGAACCCACTGCCACCCTTGAGTGACAAGCCCTTGGCGTAGGCAGAAAACGCCTCGCTAGGGCGCTTGAGGTCCAGCAGCGTGCTCCCGATGTTGTTGTATGTGGCACCGAGTGCCACGGGGTTGCCCCAGGATTCGACGACGCGCAGAAGTCGGCGATAGTGGTCGTAGGCGCGCCAGGGCATGGCTCGCTTCAGGTAGCTGGCGCCCATGTCGTTCGACAGAAGAAACACGTACTCCCGATCGTGGAGGTCACGTGCGAGTTCGAGGGCGCGCTCGAAGTCCTGCGCGCTGCGGTCGTAGCGACGGAGGTGTTCCTGGACAAGACCGCGATGGCGGAGTGTTCCGACCAGGATTGTGGAGCTTGGAGCTCGTTCTAACAGCGCGACGGCTGCGTCCAGGTCGTCCAGAGCCCGTCCATAGTGACCAAGTTTCCTTGCAAGACGCGCCGCTTGACGGCGAAAACTGACGATATGGACGACGTCGCGTTCTGCGGTTGCGAGCTCGAGGGCTTCATCGATGATCGCAAGCGCTTTGGCATGTTGGCCAGTGGCGCTGTAGAGCGCGGACTGTGCGCCGAGCACCTTCCTTCTGGTTTCGGTGTCGCCCGATGGCGCGGAGCGTTTGGCTTTGGCGAGCAACCGATGGGCCCGTCGCAGATCACCACGCTCGCGAAAGTACGAAGCGATGAGAAGACAGCCGTCGACTCGCTGGGCGGGGGTGCCAGCCATCGACGTCGCGATGAATACCAGGGCGCTTTGTCGCAAGCGGTCTGCGTCTGAAGCTTGTTCCCATCCCTCGGCGGTCGAGAGGAAGAGCTCGTCTAGGCCGGTACTGGTCAGTAGTTCGCGATGTGTTCGAAGAACCCGGCGCATCCCGAGGAGTCGGTCTTGCCGCGAAGCGGCCAGGACTAGATCACGGACATCCGAGACCTCCCGTGGAGCTTCCGGGGTAGTCAGGACGGAATCGACCGCTTCTGTTACGATCGACAGGAGTCCGCATTCGTCTGGGCGGCCTTCGTTCTGAAGCGCGGCCATTCGCGCTTCCAGAGCCGTTCGCAGGCGTCCCGACTCCAATCTGGGCACGGAGGCTACGGCTTGTCTGATTTGCTCGACCGTGTCGAGAAACATGAGCCGTTCGACCAAGTCCTTGTAAAACCCATCACTGTAGCCCGTCATGGGGACTGGGACTCGAGCAGGGCCACCAGGTCAGCGACGTCGTTGCGCTCCGCGTCGTTGCTCGCGTAGTGCAGCGCCTGCCGAATGTGCTCGCGCCCCGATCGAGGGTCTCCACTGTTCCAAAACACTTGGGCGAGATTGAAGTGAAAGGAATGGGTCGCGACCGGGCGCTGGGCGAGGTTCGCTGCCTGCTCCAGCGCTTCAGTGTTTCGACCTATCATCATGAGACCGAACGCGTACTTTAGTCGATGAAACGGATTCTCTGGAAACGTGGCGACCAGGGACCCGAGATCGCGCAGCGCTGCCTGGCGCGTGGGAAGCTCACCCTCGAGGGAGTTCTGCAGCAGAGCTTCGGCACGGCGGGACATACGGCTTGAGAACGCTTCCGTTCGCTGGTCGTCCGAGTCGGCAAGAATACGCAACCCTTCTGAATCAGGAGCGAGTTGCTCCAGGGCTTTCAATGCTACGTCGAGCCGATCCTCGGGATCATGACGCAGGTAGCCAGACACCAGCAGCTCCAGCAGTTTGACGTTGTCCGGAAACGCAGCGTGCCCTCGCTCGAGCACCTCCACGATCTCGCGTGCGAACCTCTCATTGGGGTCCAGACGTTCCGATCGTCTCAGCAAATGGGCGAGCTTGACGAAGTCATCTGCAGTCCGACGCGGGCTTGCGATGGCGCCACGAAGGCTGCGGAGCTGTACGGCTCGCAACCTGCGGTCCTGGTCGGTGTTTCCGAGGAACGCGTCGTACCCGTCCAGTTGCTCGCGCCCGATCTCTCGCATCTCCGCCGTCGACCCGTGCTCGGCAAGGTGCAGTAGGTGATGGCGGCAAAGCGCGATTTCCTCGGCTTGTGAGTAGAAAGTCGCCAGGTTGAGCCGGCAAGTGTCTTGGGCCTGCTTCGGCGCGTGCTTCACCAACTCTTCGAAGATCTGTATTGCCCTTATCGTGTCTCCGGCAAGGTGGTAGCCGATGCCCGCGGCGCCCCAGCTCGCGATGTCGTTTCTGGCCGACGCCAGAGAAGCCAAGTCCGCCAGCGCTGTGTCGCGCTCCGCGGCTGTACCAGTTCGGATGCGCTCGAGAAGCGGCTCTGTTTCTTGCGAACGGCCAATATTTGCGATGATCGCCTGGAAGTTGCCCATCGCTCCCCCTGGGTTCACCTCCTCCGCAGGAATAGCACAGCGTCCAGTCAACATCAGCCCGCAGGCGTGCGCCATCCCGCTGGCTTGCTAGACGGCGACGCGAGGATGGCTTGGATTGCGACACACCGCCACCACACAGCATCGGCGCGGCACACAGGATAGCGGACCCTCGGGGACTGGCACCAACCCGCTGTCGCTAGCCTCGCGGCAGATTCGACCACTTCGTTTTGACCATTTGGGAGCGCGTATGCGTGATGGCCGTGCGCGTGAGTGACCGTCATTGTGTAGAAACGGTTGAGGCTTCGGCAGCGATGTTGGCGGCGCAGGGTAGAAATCCCTGGGCGTGGAGTGTCATCCGGGCTGCCACTCCAGGGTTCGCACGGATCTGGCATGAGGTCTACCCGCCGCTCCCATCACGCCCATGATCCGACCAAGCGCACCCTCGATCCCCATCGCGGCCTCCAGCGTCCGCGCGTCGCGCGGGACGCTTCGCAGCACTCCGGCGTAGTGCCTCTCGGCGACTTCGACCGAGTGGCCGAGCTGCTTCGCACTCAGGAAATGCGCGGCGTTGCCCCAGATGCCCGGCGCGTTGGTCAAGTAGGTTGAACACGTCGAGCGCAGCAGCTTCCAGGTGAACGCGGGCGCGCCGAACTCATTCTGTAGCCTGGCGCGGGCCGAATCGATGAGGTCTTGGGTGTATGGCTGCTCGCCGCCGAATACGAACGCGTCGGTCTTGCGCGCGCGTAGCTTCATCGTTGCCAGCACCCGCCGAAGGACCGGCGAGACCTCGAGGCCGATGGTGCGGGCGCGTTTGGTCTTGGTGGCCTCTGCGCGCAAGCGGATTTCGCCGACAACCCGGCCGTCTTGGTCGGTGGCGTCTAGGTCGACGTCGGACCAGCGTAGGGCCAAACCTTCGCCTCGACGACAGCCCGACAGCAGCAAGAACACCACCAGAGGAGTGATTGGGGGATGACGTGGTGTCGTGCCGCGGGGACGTTGGCCAGCGTGTTCTTCTCGCGTCTCCGCATAGACGGCGGTGTCGTGGCGCAGCGCCGCGTCCAGCAGTCGCGCGATCTGGGTGGGCCTCAGGAACTCCGGGTCTTCTCGGGGAACTGGGAGACGCTTGAGGGCGTCGCTGATCGCGTCCTTGGTCAGATCGGGGGTCAGGCCGAGGGCGCGCCAGTGATTGAGCAAGACCTTGGTGCTCGTCAGGTAAGTGTTGATGGTGACGGGGTGGCGACGGGAGGACGATGCTGCCTGGAGTCCCCGTCGGCCGCCCTTGACCGACTTGCGCTTGCTGCAGGTGATCAGGTGTTCGCGGAAGGCGCGCAGCTGGGGGGGCGTGAGGTCTTCGCTGAGGTTGATCCCCGTTGTCACCGTCCAGCTCTCGAAGTGGTTGATACCGTGGCGGTAGGTCGCGACGGTGGAGGCGCGCAGCCGGGCTTCGCATGAGGTCCAGAAGTCTTTGATGGCGTGATCGATCGGCGTTCGCCCTCGCCGGGGTGCGCCGCTCGTGAGTTCGGCGCGGCGGTGGGAGAGGGCTTCGGCCTTGCGCATGGCCCAGGCGCGTCGGGCTTCGCGCGTGCGCAGGGCGGGTTCGAGCTTCTCCCAGACCAGTCTGTCGGTCTCAGGATCGACGTAGCGGGCGCGCCAGGCGCTGTCGCCGCTGGCGTAGATTCGTTGCGCTAACACGACCCCAGGATGGGGTGAACGTTTGTATTGGCGACGGGGCATGCGAGTCGTTTGCCGCGGCTACCTCCACGGCAACCTAAATGGCCGCGGCTACCTCTACGGCAACCTCTTTCCGACTGACTATGGTCACGCCCGTCTGACGGTGGCAAGCTGCAAATAGCTGTGATCATGTATATTTCTGTTGTCGTCTGGATTTGTCGATTCTCGGCCAGGTCGCGTGAGCTGCACTGGGGGTGTAGGGGTCGCTGGTTCGAATCCAGTCGCTCCGACCAACTTTTTTTCAGGCCTTTCGGGGCCTTGGGCCCTCCCGGCAAAGCGGGGGGGCCTTTGTTCTTTTGGGCGGACGGCGACAGAAAGGCCCGCGCGGCGCATGCGCGGACCTGTGCCCCGGCCCCTGCACCTATCTCCCACGCACAGAGTATGCCCCTCGACGAGATCGCGGGCCCACTCGACGCGGCATGGTCGGCTTCTGTGGTGGCCGGACAAACGCAGCTGGCAGGTCTCGGCGCCTCCGGGCAGCACGATTGTGTGATGCGGGGCGTGTGATCCGCGTGACAGGGTACCGTAGGCAATCGCCTGGCCTTGACGCCCAGGCTTTCCTCTACGAGTACCGGACTGCGGGACAAGGCCGTATTTCTGTCGCGCGTTCGTACCCGCCATGGATCTTCCCCTGGTTTCTGGAGGTCAAGATGCTCGAATCTACGCTCGAACACTTGCGAACCACACGGCCCTACGCCTGGCCTGCCTCTCCGCAGCCTGTTCTCTTCCCTCGTAGAGACACCCCGCATGCTGTCGAGTCACCAAGGTCCTGTGAGGCCGTATCCCGGCGCGGTCCGCTCCTGGGGGGACGCATGCTGGGGGCTAGATGGCTCGCGGCGGTTGTTCTCTTGGGCACACTCTTGGGCACAGCGTTGGTGGCGGCTCCCCTGCAAGGGCAAAAGACGCTCGAGAGACGCGGCACGTACGCAACCGGCTTCTTCGACGAGGGGGCCGCCGAGAGCGCTGCGTTTGACCCCGTGACGAAGCGAGTCTTCGTCACGAACGCGGCGACGGGAACCGTTGACATCGTCGATGCAAGTGACGTCAACGATCCGGTTCTGTTTGGCACGATCCCCTTGACCGGTCTGGGCGATGAGCCGACGGGTCTGGCTTTTCATGGGGGCGTTCTGGCCGTTACGCTCGTGGCCGAGGAGCCGACCGATCCGGGCCACGTGGCCTTCTTTGACGCAGCCGGGGATTCATTGGGCCTGGTGCAGGTCGGCTCGCTTCCAGACAACGCCAAGTTTACGTCGGACGGTCGCTTTCTCGTGGTCGCCAACGAGGCAGAGCCCAACGATGACTACACGCTGGACCCGGTCGGGAGCGTCAGCATCGTGTCCACCTCGGCGCTTCCCGGTGGGATGGTTTCTCAGCAGGACGTTCGAACGGCTGGCTTCGAGGCATGGGATGGCCGAGAGGCGGCGCTGCGCCAGTTAGGGGTGCGCATCTTCGGACCTGGGGCCTCCGCGTCGCAAGATCTGGAGCCCGAGAACGTGGGTCTGTCGCCGGATGGTCGCACCGCCTATGTCACGCTTCAGGAGAACAACGCGCTGGCGGTAGTCGATGTTCGACGGGCGCGCGTGCGACGCATCGTTCCCTTGGGCTACAAGCCGCATTTCGTGGCAGACAGCGGCATCGACGCGAGCAACAAGGACGAGGCCATCAACATCGCACGATGGCCCGTCCTTGGGATGTACCAACCGGATGGGGTCGCGGCGTACCGCAGTTTCGGCAGGACCTATCTGGTCGTGGCGAACGAGGGCGACGCCCGGGACTACGACGGCTTCTCGGAAGAGGCGCGCGTGAAGGATCTGTCGCTGCGGGGCTACCTGGCCAGCCTGCCAGGGCTCCAGGAGGACGAGCAGTTGGGGCGCCTGAAGGTCACCACCGCAGCGCCCTTCGGAAAGACCGAGGAAGGATACGGAGCGCTGTTTTCCTACGGCGCGCGATCCTTTTCGATCCTGTCGAGCAGCGGTCGCCGCGTGTTCGACAGTGGGGACGCGTTCGAACGGATCGTGGCCGAACGGGAGCCCGACTTCTTCAACACGACCGATGACGAAAACGAGTTCGATGGCCGGAGTGATGACAAGGGTCCCGAGCCGGAGGGCCTCGTACTCGGCGTCCTGGAGGGCAGAACCTTCGCGTTCATCACCCTCGAACGCCAGGGCGGCATCATGATCTATGACGTCTCAAGGCCCTGGGCGCCGGTCTTCCAGGACTTCGTAAACAATCGGGACTTCACGGGCGAGCCCGAGGCCGGTACCGCCGGCGACCTCGGCCCGGAAGGGTTGATCTTCGTGTCTCCTTCGAACAGCCCGAACGGCGAGCCCCTATTGATCGTCGCCAACGAGATCAGTGGGACCACGACGATCTACGCCGTGACCGACGACCCCGGGGGCAGTTAGCCGGCAGAGCTCACCAACTCGCGCGCCCTCGCACAACCGCTCGAGCCCCACAGCGCTTTCGCCTCGGTCGAAAATACAGCGAGTATTCCCTTCCCTCACC
>JAPPOR010000948.1 GCA_028817905.1 Myxococcales bacterium
GAAGCCGATCACTTGCACGAGCATCACGTGCCTTGGTGATGGATGCGGGCTAGCTATGACGGGCGGGTGGCGGTAGTACGGTCCAGGCGGCTGATGGATGCCTTGTCGGACCAGTGGGTCCGAGAATTATTCTGGAAGTGGGGCGGGCGGGCGGCCAACACCTCGGTCTCCAGCCACAAGCGCTTTAGGTGTCGAACGCGACCACCTTCTGGGTCGTCCTGGTAGGGCTTGCGTCCGTGAAGGACGTGATAGTTGTTGATGAACTGCATATCGCCCGGCGCAAACGCCATTTCGACCTGGTAGATGGGATCCTCGGTCATGGCATCCAGCCGCTGCATGGCCTGTTCCGCCGTGGCCCCGATGCGCGGAGCCTCCGGATGTCGTTGCGAAGCCAGGATATAGGGGCGGATGTAGCGAATGAACAAGCGCCCGTTCCACTCGCTGAACACGGGCATGGTGTAGAAAGGCTTGCCGCCCTTGCGCTGCTCACCACGGAAATCGTAGGGCTGGGGCTCGTACAGTGCTTCGGCGAGCTCCGGAGACTGTCGCACCATGTCGTTGTGGATGGCGAGCGCGTTGCACACCATCGACTCGCCCCCCTCGGCCCCGGTCTGCAGGCACATCAGACCCACAAGATCGGAGCCGTCGGAGTGGTAGGGGAGCCCAACGGTGCCAAGCTCGTTGCCGCGGGCCGTCGGATCGCTCAAGCCCTTGCCCTGGTCACTCACGTCACCCAACAGGTGGCCCTTGTGATTCTGCGCCCACGGCCTGCCCAAGTGCATGCCGATGCCCCAGTAAAGCAGACACATCTCGTCGTTGTCGTAGCGGTCCCTATCGACCCCGCGTAGCACGACGATGCCACGCCCGTTGATGAGCTCATGCTCGACGCGCTTGAGCCGCTGGGCCAAGCTGCCCAGGGGGAAATCGCCTTTCCCGATGGACAGCATGTCGTCGGCCCTGGGCCGCACGTGCGCGAGCGCGCGGTCCAGTTGGTCGAGTTCATCGGCCGAGAACACCTCGGTGTACTGGGCCGGGTCAGCGACATCGCCGGCGTGCCACTCAGCATGCTCTTCGAGGACTCTCACATTCATGCCTGGATCTCCTGTGTCGTGACGCTGCGGATCAAACGGCCGGGGAGCGCACCGGTCGGGCGCCCGTACTCATACACGACTTCGCCGCTCACGATGGTTGCAACGTAACCGTCGGCGCGCTGCATGAGTCGCCTACCCCCGGCAGGCAAATCGAACGCGATCTCCGGCGCATGCAAGCGAAGGCCGTCATAGTCGATCACATTGACGTCGCCCTTGAAACCCGGGGCCACCACTCCCCGGTCGGTCAGCCCAACAGCGCGCGCCGTATCGGCGCACTGGGCCTTGATGACCCAGGGCAAGGTCAGCCTTTCCCCACGCGTCCGGTCGCGAGTCCAATGCGTCAGCATATGGGTAGGAAAGCTGCCGTCGCAGATCATCCCCACGTGGGCGCCGCCATCACCCAGGCCCAGCACGGTATGCGGATGCCGCATCATCTCGAGGGAAGGCTCCAAGGACCCCTCGCTGTAGTTGAGAAAAGGGACGTACAGGAGCCCGTGGCCGCCGCCCTCCAGAAGCTGATCAAGGGCAACCTCCCCAGGCGACACGTGGCGGCGCTCGGCGATGGCGGCAACACTCATGTCCGGAGTCTGCTCGTAGTCGGGGGGGTCCTGCAGAAGGAACATGCGCTCGAACCCGCCAAGAACTTGCTGCGTGAAGCGGTTTTCGCTTGTCACCGACTCGGCCAGCAGGGCGGCCCGCACCTCGGGTGTCCGCAAACGCGCAACCCGCTCCGCGAGCGGCAGTCCCGCAAGGGCGCGGTAGCTCGGATGGGTCGAAAACGGATGCATGGTGGCCTCAAGCCCCAGGACAAGTCCCACGGGGCGACCGCAGACCTGGGCACGCACCGGCAAGCCGCGGTCGTTGGCCCCTTCAATCGCCGAAAGGATCGCGCGGTAGGCGCTGGGGCGCCGATCGTGCTGTACCAGCGAGATGGACAGTGGACGACCGCTGCGCTCCACCATCCGAAACAGCATCCCCAGCTCCTGGGCCGGGTCGCGAAAATCGCTGACCACCTGCAGCACGCCGTGCCCAGCACGCCCCACGCCCATGGCAATGCCGACGAGTTCGTCTTCGGCCGCCGTCAGCGTGGGCGTAGGCTGACCGTCGCTGGTGCGATGGTTGAGTGTTCGTGAAGTGGAAAAGCCGATCGCCCCGGCCGCCACCGCTTCACGGGCGACAGTCGCCATGCACGCGACATCCTCTGGGGTAGCCGGCTCACGGTTCGCTCCCCGCTCCCCCATGGCATAGACCCGCAGGGCGCCGTGCGGCACCATCGCCGCGAAATCGATGTCGTGTGCGCGGGAGCCGATCACCTCCAGAAACTCGGGATAGGTTTCCCAGTCCCACGATAGGCCTTCGGTGAGGACCGCATTGGGAATGTCCTCGACCCCCTCCATCAAACGGATAAGCAGCTCACGATCGCTGGGGCGGCAGGGTGCAAAGCCAACCCCACAGTTGCCCATGACGACGGTTGTCACGCCGTGCAGCGAGGAGGGCGCGAGCCGCTCATCCCAACTCGCTTGCCCATCGTAGTGAGTGTGGATGTCAACAAAGCCGGGCGTGACCAGCAACCCATCGGCGTCGATCTCACGCGCCCCTCGCCCGGGCACGGCGCCCACCTCCGCCACGCGCCCGTCACGAATCGCCACGTCGGCAACGCGTGGCTCGCCACCGAGACCATCCACCAACGTGCCTCCGCGCACGACCAGATCGTGCTCCTCCATGTTCCGGCCTCCCGTTTGGGTGTGTCTCGCCCCAGTGCATGGACGGCGCCACGCCCCGGCGGCCAACCTAGCGGTGCCCCCCCACGAGGTCAAGGCCGGCGGAAGGCAGGCGCTTGCCCGATCGTGCCGCCCTCACCCTTGGGTTAGTCGGATCCTTCGTCGTGAGCCATCGTTGAGCCGCGGCGCAACGTCTGTCTGGTCAATCAACTGGCAGTTGACCGGGTCTTCGTAGCCAGTGTCAACATCGAGCTTGCCGACCCCGCGCGCTCAAGTTCTCCGACATGAGTTCGAGGATGAGCTCCATCGACAGATTGTCAGGCCCTTCGGCGTACTCAGCGCGAGCCTTGTCACCTTTGAACGCGAGCGCCTTCCAACCGCTCCCTGTTTGACCGCCGGGCGCCCAGGACGCCACCTGGCCATACCTGTCCCGAGCCATTGTCGACCCTGGGGCAAGATGCATACCCCGATAGCCCCGGCTGAGACCCATCGCAATACCAGGCGACCGGTCGGGAGCGGCCCACAGCATTGCCACCTCGGTGCGCCGGCCCACATGGTGTCACATTCCAAGGCTCGGCGGGACCCAGTATCCTAGTATGTTGCGAGGGTAGCCCCAGACGATGCGCTGAAACGGCGTCTCTCGTTGGCCGCGCTGAGCGCGCACCGACAGGAGCTTTTTGCCTTGACCTGGGAGCTGACGGAACAGGACCCGTCGCGCGTTGCCGATCGCTACGTCGTGGAGCGAGTGTTGGGGCGCGGGGGCATGGGCTCTGTGTACCGCATCCGGGATAGCGCCACTGGCCAGGAGCTTGCGCTCAAGCGCCTGCAGGGAAAGGGGGGCACGGTCCCCAGCCCGACGGCCGTGGAGCTGTTCGAGCGAGAGTTCAATACCCTCAACCAGCTCGTCCATCCGCGCGTGGTGCGAGCCTTCGACTATGGCATCGATGACGAGCGGCCCTTCTACACGCTTGAGCTCCTGGATGGCGGTGATCTTCGCGAGCACGCCCCGATGCCCTGGGAGCGCGTATGCAGCGTCGCCTATGAGCTGTGTTCCGTGCTTGCGTTGTTGCACTCGCGCAAGCTCGTCCACCGGGATCTGACGCCGCGCAACGTTCGCCTTACGGGCGACGGCATGGCGAAGTTGATCGACTTCGGGCTGCTATCACCGATCGGACCGGTGGAGCACCTGGCGGGGACGCCGCCCTACATGGCGCCCGAGGTCGTGAACAGCATGACGCTTGACGGCCGCGCTGACCTATTTGCCCTCGGCGCTACGCTCTACTTTGCCCTGACCGGAACGGTCGCCTTCCCTGCGCGCAACCTGACCGAGCTGCGCGATGCGTGGCGCGGAGTACCGAGGCGCATCTGCGAACTCAACCCGGGCGTGCCCGCGCCGCTCGAACGCCTGGTCTCGTCCCTCTTGCGGCTCGATGTGGATTCCCGGCCCCGGAGTGCGGCCGAGGTCATGGAGCTGCTGCGCCCCCTGCTGCCCCATCCACCGAGCGAGGAATTGGTGCTTGCCCAGGCGCACCTGGGTGCGCCGTCGCTGGTTGCCAGGACGACCGAGCAAACCCGCATGCGCAGGCAGCTGATGCGGACCGTGCGCCGCCGCGGTGGCGGCTTTCTGATCACAGGAGCTCCGGGAACGGGCCGCTCGCGCATGCTTGACCTGTTCGTGTTGGAAGCGAAGCTCCTCGGTCTGGTCGCGGCTCGCGCCTCGGGGTCAGACGGCGCAAGCGGACCTTTCGGCGTGGCTCGCACCCTGGTGGCACAGCTACACGAAAGCGCCCCACAGGAGTCGCTCGCGGTAGCGAGACAGGATCCGGTGGCCCTGCGACTCCTGTTCGGCTTGGACGCGGAGGCCCTCGCGCGCTCTGAGAGAGGCGACCAGGCGCCCTTCCGGGCGCTGCGTGACTTTGCCAGCGCCCAGCATGATGGCGGCCACGACCGCGACCGGGAAGCCGGACAAGTCCAGGCTGCCCTCCGAACGTGGATTCTCGGTCTGTCCGAACGCCGACCTGTGGCGATCGCGGTCGATGACCTGGAGTCGGTGGATGGGCCGTCGGCGGCACTGCTGGCAGGACTGGCCGTGGAGGCGGGTCGGCGGCGCCTGACCTATGCGGTCACCACCGAAGCAGATGATGAAAGCGAGAGTCCATCATCAGTCCCCAGGGCGCTGGTCGAGCGGGCGCGCCGGATGGCACTATCGCCGCTGGAAGCGGACCAGACCACGCTCCTGCTGCGAAGCGTCTTCGGGGACGTGCCCAACCTGCAGAGCACTGCGCTGCACTTGCACCGGGTAGCACGCGGCTGTCCACGGGAATGCATGGCCCTGGCCCAGCACCTGGTGGACCGACGCATGGTCCGCCACGAAAACGGCGCCTGGGTGTTGCCACCGCAGATCCAGGCGGATGCACTTCCGGTCAGCATGGAGAGCGAACTCACCGAGAAGATCGGGAAGCTCTCAGCGGTAGCCACAAGAGCCGCGCGACTGCTGGCCCTGTCTGTGGTCGGAAGACTGAGCTGGAACGAGCTGAGGGAGCTGGTCGGCGATTCTCCGGCCGCGCTTCAGGACGCCCTTGAAGAGCTTCGCCAGGCCGGTGTGCTGGCTGGAAACCCCGAAGGCTATGTGAGCCATGCGGCGGCGAGCGCCATCGTGCGGGAAGGTTGCCCCCCGAAGGACCGCGTTCGCCTGCACGCTGCCCTGGCGGAATCGTCGGCGCGGCGCCATGCCGTCGCAATGGTGGTCACGCACCATCTACTGCAGGGCGACCAGCCCGATCGGGGTGTCCAGTTGCTGCTCTCCCACATGGTGACAGACGAACAAGGAAGAAGGTGCATGGCAGCCGGCGTTGCCACGGTCGGCCTGTCCGCCTGTGCAACGACCATCCAAAGAGCATACGCGTGGGCACGAAAGCACGACTATCCCCCCGGCGATCAGCTCACGCTGGCCCTGCTTCAAGAGGTTAGCGCCACCCACGGCGCGGATCCAAAGTACTTCTACGAGGCCGAGCCGACGGTGACGGCGATGCTCAAGCGCGCAAGCGGCTACGACGACTGGGTCTCGTTGTGCCAAGTGAGCGATTCACTGAACCGCGCGCAACAAGCCCTTGCCAGCGTCGGAAAGCGGCATGAAGAGGCAGCACCATCCGACCGGGTCAAGTCACCCGCCGAAGCGATCAGTTGGATGGTGAAGCATGCCCTGCAGGCGATGGTGATCGGAGCGCGCGCCAACGATCTCGAACTTCAAGCGAGCGTCCCGGGATTGCTCGAACCCTTCACACTGCTCAGTCCGGCCGTGGATGCCATGCGCCGCAACATCGTCGCCAACCATCTACTCGCCCTGGGAGCCACCGAGACGGCTCGCGACATCTGGCTCAAACTCGAAGAGGACCTCGCTGACTTCGACGTCTCCGAGCTACCGGAGATCGACTATGTGCGGCCGTCCGTACGCCTGAAGGCAACCCTCATCGAGGTCGCCGCAGGCTTCGGGACGGCACCATCGTTCGACACCGAAGACACGGATGTGGCCAGCCTACGGGCCAACATCGAGGGCGTTCGAAGGTTGGCCGCCCTGCAGCTCGGCGACTGGGAGGCCGCCGAGACCCACCGCCGAAACACCGAACTGGTAGTGCTGGCGAGCGGCGATTCCGGTATGTTCAACTGGATCGAGATGGAGTGGCCCGTGCACGCCCTGCTTCGGGACCTGACAGGCATGCGTGCCATTCGTGAACGCCTTGCACCGCTGGCCCAGCGCCACCCCGGGTGGGTACCGGCGCAATTGGCCGTGGAGGCCTCCTACCACCGTCTGCGTGAGCAACCGGAGGCGGCCCTGGCCGCTGTCCACACCTTGCGCAAACTCGTTCAGAACGTGGCCATCGTTCCGCAGGCATTCTATCGAGCCGTGGAGGTCGAGGTCGCGGTGCTAGTAGAAACGGGAAGAGCCGAAGACGGTCTAGACAGGGGACTGGCCGCACTCGCCGCGGGCCGCGCCGACGGCCGGCGGGCGCTGGCACATGGCATCGCGTTGGAGGTGGCGCTCGCCGAAGCCACCCTAGGCATGTACGAAGATGCCCGAGCCCGCATCGTCGCCGAGATCTCGTGGCAGACGGAACGCGGGGTCCACGGACTCTTGATGGGTCGCTCGTACGAGTACCTCGCACGCGTGGCCCTGGCGTGCCGTGATCGAGGTGCCTTCGACAAGGCTGCCAGGCGAGCCGCCCAGGAGTACCGCGTGGACGCTGGTTCGATGCTGGCAGTCCGATACCGCACACTGCTCGACGATGCACAGCGGGTAAACATGAACACGGGTGCACCGGTCCCTTCAACTGGCCAAGCGCACGAGCCCGACCAGGGGCCGGCCTCTAGTCTGCTGAGCGAGCTATCTGCCCGGGGCGACACCGATACCGTGACGCGCGAGGGCCTGCGGCTGTTGTGCGACGCATACAGAGCAGGGGGCGGCTGCCTGTACTTGCTGTGCGACGAGGGGCTGACCATGGCAGCCTCGCAGGGAGAGCCAGACGATCGGGAGTCGATCGCAAACTACGCCCAGGCCCAGCTCGACCTGGAAGTGGACGACGGCGCCTTCACGGTGACCGCTGGTAGCTTCACGGCAACCGCAGCGAATGACACGATGCTCACGGAAGCCACCCTAGGTCCCCAGGGTTCACGTCTGCAGGCGGTTCCTCTGCGAACCCCGGTCGACGGGGTCGACCATCTCATCGGCATCGCAGTCGTAGTCATCGGGCGCGACGACGTGCTGCCCTCCGGTCAGCTCGCAGAGCTGGTCTCGGGGCTCGCGCGCTGCCTGCACGAGTCCGGTCGCTATCAAGCGATCCGGGCGGCGTAGCCCGGATCTGATCATCGATCACAAGCGATTTCAATGACAGCGGACGCGCCGTGTTCCATGACGAGC
>JAPPOR010001105.1 GCA_028817905.1 Myxococcales bacterium
TCCGGACCAGTCCTCTGACCCCAAAATCCCGACTTCTGGGACGGGCACTAGCTAGCATCCTTGACGAGCGACCCCGTGTACAGATGAGTCAAGTCTGGGGAGCTCACGGTTCTTTGTTGGCGGGGCTCCGCCCCCGCCCGCCGAGGCATGTGACCCAGGCCCTACCGGCAACCGCTGTCGCTTGCAGGGCATCCCCGGAGCGCGCCAGCGCGACCTAGCGACCTTGTCCAGAGGCATCCATTCGAGGCAACGCGATCAAACTTGACGCAAACGCCCACGAAACGCTGACTCAAGGTCGCTAGTCATTACAGTCCGGTCACGAACTCCGAGACGAGTGCTTGCCGGATCCCACCAAAGGCGTTCTGGTTGTAGGCGTGCACGTGGGAACCGGCGACCAGACGGTAGAGCTCCACGTATAGATCGGACAGGGTTGCGTCGCCGGGGGCAAGCAGGTGCTGGGCGAGGTGGGCGCTGAAGGAATCGGCGAGCCAGGCGTCCAGGTCGGGATCGTAGTTGATGGCAAGGGAGTTCTCGGTCGGGGAGGCGGCTGTCAATACGAAGACGCCCTCCAATTGTCGCCGCTCGATCTCTTGCCCGAACACCCCGCTGAAGCAGGCTTCGACCATCACCAGCATCCTCCGAAAGCGCATCGACTCGATCCGGTCGGCCAACCATGCTGGAGTGATCAGTCGCTCGGAGGGGTCTCCCTGCGCTCCGTCCGAATCCGCAAAGAGTAGAACACCCTGCTCGTCACCGTGGCCGACCAGGTACATATAGACGTTGTCCGTGTCACTGCTGTCCAGACCCTCCAGGCTGTCCTGTAGCTGGTCCAGCGACGTCTCGTAGACTCTCAGATCGATGACGGGGTCGTCGTGGAGATCGGGGCCGCCGATCTCGTGGAACATGCTGCCCGGCGCGGGGTTGCTCGCGTGGGTGGCGATATCGTCCTGGGATACGAACAGGATGTGGTCGTCGTCAAACCCGCGCTCCTGCAGCAGCCGGTACTGGGCCAGCGCGTCGGCCTGATGGCGATAGTTTTCCCAGCCCGTCGAGGCGGCGACCACGATCGCGTGGGCGTTTTCTGCCGGGGGTGCTGCGACTTCGTCATCCGCCTGACCAAGCAGGGCGTCAGGTGCCTCCTTTTCGACGAACAGCGCGGCGCGCGTATCCTCCGTCGAGAACCGCTCGGAGTGCACGATGTCCGAGCCCTCGATCCGCCATATGCTGTAGGTCCCCTCGAGTAGGTCGGTGTATCCCTCTTCGTCGTACGTCATGGTGCCCGTGGCCCCGGCGATATCGGGCCGCTCCCCACGCGCGAAGGCGGCCAGAGTCGGTGCCACAGCCTCCGGCTGCCAGCTCGTCGTGGTGGGTGAAGCGCGC
Organism: Myxococcales bacterium; assembly: GCA_028817905.1. Lineage (GTDB taxonomy): Bacteria > Myxococcota_A > Polyangia > Polyangiales > JAFGIB01 > JAPPOR01. The sequence continues at coordinate 1,381 of JAPPOR010001105.1, forward strand.
CCGTCCACCACCTCGTGAAGGGCATCGGCCAGGCGCTCTCCCCCAATGCCTCCGGTGATCTGGAGCCCATACGCCAAGAGCAGCAACGCATCGTAGGAATTCGCGCCGTAGTTGGGCAGGTCAGCCTCGGGATGGGCCTGTGCGAACGCCTCCTCGAAGCCGGTTTCGTCTCCCCCCACCAGGGCGAACCCGTGGACCCCTTCGGCGTCATCCTCCAGGTCTTCGATCAGCCGCCCGTGGAGGCCGCCATCACTCAAGAACAGCTCCACTTCCGGCGCTTCGCGCGCCATGGTCTTCACCAGGCAGATGGCCGCGGAGGAGGGCGACACGACCCCGAAGACGATGTCCGGCTCGCTGTCCAGGACGCGCTGAACCGATTCCTCGCAGCCCGTCGCCTCGCCGGTGTCCCGATAATCTGACAGCTCGGCGGCTTGGTTGTAGCGCTCGACGGCCGTGGGTGACAAGCCTGCCTCACTCGCCAGGAACCCGAACCAGTCGAAGAAGGTCTGACCGTAGGCGTTCTGGCAGCTTGTGATCCGTGCTGCAGCGTCCTCGGGTGTGCAGCCGGCCGTGATTGTGGCCACGCGCTCCTTGCCCTGCTGTTTGGCGTAGCGAAAGAACGCCTGGATCTGGGCGGTGTCCGCCACAGTAGTGCGCCACACGTATTTGCCCTGCTCTCCGTGCCAGGCCCGGAAGACCTCTTCAGAGGTGGACGAGGGGGAAACCATCACGAGCTTGTTGCGGCTGAATACAGGTGCGACGTCGACGACCTCCTGGGAGCTGGCGGGTCCGATCACCGCCACGACATCGGGGTCTGCGATCAGCGTCTCGGCGGCCGTGCGGATGACCTCCAGGTCGGGATCTTGCCCGATCTCTTCCACGCGTAGCGACAGGGGCCGCCCGTCGATGCCCCCTGCGGCGTTTATGTGTTCTACGCCCCACCGAATGGGGTCGGCCGAAACGACCGGCTGTAGCATCACGCCGATGACGACCTCCTCGGTGGCCGGCTCCACCGAGGTGCAGCCGGCGAGCGCGTGGAGCGCGAGCAGGAAGCAGAGACGCTGGCATCTTCCGGAAAGTCGCCGGGGCGCGCCAGCGATGGCCTTCGAGCACAGCGCGGTGGATTGTCGGAAAATTGCTCGCAAACGTTGACCCCCTCTCGCCATGGTAGGGCGTTTGGCGCGCCGTCACTAGCACGACCTGGCACGACCTGGTCATGCACCTGGTCATGCACCTGGTCATGCACCTGGTCATGCACCTGGTCATGCACCTGGTCATGCACCTGGTCATGCACCTGGTCATGCACCTGGTCATGCACCTCGTGGTGTCCCCGCCCGTGTGCTGAGCCGGTTGTGAAGCACACACGTTGTCGGCGGGTCAGAGATCGAGGCGGACCGACAGGGTCACGGCGCGGCCGGGCTGTGGGAGCCGCGCGTTGTAGAAGCCATTGCTTCCGCTCCAGGTTCCCGTGTCGGGGTCGAAGGCACCCGGGGTGTTGCTGGCGTCCGCATTGAGGATGCCCGGGTGTGCGTAGTCGGTATCGAGGAGGTTGGTGATGCGGAGCGCGAGGCTCATCCCGTCAAACATCTCGGGAAGCCGGTAGATCAGGTTCGTGTCGAGCGTGAAGTAGCTCGGGACCGGCCCGAGTGGATTCAGCTTGAAGGGATCCCGGCTACCGATCAGGCGGCCGAGTAGGGTCACGAAGAGTTGCGAATTGAGCTCCAGGGTCGCACCGCCGAGCAGTTTGTGCGCGGCCAAGTCACCGACGTCGACCAGCTCATCGGTAAAAAAGGGCACGCCGTCCTCGCCGAACTCGAAGTTGGACTCCTGTACAAAGAAGTACCCGGAGTAATAGGCCCACACCGATAGGCCTCGCATCACAGGAAGCATGGCCCGCACGCCCACGTCCAGACCCGCCATCTTTCTGTCGGGCATGTTGCTATAGAAGCCGGACACCCCCTGGATCGCGTCTCCGTAGTCCACGAAGTAGGCGCTGGTGGTGATCGCGAGATTGTCCGTCAGGAGATCCACCGCCGCCTCGAGCGTCTCCGATGTCTCGGCACGGAGGTTCCGACTCTGCTCATCGCTCAACCCGAACAACACGCGCGGGCCGGGCGCCTGGAACGCCTGGCCGTACAGGAGCTTGACGGTGAGCAGATCGAGCAGGTGGCCGACGTATCCCCCGCGGAAGGTGGTCAGTGTCTGGTCGAGCAGACCCGTATAGTCGGCCCGAAGCCCCACGTCGATCGAGTGGTCTTCCAGCAGCGTGTACCTCGCCATGCCGTACAGGCCCGCGACGTCCGCGTCGACGCGGTTTTCCAGATCTATCCGGTCGGCCGCTGGCGGAACGGGAAACTCGTAGCCCTCCTCGAATGATTCGTCCACTGGCCAGAACGCGTCTCCACCGGTGACCGTGTAGCGGCGCTGAAGGTCGCGGCGCGCATACCGAACCCCGAAGTTGAGCTGTAGGTTGTCCCCGTCTATCGCGCGAACTCGTCCCACGTCGATCACCAGGTCCTCGGTCACTTCGAAGCCCGAGTTGTTGGACTGGCTGTACAGCAGTCGCGCGGTCCCGTTCGGACGCCGCGACAGGAACGACGTCGGGTTTGGGACATCGCTTTCGCGATAGCGTGCCATCGTCAGCGACACGATGTGCGCAGATAGGCTTTGCCGGTGAAGCAGGAACACACCCCGCTCGCGTGAGACGTCGGGTGGCTGGTTCTGGACCAGGTCCGCCGGGTACACGGTGCCCGTACCGGATAGCAATCGGTAATACTGGAAGCCCAGCTCGGTGCCCTTGTATCGCACGCGCAGGTCAGCGCCCCGCTTGTCGTGGACCGAGCGAAACGCTCCGGCGAGCTCGGGTTGATCGACAAAGTCACCCCACAGGCGCCGGTCGCCGTAGTATCGGTCGCGGGTGTACTCCCATTGCTCGCCGATCGCCGGCTCGAGGACACCGATGTCGAAGCGGGCTGTGGCGCTCACCGAGAGGTCGCCTTCTCTCCACATGACATGCGCATCAGCGATTTTGGTCATGTCGCCGAGGCGCACCTTCGAGGTCGGTGTCCGGAAGCTAAGGGTAGAGCGCACGTTCAGGCCCTTGCCCGCGGTGAGGCTCTCACTGTCGGGGTCCTCGGCCTGCTTGGTGATCACATTGATGATGCCCATGGCGGCGTTGGGCCCATAGAGTGCGGAGGCGGGGCCATAGACGATCTCGATTTGCTCGATGTTGGACAGCGGCACGGATGCCATGATCTCGGTGTCACTGAACAGCAAATGATTCCAGACCACTCCGTCGATCATGAATAGAAACGGAGAGCTGATGTCATTGCGGAAGCCCCGCCAATAGGGCAGCAGGTAGGTGTCCCCGTAGGGCCGGATCACGTCCATTCCGGGCAAGTCGTCTAGGAATTCGGTCAGCTCGGTGTACCCGCGCTTTTCGATCTCGTCGGCGCTGATGGTGATGACCGAAGCTGGTGCGTCGAGCGCGCCTTCCTTGCGACGGGAAGCCGAAATGATGGTCGGGTTGACGATCTCCTGAAATGTGATGCGGCCATCCTCGGGCGGTTTCTGCGTATCGAGGGCCACGGTGCCGCCCTCCTGCAGACGAAGTGCGGGGGGGATCCCCGAAGTCGCCCTCGGCTCCTCGGCCGCGCCTCGGGCATCCGCTCGTGCCGGCTGTGTGTTGGACCCGTCATCCATGGGTTCGGGCGGCGCCGACCCCTGGGTTTCGGTCGCCTCAGGTGCCGTCGGTGCAGCTTCGCTCGGCGAGGGTTCGGGCGGTGGGGTGGGCGGCTCGCTTGGCACCGGGCCTTCGGCCTGTTCCGCAGGGGGCGGCTGGGAAACGGCCTCGGCCGGTGCCGTGTCCACCGCAGCAGGGGGGTCGTCCGGTTGCGGCACCGGGGGATCGGTCGGCTGCGCGCGTGCGGAGCCCGACCCCACGATCAGGACCCATAGCGCCCACAGAAGGTTCGGTGCCGCAGCAATGCGCTTGGTCATGTTACGGGTGAAGCGAGATCACAGTGGCGACGGGCTTGTCGTTGGGCATGGACTTGACCAGGTATGCAGGAATACAAAGGTCACGGTTGACCAACCTCGGATCACTTGCGATAGGAGCTCTTGCCCAGCCGCTGTCGACCCGTGGAGATGCTCGTGCAGCCGGTTTGCGTGAGCATGAAGGGTCCGTCTGGCGCCAAGCAAGAAAGCGGCTACGCCCGGGTCAAGACCACGTTTCTCTCCGGCAAACCCGGATGACTCATGAACTCCACATCGGCTCGCTTGTTCTTGTGCTTCACACGGCTTACCCCGCGCTCGAAATGCCGGGCGTGTTCCCCTCGGGTGCCAAAGCCGTGCGAAACCGAACCCCTGTGCGACTCTACGCGGCGTTCATGAATCATCCTGGCTAACCGTTGGACGCGAACATTGGAGGTACGCATGCGCTGTCACGAAGTGGACTACGAAATCATCGGCGACGATTTGCAGTTGGTCGAGGTGGAACTCGATCCGGACGAGACCGTGATCGCTGAGGCCGGTGCCATGAACTACATGGAAGACGATATCGATTTCGAGTCGAAGATGGGGGACGGCTCGGAGCCGGATAAGGGGTTCTTCGGCAAGCTGCTATCGGCTGGGATGCGGGCCGTGACGGGCGAGTCCATTTTCATGACCCACTTCACCAACCGTGGGCGGGCCAAGCGCCGGGTCGCGTTTGCGGCCCCGTACCCTGGGTCGATCGTCCCGGTCAATATGGCGGATGTCGGCGAGACCCTTGTTTGTCAGAAGGACGCGTTTCTGTGCGCTGCCCTGGGAACGAAGGTTTCTGTGGCCTTCAACCAGCGCCTTGGAAGCGGCCTGTTCGGCGGGGAGGGTTTCATTCTGCAGAAGCTCGAAGGCGATGGCATGGCTTTCATTCATGCCGGCGGAACGATCGTCAAGAAAGAACTCCGCGGCGAGCGCTTGCGCCTGGACACGGGTTGCCTGGTGGCCCTGACCAGCGGGATCGCCTACGATATCGAGCGGGCGGGCAACCTCAAGAGCATGATGTTCGGAGGTGAGGGTTTGTTCCTGGCTACCTTGCAGGGCACCGGTACGGTCTGGCTCCAAAGTCTGGCGTTTTCGCGGCTCGCCGATCGCATTCTCGCCAATGCGCCCATGGCGGGCGGGTCCCGCACGGGCGAGGGCTCCATCCTCGGGGGCCTCGGGGACATCCTGGACGGGGACTGAACCGGGCGCCGGGTCGCGGTCCCAGTCCCCGTGCGTGCCGTTCACGCCAGGGATGTTGAACGAATAACCCCCAAATTGGGGTAGCGAATCGATCCGGTGGATGACCCGAGAGGCGTCATCTATGCCACTGACCCTGAAGTAGTGGTGGAATGGTTCGTACGGGACATGGACCGACGCTCCCCGATACGTCGATTGTCGCACCGGCTGTGGCTGTGCGTGCTGGGTTCCTGCGCATTGGTGGGCGCGTGTTCGGCGGCGGACGGGGAGCGAGGGGGCGTTGGGCGCCCCCGTGCGGGGGCGCCACAAGGCCCTGCTCTGCCGACTCCCCCGGATTCTCCCGCGCTCAGGGGCTCGGCACCGGTGGCCGCAACTCCCGAGGTGAGCGAGGCTGGCCGAGAACGTGCCCTGGCCTGGGAGGGTGCGCGCGACGCCGGTGGCGACCCGGCATGTGCCCGGCAGACCCAGGGCGCAAGCCTGAACCCACTGCATCTGCTGTTCGCGTTCGACGTGTCCGGCAGCATGGGCAAGGGCGACAAGGCCTGGCATGACCGCGCCCTCAAGTGGGAGCCGGTTGTCGCCGCCACCCGTTCCTTCTTCGAGGAAGAGACCGCCCGGGGTCTGTTCGCTTCGCTGACCTTCTTTCCTGGCGAGGGCGGAGAGAAGACGCGCTGCACGCCGGAGAGCTACCGGGAGCCGGACGTGCCCATGACCGCGCTTCCCGATCTCGCATTCGGGGAAGCGATGGATGGGATCGGTCGGGAAGACTGGCGGGGAGGCACGCCGACCCTGTCCGTGCTGTCGGGTTTATTCGACCAGATCGAAGCGCTGCGCCCATCGGACTCCGGGCGATATGTTGTAGTGCTGGTCACTGATGGCCACCCCCAGGATTGCGAAGACAATCGCATCGAGGCGGTTGCTGAGCTGGTGGCCGAGCACGCGGACCGGGTGCCCACCTATGTGATCGGCGTCAGGAACCCGCCGGTCGAGGATGCTCCCGATAACACCAGCGACCTGGCTGACATCGCCAAGGCGGGCGGTACCGAAGACGCCTACCTGATCGACACGGGTGATCCGGCGCGGACGGTCGCGCGCATTGCTGAGGCCATCGATG
>JAPPOR010001056.1 GCA_028817905.1 Myxococcales bacterium
CCGAAAAGCCGTGTGAAGCCGAATCCCTGCGCGATCCGACGCAGAGTTCATGAAGCATCCGGGCTAGCGGCGTTCACTCCGGACGGACGCTTCGAGGTTTCGGTCTGCGGCCGGAGTGGAGCGACCGCGGCCGGAGTGGAGCGACCCGCGGACGGCGGGCCCGCCGCGGCTTAGCCGCGGCGGGGGGCGCGTGCCCCTTCCTGGACGGGAAGCTGGTCAGGGCGTGCAGGGCCCACCCGGTGCGAGATCGGGCAGGTACATGCTCGACGTGATGCACATCATGGAGATGCTCGAGACCACCCCGCACACGCCTTCGGGCATGCAACAGCCGGGCAGATCGATCGGCATTCCCATCACATCGCCCATGTAGTTGGGGCAGGGGCTGGTCGCGGCTGCCTGGTCTGTCATCGCTTGATCTGCCATCCCGGCCTGCCCCGCCTGCATGGTTTGCGCACCCGGAGCCCCCGCCATCGGCTGTGTCATGCCAGGTGCCGGTGCCGCTGGTTCCGGATCGTCCGAACATGCCAATGAGCACAGGAGCGCGCAGGCTCCGATGCAACCCACCAATGTCTTCAGCACAGCTTTCGTCATCGTGCTTCGTTCCCTTCTTGTGTCCCTAAATGTCCGCCGCTTCCGCCGCGGGGCACCGACGCTAACCGCAGTTGTGGCTCCACGACCACCAAACAGGACTCCCCCCCGTTTTGGGATGCCCATGGGTTCTGCTGTTGCGCCTCGGCCAAAGCCCTTCAATTCGCTGTACGAAATTGTACGGGCTGGGCTCACGCCCCGCCGGCCATGCAGGGGTGGCTTTTCTGTCGACTTGACGATTCGCGCCAGAATCGGGGCAGGAATTTGCACAGTGCCGCAATCCCAACCCCGGATCATTCACGGCTTCGGCGCCGGAACGCGCAGGCTTTGGCTTCGCAGGGGGCTTTCGGCGAGCCACCGGAACACTGTCGGTGTTTTCTAGAGCTGCGGCGAAAGTCCTGTGGAGTCGAAGGACAAGCGAAGCGGAGTCGAGGTCGTGATCGATCGGCTAGCCAACCGCGTTGGCAAAGAGGGCCCAGGCTAGGATGAGAAGCACGCCTTCGATCGCGTCGAGGATCCCCACCGCTGCGAACCGCAGCGCGGTGGCCTCCCTAGCCTGTGACTGCGCCAGCAGCGGGTGCTGCCCGTTTGCCAGTACGAGGTAGCGGTGCGCTACCAGTCCGCAGATCGTGACTCGGAACAGGCGTGCAAGAAGCGGCTGTTCTTGCAGGGCCGACGGCAGCGGCAGTGCCGCAGCCGCGCGCAAGGGCCCCGCACCGGGGCCGAGAAACAGTTGATTGAAGAAAGAGAAGACGTATTGGTCGCCCCGGTCGGTGGCGAGGGCGCCCGCGATATCCGCGGCCAGCAGGTAGGCGACGAGTGCACCCGCCGCAAATGCACCCCAAGTCTTCGTCCGCGCCGCCTTGAAGACGCCCCAGGTCAACGTCGACGCGGTGAGCAGTTCGAGCATCGCGGTGAGGAGACCGGGCTAGCTAGGGCGCCTGGCCAAATAGCCGTTGATAGTTTTCCTCTAGCTGGACAAGCGCACGCTCGGGCGGTTCCTGCCAAAGTTCCGCGGCGTAGGCGAGCGTTCCCGCCACGTTGCCGGGCTCATTGGTGCGTCCGGGGCTTGGCCCGAGGTAGGGGCAGTCGGTTTCCAGCAAGATGCGGTCACGCGGGAGAGTCTGCAGCATCCGTGTGAAGCTTTCAGAGCGGCGGGCGTTGGCCGGAATCGAGAGGTAGTGCCCCGCTTCGGCGATCCGCCGCGCGAGCTTCACCTTGCTGCCAAAGCAGTGCCAGTTCACTCGGGTGGCCCCAAGGTCGCCCAGGAGCTCCAGGGCGCGCTTTTCACGTTTGCGCGTGTGGATGATGATCGCCTTGTCCGCGTCCATCGCAAGCCGAACCAGGCGCTTGAATACTTCCTCTTGCTTGGCCCAAAAGGCTTCAGGAACCCAGTATCCGTCCAGTCCGATCTCCCCAACGGCAAAGGCGCGCTCCACGTTCGCCTCCAGATAGGCGACTCCTTCTTCCGCGGTGGCTTCGTGCTCGCTTTCCCGCGGATAGGCGACCCCTTGTGCCCGCATCTCGGTCAGAACCACGTCGACGGGATAGAATCCCAGCGCTGGGCGGACCAGCGGGTCCCGTTCTGCAAGGGCCAGGGTCGTCTCGTTGTCGGCTGGGTTCAGCCCGTTGCTAATGATGCTCGTCACACCAGCGGCCCGCGCTCGCGCCAGGACCCCATCCACGTCTTTGGCCAGTTCGGGATGGGTCAGGTGGGCGTGGACGTCGAAGAGCCCCATGCGGTCAGCCTAGCACGCGGACGATCTTCGATACCGCCCGCATGACTGAAGCATCCGACTCCACGTCATCGACCGATGCCAGCGGCACCCATCTGAGCGAGCGTGCGTCGCTCGCCGCTCGCGCCTGGGTGGTCGGGGCGACGAAGAGGTAGCGCACATCGAAGTGGGCGTGTTCGGGCGATCCGAAGAGCGGCGGAACCGCATGGACGTCGATGTCGAGCACGCCTTGGCCGAGCGGCTCCAGTCCGGTCAAGCCCGTCTCTTCGGAGACCTCCCGGCGGGCGGCGGCCAGCACGTCCGCATCGCTGGCTTCCACGTGCCCCCCGGGCTGTAGCCAGCGGCCTAGCTTGGCGTGCAGCGCCAGAAGCAAGTGTTGGCGGTCGGGTGACAAGATGAAGGCGCTGGCCGTGAAATGTCCCGGGTTGAAGTGGTCCCGGCTAAATGGATCGCCGGGGCTTGTCAGCAGCGTGACCATGCGGCGGCAAAAGCCGGACTCACGGTCATCACTCGGACGAAAGGTCGCCAGTGCGCGCTGCAGGTGTATGCGGCGCGGGTCCGCACTCGACATGTTCACGTCCGCGTCTCATAGTCTCGACAACGATCGAGCGCAAGAGGGTTCCAGATGGCAAAGAAGGTGGACAAGACCGAGGCGGAATGGCGAGCCCAGCTGTCCCATGAGCAGTACGCAGTGGCTCGCGAGGGGGGGACCGAGCGGGCCTTCACGGGCGCCTACTGGGACGAGAAGGCGGGAGGGGTGTATCGCTGCGTCTGCTGTGCCGCGGAGCTCTTCGCCTCGTCGGATAAGTACGACTCGGGAACCGGTTGGCCGAGCTTCTACCAGCACGTGGAAGGCGCGCCCGTCGCTACGGTTGTCGACCATAGCCATGGCATGCAGCGTACCGAGGTCACGTGCGACGCGTGTTCGGCCCACCTGGGACATGTCTTCGAGGATGGGCCCGCTCCCACCGGCCTGCGCTATTGCATCAACTCGGCATCCTTGAGTTTCGAGCGTGACGAAGAGTAATCGTAGACACGCCGGCCCGAGCCACGGGGGGCCCAGTCGCACTTCCCCCTATCCCGTTAGCCGCCTGTCGGCGCCCCACGACCTCGTCAGCATGGCAGAGGAGATCCAGCGCGCCGACCAGCTCCTATCTTCCGTCGTCGGGGGCAAACTCGAGCACATTGCGCGCCAGATGCGGGCGCTCCAGCAAGAAGCGCGGGAGACCCTCGCCCAGGCACAACGCGATGCCGCGTTGCATCGCGCGTCCTGCAGTTTTCGCAAACGACCCGGCGAGTTGTATCACCTGTACGAGAGACCCGACGGGCAACAGTACTTCTCCATGCTATCGCCAGAGGAGTGGGGCGGAGCTCCGCCCCATCGTTTTTGCGGAAGCTATCGCCTGGAAGCCAACATGGCCTGGACACCGGCTTCCGAGATCGCCGCTCGGGACCGAGAAGGCCTTCAATTGGCCGCTTTTTTGCCTCAAAAAGACGAATGATTCCAAGATCTCGGGGTCCCGCTTTGGGAGCGGGGGCTTGCGCGTGGATGTATCCCAGTGTAGGACAAAAGCGCCGCGGAGGTTGGAACATGGCTGTCTCAACGGACCTGAACTTGCATCCTCGACAGGTGGCCAAGCCCCTGACCGACATCCAGGGTTGGCGTCTACCGGAGGATGAGGACGTGCTGCAGCTTCATCGGGGCGTACTGTCGACCCTGCAAGCGATGAGCACGCTCACGCAACTCGAAGTCCCCTTGGCCGTCGACGCGCGCGAAGGGGCGAGCGGGCAGCGGCGCTCGGAGATCTCCGACGACGAGACCTTGTTTGCGTTGTTGACCGAAGCGGAGCGGACGCTCGACGGATATCCACACCGGTTGCGGATACACCGCGTCAGCAAGCACTCGCCGGGCCATGCTCGCCAGCTTGAGCGGGCGCGTTGCGAGGCTTTGGACAAAATACGTTCGCTGCGCAAGCGTGTGGACTTCATCCGGGCTGGGCTGGACCTGCTTGAGGAGCCCGCGTGGATCCGAGCCCGCGCGAACGCGTCACGAGTTGTGAACTAGCCCGGCGAGCGGGTGCTCCCGTGCCCGGCGTCTTTGTCGGACACCCGATTGGCTCGCATCCATCACCGAGGCACGTGATGCTCGTGCTAGCGATCGGCTTCGCAGGGGTTTCGGTGAAGGAGGGAATCCTCGCTGTGTGTTCGACTGAGGGCGAAAGCGCTGGGGAGTCGAGCAGTTGTACGAGGGCCCGTGATCTGGTGATGGATGCGGGCTGGCTAGGGGTCGTCCTTGGTGTCGCTAGCGTCAGGCGGGACATAGTCGGCTGGCAGGTCTGAACCCTCACCGAAGAAGAACTTTTCGAGCTCGGTCAGCCAGACCTTCATGGCCTCGGGCGTCCCGGCCTCGAGGCGGTACTCGTTGATCAGCATGGTCGAGTGCGCGACCCATTGCTGCCAGCCGTCCTTGGACACGTGCTCGAAGATCCGTTGACCTAGCTCGCCCTTGATCGGGGGACGATCCAGCCCTTCGGCTTCTCGCTTGAGCTTCACACAATGAACCATGCGCGACATGACATGCCTTTTGTCCCGAGTCTCGTAGGGCGTCAAGAGCCGCGCCGACGTCCCCCACTGTCTTGGCCGCCTCGCGATCGTAACTGTTGATACATTCAGACCAATGCGGGCAGTAGGGCGGGCCGAACGTTGACCTGGACTCCCTCGTTGGGCGGTGCGGCCAATGGGCGGGTGGTCGGCGAACTCGCTCCACTGTGGCGGTAGCGCGGTAGGCTGGAGCGAGCCAACCGGACTGTGGGTCACCCACTGTGTCATTTCGCGCCGGGGCCCGGGTTTTTTGTCTTTTTTCGGGGTGGGCGCTGGCATGCATCTCGCTCAAATTGTACCTGGTTTAATGCTAGGTATGACCTCGGCAACGGGGCGCTGTATACGAATGTAGGGACATGGCGGGCAACAAGAACATGGAGAGTTCCACCGGAGCTTCGGTCGAGGCTGAAGAGCCGGCTGCGGATGCTGAGTCGGGTGCTTTCCGTTCGCCGTTGGCCAGTCTGCGCGATCGCATCCGCCAGGCGGGCCGGCTTGCTGAGGGGGCGGAAGGAAGTGCCCCGATGGGTGCCCGGCGCGGTCCCCCCACAGGCAAGCCGCGGGCATCTCAGCGTGCCGGCGAGCTGGGGAAGGCCGGTTCGACGAAGCCGGCCGAACGTAGGCCCGTGGGTCCGCCGAGCGGGGACGGCTCGGGCATCCGGCCCTTGCCGTCCTCGTCGCCCCGAACTGATCAAGCCGATGGCGGTGCCGCCGCTCCGGAGCCTGGCCGCGACGGCCACAGAGACTCGCGCCGGCCCGGTCACCGCAAGGCTTTCGGTCGCACGCGCCCGGGCGGCTATATGGCGCGCGAGGAGACCGCTCCCCCGCGTCCGGAAGGCACGACCGAGCCGTTCGCGGGCGCGCGCCCCGCGACGGGCGTGTCCGGCCAGGGGTCGCGCCCTGCGGGGGCGGCAGCGCCCGGTCATCTGCGGCAACCCGGTCGCCCATCGGAGGTATCTGCGGCTGAGGGGAGCGGCCGGGAGCAACCCGCGAGTGTTCGGGGTGGGGCGGGAAGCGATCCCAAGACCGCGCCATTCGGGACGCAGCCACCGCGGCAGGGGGTTCAGGGCCAGTCGGCGTCGGCCGGCGACCCACCCGAGCCCGAGAGCGATCCGAGGACGGCTCCGATGGGGACGGGGGCGATCCCGAGTGCTCCACCGTCTCGGGGCGACGCATCCGGGCGCTACCGGCTCGGTCGGACCTGGACCGACGGCTCGAAGGGAGCCGGCGCGAACGGGCCGCCCCCGCATGCGGAACCGCAGGGTTTCCCGGACCCGCGCGGCGCGCAGGCCCCTCCGCCGCCTCCGCCCCCCGCGGGTGCGGCGCCCGGTCGTTCATCGGTCTCTGGCACGGCAGAACCACGTGCGCGGCGCGCTGATCCCTTTGCGACGACGGAGCCCAGCGTTCGACCCCCGCCGGCAGGTCATAGGGGTGCCCAGCAGCGGGAGCCGTCGGCCCGGTTTCGGACCCTGCGTTCCGCCCACGGTGTCCACAAGGCCCGCTCCCTACACGACACGCCTCCGGCCCGTCCCGGTGGCGTGCGGCGGGTCAAGGATGACAGCGTGCGTGCGGAGGTTGTGGACGTCACGACGCAGCCCGTCGGGGCGCCGCAGCAGGGTCCGCACATGGGTGTACGGCAAGACGTGACGGGATCGTTTGGCACGCATCGTCCTGCTGGCAGTCCTTTGGACCCACCCCGCCCGAATCCCAGGGTCGCCTATCCTCCTAGGCAGGATCCGAGCGGTGCGTTCAGCACGCATCGCCCAGCCTCTCCAGCCGCCAGCCCGACCCAGGGTGGGATGGAAGTCCCCGGCGGGCCGACCACGGCCCCACGCGTTCCGCGTCCTGTCGACGCTGGCATGGGCGAGGACCCTTCCTCGGCGTGGGCGGACGTGGACACGATGCTGATCCCGCGCGAGGTCCTCAACCGTCCCGGCCTGTTCGGAAGCCTGGGCGTGAGCACGAGACGCGCCTTGCATCACTTGCTGATCGGTGTGGGGCTCTCCTCGCACCAGGCAGATGAGACGACCCGCCGGGCCTTTACCCACGTTGCGCTCGGCTTGTGCGTGGTCGTAACGCTGGTCGCGTTGTTCGCGGATCAATGGGTGGTGGACAGGAGAGAGGAGCGCGTTCGTGAGGCCGAGCTCCAGGCGGCCATTCAGCGCAGCAGCAGTGCTCGCTTCGGAGAGGAGGCGCTGGTCGTTTCGATCCCACCGCAGGCCGATGTGGTTGCCGATGGCATGCTGATTGGACGCACGCCCCTGTCCGTCGTGCGCGGCAAGCAAGACGCTCTGCTTCTGGTACGACGTTCCGGCTATGAAGCGCAGATGATTCGTGTGGGTCCCAGTTCGCCCCCGCAGGTCAAGGTCGTACTCAAGCCGATCCAGTGAGGCTGGGGTAAAGCACGCGAGCGACTACCAGCACATGCGGATCGGCAGTCCCCGGTCGGCAAGGTAGCGCTTGAGCTCGGAGACTTTGTAGTCCCCGAAGTGCACCATCGACGCTACCAGGGCTGCGTCGGCCTTCCCTTCGGTCAGGACAGCGTAGAGGTGTTCTGGCTTGCCGGCGCCGCCTGACGCGATCACCGGTACGCCCACGGCTTCGGCGATCATGCGTGTCAACGCGATTTCGTAGCCATCGCGCGTTCCATCCGCGTCGATCGAGTTGACCACGAGTTCACCGGCGCCGAGAGCTTCACCTTGCTTGGCCCAGGCCAGCGCGTCGCGTCCTGTGCGCGTGCGCCCTCCGTCTATCACGATCTCGTAGCCGCTTGGCGTTCCCTCGCAGGCTTCGACGCGCAAGATATCCATGGACAGGATTGTGCTCTGGGCGCCGATCGCTTGGGAGATGCGCTGGATCAGCTCCGGATCTTGAACGGCGGCAGAGTTCACATTGACCTTTTCCGCGCCAGCGAGTCGCAACTTGGTTGCGTCCTCAACCGATCGGATGCCGCCCCCGACCGAAAACGGTATGAAGGTGCGCGCTGCCACCGCCTCGACCACGTCGATCATGATGTTGCGGCGGTCGCTCGAAGCTGTGATGTCGTAGAAAACCAGCTCGTCCAGGCCGTCTTGGTAGTAGAGCGAGGCTCGCTCGAGCGGATCACCGATGTCGCGCGTGTCGACGAACTTCACGCTCTTGGCGAGTTTTCCGTCTCGCACATCGAGACAGGCCACGATGCGCTTGGTCAACATGATGTTCCTTCCCAGCGGGCAAAGCGCTCGAGCAACGCGAGTCCCAGACGGCCACTTTTCTCTGGATGAAATTGCGTGGCAAACAGATTGTCGCGGCCCAGCGCGCAGCAGAACGTACCGTCGTAGTCGCTGGTGGCGAACACGTGGCGGTCGTCGGCGGGATCGAGGTAGTACGAGTGCACGAAGTAGAACGCGTGTTCATTCTGCACGCCCTCCAGGAGAGGATGGGGGCGCTCGACATGCACGGTGTTCCAGCCCATGTGGGGCACCTTGATATGGTGTTCGCGGGGTGTAAAGCGGCGGGTCTGGCCGGGCACCCAGCCGAGTCCAACCGTCGGCCCTTCATCCGAACCATCCAGTACGAGCTGCGCCCCGACGCAGATCCCGAGGATGGGAGTCCCGCGGCCGAGGGCTGCGTGGAGCGCCTGATCGAGGCCCCTTGCGACCAGCGTGTCCATGGCGGTCTTCGCGTGTCCGACGCCGGGAAAGATGATCCTGTCCGCACGGGCCACGGATTCGGGATCGGACGTAAAGTCGGAGGTCAGACCCACCGCCGCGCACGCTCGCTGCACGCTCCGCAGGTTGCCGGCGTTGTAGTCCACGATCGTCAGCATGTTGGCTGCGTGATAGCACGTTTTTGGCGGGATGCTGGACCCCAGACCCCCGTCCGGGTAGACCCGTCGGATGACGATCGTGGTGATCCGGCACGGTGAAACCGCCCTCAACCGTGCGCGCGTGGTGCAGCCGGCGGACACCCCGCTCAGTGACGTGGGTCAGCAACAGGCGCAGCGCTTGGCCGGGCGCGCCAGTGGGTGGCCGGTGGCCGCGGTCCTTTGTAGCGATCTGCCGCGCGCCCGTATGACTGCCGCGCCCATGGTCGCCGCGCTGGACTGCGAACTTGAGCTGACTCCACTGCTACAGGAGCGCAATTTCGGTGACTTGCGCGGGACGCCCTACGCGGAGCTCGAGGTGGACATCTGGGCCCGTGACTATCATCCGCCGGGTGGAGAGACCTGGGAGGTCTTCGAGGAGCGGGTCGCGCGCGCGTGGGACTGGGTCGTGGGGCGTGCGGACGAGTTCGGTCGGGCGGGTCGGACCGGTCACGTCGTGGTTGTGACCCATGGGCTGGTGTGTCGGACCTTTGCCGCACGCCACTGGGAGCTCCCTGGGGGCGCAGAGGTTCCCAGGTACTGGCACAACACAAGCGTTAGCTCGATCGCGCGCTTGGCGCCGCACAGGGCGGCGGAGCTCAACTGCGCAGCTCATCTCGACCCATCGCAACGTCCGGACGGCGGCGTTTCGGGGATCTAGCTAGCGACCTTGAGTCAGGGTTTCGTGGACGTTTGCGTCAAGTTTGGTCCCGTTGCCTTGATCGCATGCGTCTGGACAAGGTCGCTAGGTCGCGCTGCGCGCTCCGGGGATGAGCTGCATGCGGGGGTGGTTTCGGATGGCGCCTGGGGCACATGCGTCGTTGGGCGGGGACGCCGAAATGGTGCACGCGCCCTTTCCCCCGCCGCGGCAAAGCCGCCCCATGCACACCCACCCGGACACCTTTCCGAGGATCGCGCCGCTTCCGGTGCGCCGAAGTCATGCACCGAAGTCATGCTTGATGCGGGCTGGCCGGTCTTCATCCGGGAAGCGGTACGCGTGGTGAGTTGGCGGTGAGCATGCCGCGCAGTGCTGCGGTGACTGCGCTTTGCGGGGCGTTGCGTTCAAAGTAGGCGACGTCCGAGACAACGATCAGCTTGCCGCGAGCCCGCGAGAGGCTGACGTTGATCAGGTTGCGCGCGGTTGTACCGCTGCGGGCGTCGTTGAGGAGCACTCCGGGGCGCATCGGAGCGGCGTCGACGGTGTCGAAGATAACCAGGTCCCGCTCGTGGCCCTGGAAGCGATGCACAGTGCTGCACTCGATGCGGTGGTCTGCTCCCGCACGCCGTAGGCGGCTGCGAATGTCACGTGCCTGGTCCGCGTAGGGCGTGATCACCGCGACCGATGCAGCGCCGGCTTGCGCTCCCTCCAGCGCGAGCTGCACACAGAGCTCGGCGCTCTGGTCGTTGTATCTCGAACCGCTGCCTCTGCGGCTCTTGCAGCGCGAGGTACCGGCGGTGTCGACCACGATCAGCGGCTCGCCCGGATAGGGCGCGCGGCCGGCGATTGCCGCGCGCGTCTCGGTCCCCTCGCCGTGCCGCAGGCGGCCATTGTAAAATAGGTCGCTGACCAGTTCACCGATGCGAGGATGCATGCGGTACTGCGTGTCGAGCATCACCACGTGTGGCGAGGCCTGTGGTTGCGGCACCGTGACCTCGAAGATGCTGCGCCCCATGGTGCGGCGCACCTGTGGATCCTCCGAGTGCACGATCGGAGGAAGCTGACGCGGGTCTCCGACCATGATCGTCTTGTCCCGCGCAAGGCAGGCCGCGTAGAAGAGCGAAGGCAGGATTGCCATGCTCGCCTCCTCGGCGACCACCACGTCGAACCGCTGCCCCTCAAGTAGCTGGTTGAAATACGCGCCAGTGAGTGTCGTCAGTATGGCGCGCGCCTGGCCCACCACGGTGCCCTCGTCGCTGCGCAGGACCGCTTCGTGCCTAGCAATGCTGTCCTTGCAGAGTGCGGCGACCCGCTGCAGGCGCGCTGCGCGAAGCTTCAGCGTCGCCGCCAGGGTCTCGTGGGCTGCGCGGCACAGGCGTCGGGAGCGCGCTTGTGTGAAGACGCCCTCCAGGTCTGTTGGCCGCAGTGCTGGCGGCTCAGGCTCCGCGAAAAGGGAGGTTTGCTGCGCGGGAGCCTTCTGCTGCAGGCGTTCCTGTGCCTTCAGCAAGCGCCGAAGCATCGCGCCCACCTCGCGGTGGCGTCGGCGCAGCGCGCGGAGCGCGTCGGTGCGGCCCTCGTGCAGGCGGCCCATCACTTCATGCAAGGCCGCGCCGTGGGAGTCAGCTTTCGTGCGGCCGAGCCGGACCACGAGCCCACGCTCGATTGCTGCGCGCCCCTCGTCCGCATTCGCGATTTGCGACAGTCCCTGGTCCACTGCCGAGTTGGTGGTCGATACCAGCAGCAGGCGCTTGCCCTGGGCTAGAAGCTCGCGCACAACGTGGCCCAGGGTTCGGGTCTTGCCCGTGCCCGGCGGTCCCCATAGGAAAGCCAGCGAATTGTCGCTACACAGTTGCACCGCGGCGCGCTGGCTTTCGTTGAGCGCGCTGTGGTCCAGCGAGAGTGTCTGAGGACTGTGCTGCGGCTCGCCCTTGCCGAAGAGCGAGAGCGCGCGCTCCACGTAAAAAGTCTGGGGCGACAGGCACTCGAGTGCCCGGTCCAACTTCTCGTAGAGGAACCACGGATAGAATACCAGGATCGTCCTGGTCCCGAGCTCGATGGCGCGCTCACCGCGCAGGGTAACCATGCCCGCAATCAGCGCCTCGACCGTCACGACCACTTCGCGCCCACCGCTCCGCAAGGTGCACTCGGCTCCCACTATCAACTTGTCGCTGTGTGTGGGCAGAGCGACCTCGTAGCGCGTGGTGCCATCTGGCTCGCTGGATGCCTCCCCCGTCCCCAGCATGACTTCGAATGGACCAAGGCGCTGACGCATGGCCTCCATCTCGCCGCGAATTCCCCGTCGGAAGGCTGTGACGAAGCGGACGAGCATCGTCGTAGCACCCTAGCCCGGATCCCTCATCGACTTCCCGGGACCTCGCTCGGTCTTCGACGTCCACGGGCTTTCGGCTACTTCACGAACTCAGTAGCATTCGGCCGGTTCCCGAAAAGCCCTGTGAAGCCGCGTCTCTGCGCGAACCGCTCGCGTGTGGCTGGCTGATATGGCGTCCCGCCTTCGATGCCCGCGGGGGCACCCGGGGCGATCGCGTGGGCTGTTTCGAGGCGCGATCCAGCCCCTGCTGCGCCATGGAACCGCCGGCTAGCCCGGCTCCGTCGCTTCAACGCACAATTGCGATCATTGTACGCCTCCCTTGCGAAACCAAGACTACGTGACAGGGCCTTCAGAGCGCCCATACGACCGTGCAAACGCTTGCTTTGCAGCGGCTAGCACTTCTAGGAAGAAGGACCCGGGTCCCTGCGGCCTCGGTGCCGCTGTCCGCCACGAACAACGGCCCGGAACTACCAGTCCGGGTGACTACATACGCGGGCGCTGTCGGCGAGTAGCCCGGGGTGGCCGCCGGTGTGAATGAAACAGACCTTGTCCGACCTGGTGGCCAGCTGTGATAGGCCGTAGAGCGCTTTGCAGGTGTAGACCGGATCAAGCACGAGCCCTGTTGTGCGTGCCACGCGCAGCAAGAACGAGAGTTGCTCGTCCGTGGGGATCCCGTAGGCCGGGCCCCGGAATGCATAGTCGATGGAGAGGGGCGCGGAAGCCGGCAGGTCTCGCGACAGCGCGCGCGCTTCGCCGATGAGTTCGGCCACCTTGTCTTCGAAGTACGGCGCCTGGTCACATACCGCGATCCCCAGGGCCGCCGCCGCCACCCCATGGTGGGCCGCACCGAGTGCTACCCCGGCCGCGGTGCCACCCGACCCACAGGCGAACGCGACCAGATCGAAGCGGGCCGGCGCGCCCGCTTCACCTGCAGCTAGCTGAGCGGAAAGCTCGCCCATCGCATCTACATAGCCCAGCGAACCGAGCCCGTTGGAACCGCCTTCGGGAATCACGTAGGGCTTTTCACCCACTCGCCGCAGCTCCCGTGCCACGTCTAGCATCAAGGTGTCGCGGCGTGCGTACTCAGCAGGGGTGACGAGTCGAACCTCCGCTCCGACAAGCGCGTCCAGAAACAGGTTGCCACGCGGAGTCGCCTGGGCGGGCTCGGTGGTGCGCAGGAGCAGCACCGAGCGCATCCCACAGTTGCGCGCCAACACGGCCGTTGCCCGGCAGTGGTTTGACTGGATACCCCCGCACGTGACCACCACGTCGGCACCCTGGCTGCGCGCGTCGGCTAGCAGATACTCGAGCTTGCGGACCTTGTTGCCGGTCTCGACTCCCCCGCTCATATCGTCCCGCTTGACCCACACCTGCCCACCCACGATCTCGTCGAGGGCAGCGTGTCGGAACAGCGGCGTGGGCAGGTTCGCGAGCCTAAGCTTGGCCCGCGAGGGCGCCGTCACGGTGCTGGGGACGGAGCGGGCGTCGGCATGGGCATAGGAGCCGGTTGAGGACCCGGAGCCGGTTGCGGGGCTGGGGTCTGCTGCTGGGCCTGCGTGACCGTGGCCTGTCCTGGCGGGGCGCACCACTGCCCGCCTGAATCTGAGCGCGTGGCTGGGTAACCATCGGCGGAGCCTTGGCCATCCGCTTCAACTGTGCGTCGAAGATGCCTCCGCAGCTCGTCGATTCACCGGTCGCATCGAACACCCAACCCTCAACGGTGCCGCTCAGATGATCGTTGCTGAGCACATCCACGTCGCCTCGGATCTGGGCCATGTTCATGCCTTCCGGCGTGCGGATTTTGACCGTGAGGCCGACCGTGCACCCCTTCATCACCACACCGGTTTCGATCTGCATGTTGGTGTAGTTGCGGGTGAAGTCGACGGCGCGGCCGCCTCCACCCTTGACGGGCAGCAGGAAGGGGCCGAGGTTGCAGCCAGTCGGGCCGGAACTCCCCTGCAGAAACTGGTACTCCGACCAGAAATCCCCGTCTACCGCCTGGCACGTCTTGGGCTCGGCCGAGCAGGCCTGGGCGCCCAGCATGATGGTCAGACTCGCACAGGCCATCGCCACGGTCTTCGTCATAGCGCTCACTCCCGGATTCCCCGGCTGAAACCCATCGCCGCGGTGTGAGTCGTGATCTCACCCGTCTGCGTCTGGGCGGTAACACACATTGCCTTCCACGCGGTATCGAGCCGCTGCTCGCTTGTCAATGCGCTCGCCTCTACGTTTGTCCAACACAGTCTAAATTCCTGGGTGCATTTTTTCCGGGGAATTACATTAGTGAAGGATTTTTAGAACTCGAGTGTTGGTGGTTCGACGCTAGCCGTCGTATATTTGAGACCTGGGCAATGCCCCAGGTAGGGTCCGGATGAGCAGTCGTCTAGAGCAAAGCGGTGCGAATCTCGGTAGGCTGGGACCGTACCAGCTCGTGCGCCGCCTCGGTGCCGGTGGCATGGCCGAGGTCTTCGAGGCGAGGCGCGTCGGTCCGCGTGGCTTCACGAAGCGTGTCGCGCTTAAGCGTATCCTGCCGCACGTGGCTGAGGAACCCGCTTTCGTCGACATGTTTGTCGCGGAGGCCAGTTTGGTCGCGTCGCTATCCCACCCGAACGTCGTTCAGGTGTTTGACTTCGGGGAAGCCGATGGGTCGCTGTACCTGGCGATGGAGCTGGTAGAGGGCACGACAGTGAGCCGCATGATGCGCGTGCTGGCTGCACGCGGGGACGCGGTTCCACTCGAGGTGGCCCTTGCGTTGATATCCGCCGCTGCCCGCGGGCTCGCCCATGCCCACGAGGCTCGCACGCCTGATGGAGAGCCGATGCGGCTTGTCCATCGCGACGTGAGCCCTGGCAATCTATTGATAGGTCATACCGGGCATCTCAAGCTGACCGATTTTGGCATCGCTTGCACCGACCAATGCGAGCGGCACACAACCACTGATCATTTGCGGGGCAAGGTTGGCTACATGTCCCCGCAACAGGTCATTGGCGAGGACCTCGATGAGAAGAGCGACGTCTTCACGCTTTCTGTTGTACTCGCCGAATTGCTGATCGGGGAGAGCCTGTTCGCGCGCGGCAGCGATCTCGAGGTGCTCCTGCGCATTCGCGATGTCGACCTCTCCGTGCTCGACAAGACCCAGCGCCAGCTACCCGCGGACGTTCGACGAATCGTTCACCTGGGCTTGGCCACCGACCCCAGGGCGCGGCCCACGGCGCGCAAACTGGCTGACACCCTGGACGCGATGCTCCTGCGGCGAGGCAAGGCGGTGGACCAGGCGGCCGCGGTGGCACAGCTGCTCTACCGATACGAGCTGGTGGATGCGTCGGTGACGCCGGCGCCTTGCTCAGTGGCCGATCGCCCGACCGGCTTGGTGCCCTTGGATGACGCGACGGCTCCGCTGGCGAACTCGCTTGCGCCGGGGCAGCGCTCTGAGGCTCCGCGGGCCGCCTCGTACCATGTCGACGTACCCGCTTCCCTTGGGCCCGCCAAGGTTTCCTTCCCTGAACTAGTGCGACTCGCGACCACGGGTGTCGTTTCGGCAGGCACGATCGTGCGTCGCGACCAGTCCACACCCAAGCGTGCATGTGAGCTTCCGGAGCTGTCACGGGTGTTTTCGACGCCGGCTCTGCAATGGGATGAGGGCGAGTTCAGTCGTCCTCGGCTGCGCGGCGAGCTCAGCGCGGCCATGTTGCTGCCCTTGATTCACAGCCTTGCTGCCAACCGCGAGACCGGCATGCTCTATCTGGAAGATCAGGGTCGGCGCAAGAAGGTGTACTTTGTGGACGGCAGGCCGGACTTCGTCGCCTCCAACGATCGGCGCGGCATGTTGGGCGAGTATCTCGTTCAGAACGATTTGTGCATGCCGATGGAGTTGGACATGGCCCTGGCGATGATGCCGCGCTTTGATGGCCGGCTTGGTGACGCCCTCGTCAATCTGGGCATGATGCGCCCGGTTGAGCTCTACCGGGCCGTCTCCGGGCAGGTGCGCCATCGATATCTCGAGGCATTTCGCTGGCGCAGCGGGCAGTGGCGATACGTGCGCGGTGCCCAGAGCATGGAGGAGACCTATCCGATCGAGCAGGACGCCCAGGTCCTGATGCGCGACGCGGCGAGTGAGCTCGACGCTTCAGAGCTGGAGGCGGCCCTCTCACCGTTGTGGGAGCGAGTTGTCCGTCCGGTCGTACGGCCACCGGCGCCCCTGTCGTCTTACCAGCTGCCCGACTCGTGGAACTGGATGATCGACCGGGCGCGGGGAGAAGCCACCGTCGGTTCCCTGTTCGGTCACGGAAGCGTGCAGAGCGGACTGGACGGTGAGGACGCGATGCGCGCCATTTTCCTGGGCCTGTCCTGCCAGCTCCTAGAGGCCGCCTAGCGGGGTAGCACGTCTACCGCGTGTTGTCTGAGCCAGTGGTCGGCCAGGACAAGGCAGGTCATGGCTTCTACGATCGGTACCGCGCGCGGCAGGACGCACGGATCGTGCCGCCCTTGGGCCTCGAGTGTGACCGCTTCGTTGTTTTGGTCTACGGTCTGTTGGGGCTGGGAGATGGTTGCCGTGGGTTTGAAGGCCACGCGGAAATCCACGTCGCTGCCGTTGCTGATGCCGCCCTGCACGCCGCCAGAGTGGTTGCTGGACGTTCGGGGTCGCCCATCCGGCCCCGGCACAAACGGGTCATTGTGCTCACTGCCACGCAGCAGCGTGCCAGCAAAGCCGCTCCCGATTTCGAAGCCTTTGGAAGCCGGCAGCGATAACATCGCTCGCCCCAGGTCGGCCTCGAGCTTGTCGAAGACCGGCGCCCCGAGGCCGGCCGGGACACCACGGGCCACGCATCGAACCACCCCACCCAGGGAGTCTTGGGCGCGTCTGGCAGCGTCGATGGCTTCGACCATGCGCGCGGCCGCTTCGGGATCCGGGCAACGGGTCGGGGTGGCCTCTACACCGGCTCGAACTACGGTGCTCGCGTCCACGTTGGCTTTGACGGCTTGCACCGACTCGACCCAGGCAACGATCTCGACCCCCGCGAGTTGGGCCAACAGCTTGCGCGCGACCGCCCCGCTGGCCACCCTCCCAATGGTTTCTCGGGCACTCGCGCGACCGCCCCCATGCCAGGCACGGATCCCGAACTTGGCCTCGTACGTGTAGTCGGCGTGTGAGGGTCGGTAGACGTTCGCCATGTGGGCATAGGCCGAAGGGCGCGCGTCCTTGTTGCGCACGAGCATGGCCAGGGGGGTGCCGAGTGTCTTCCCTTCGAACACGCCCGACAGAAACTCGACGTGATCCGCTTCTGCGCGCGGTGTGGTCAGCCGGCTTTGACCGGGTCTCCGCCGTTCGAGTTCAATCTGGACCTCTGCTGGCGTGATCGGCAGGCGCGGCGGGCAGCCGTCGATGACGACCCCCACGCCGCCGCCGTGGGACTCGCCGAAGGTGGTGATGGTCAGCAGCTTCCCGAAGGTGTTGGCCCCGCTCATGGGAGCGCCTGCTCGTGTGTGGGGGGCTGTGTCGGGTGGATACTTGGCACGTCTAAACCTCGCTACAGACCTGTGTGAAAGCAGTATGCGCTACAACGGCGGGGGCTGCGAACGGAGCGGGGGATCGAGCGGGAAAGGCCGCAGATCGCGGTCCTGTGGCGGTGCGGGGGCGGGCTGCCCCTGCTATGCTGCCGAGAATGGCGGCCCAGAGCGACGACAACCCGTTACTGACCATCGAACATCCCATTGCTTTTGACCGTATTCGCGCCGAGCACGTTGAGCCGGCGATCGAGGCTTTACTCGAAGAGGGTCGGCATCGTCTAGAGGCCCTGGCTACAGGCAACGGTCCACGTACCTACGAAAACACGCTTGGGGCGTTGGAGTCGATGACTGAGAGGCTCTCGCGGGCAATGGGCGTGATCGGCCACCTGGAATCGGTTGCGACTTCGCCCGAGTTGCGGGCGGCCTACAATGCTGTGCAGCCCCCGGTCAGCGCGTTCTTTTCTAGCATTCCCATGTCCGAAGGGCTATGGCGTGCCTTGCTCGCGTTCGCCGACACGGATGAGGCCAAGCGGCTCGATCCAACTCGCGCGCGTCACCTGGCGCGCACCCTTGACTCGTTCCGCAGGGAGGGGGCGGAGCTGGACGAGGCGGGCAAGAAGCGCCTGTCCGAGCTCAACGTGGCTCTGGCCGAGGCGACCACGAAGTTCTCCCAAAACGTGCTCGACGCGACCAACGCCTTCGAGCTCATCGTCGAGGAACGCGCTCGGCTCGAGGGACTACCCGAACGCGCCGTGGCCGCCGCGCGTCACAGCGCGCAGAGCAAGGGCCGGTCCGGCTACCGCTTCACGCTCCAGGCACCGAGTTTCGTGCCAGTGCTCAACCATGCCCATGACGCGGCCATTCGTGAGCAAGTCTATCGCGCCCTCAATACGCGCGCTCTGGGTGGTGATCACGACAACTGCACGCTCGTCGACCGCATCCTGGCCCTGCGTCAGGAGAAGGCCGAGCTGCTTGGATATGACAACTTCGTGGACCTGGTGCTCGCTGACAGGATGGCGCGCACGGGCGACAAAGCCCGTGCGTTCGTGGCGGGCTTGCGGGCCAAGTCCGAAGAAGCCTTCAAGTCAGAAAACGATGAGCTCATGTCCTTTCGGCGCTCGCTGGAAGGTGAAGGTGCGCCTCCGCTGGAGCCGTGGGATGTTGGCTATTACGCGGAGCTGCAACGCAAGGCCAAGTACGACTTCGACGAGGAGGTCCTGCGTCCGTACTTCCCGGTGGATCGGGTGTTCGAGGGAATGTTCGACCTGGTCCACAAGCTCTACGGCATTGCGGTGGAGGAGGCGACAGGATTGCCCGTATGGGATGCTAGCGTCCGGACCTACCGGATCAAGGACAGGGATGGCGCTGAGCTGGGCGTGTTCTACGCCGACCTGTTTCCGCGTGAAACCAAACGCGATGGTGCCTGGATGAACGACTTTCTGACGGGCGAGCCGGAGGTCAACGGGTGGACTCCGCACGTCGGCCTCATTTGCGGAAACCTGACGCCGCCCCTTGGGGGAAGTCCCGCCCTGCTGGGTCATCGCGAGGTTGAGACGGTCTTCCACGAGTTTGGCCATCTCTTGCATCACATGCTTAGCCGCGTGAGCGTGAAGGCCCTTTCCGGTACCAACGTGGCGTGGGACTTCGTCGAGCTACCCTCCCAGATCATGGAGAACTTCTGCTGGGAGCGCGCGAGCCTGGACCTGTTCGCTCGCCAGCACGAGACAGGCGAGCCCATTCCGGAGTCGCTGTTTGAGCGAATGTCGCGAGCGCGTACCTATCGCGGCGCGAACATGATGATGCGGCAGCTCGGCTTTGCGAGCCTCGATCTTGCGCTTCACATGGATCGGCCGCAGCGCTTGGAGGCGGGTGGTTGTGAGGATCTGGTCGCCTACGCGCGGACTGTCATGCAACCGTTTGCGTCGGCGCCGCTAAGGGACGACTACGCGATGGTGCTGAGTTTCGGGCACCTTTTCAGTCATTCGGTTGGCTATGCGGGAGGCTACTACTCCTACAAGTGGGCCGAGGTGCTCGACGCCGACGCGTTCAGCAGATTCCGCGAGGCAGGCCTGTTTTCGCCCGAGGTTGGCGGTGAGTTTCGGCACAAGATTCTCGAGAAGGGTGACAGCCGTGACCCGATGGAACTCTTCGTCGATTTCATGGGCCGCAGGCCCGACGAAGCACCGCTCCTGGAGCGTTCGGGGATTCATCGCACCGAGCCCGGAACCCGATGATGGAGCGCGCCAGCGCTAGCGACCTTGTCCTGACGCGTCCAGTGAAAGTAGCGCGTTCAAGTTTGACTCAAACGTTCGCGAAACACTGACTCAAGGTCGCTCGTGGGAAAGGTCCACCAGGTTGGCGGTGGGGACGCGTCGGTCAATGGACATGTACGCCAGGTTCAGCCAGGCCGTGCAGCGATCGAGGATGTCGCCATCGGCACTGGCTACGATGTCGTTACAGCGTGACAGTACCGGGTCCGGGTCGGCGACCACCTCGGCTGCCAGGGGCCAGCCGCCGCGCCGGGCGTGTTCGTTGATCAGGGCCGCCAGCCGGCCGCTGTTGGATACCGGGCGGTCGAGCAGCAGCAAGCAGGAGGCCGCGCCCAATTCCCGGACGACGTCTGCGAGGATCGTCAGGGCCGGCACGGTTTCCTCGACCCGACGGTAGGACCCGTGCACACCCGCAATATCGCGAGCGGCCCCGTCACGGCCAACCAACACGATTCCCCCGGAAAGGGCGACTTCCAAAGTGGTCAGGATGTTGAAGCCGTCGACCCAGAGGGGCCGGTCTCGCACCGCGTCGGGCGTGACCATGCGAGCCTGGCGCAGCCGCGCACGCTCGGGCGCACAGGCACAGCGGGAAACCGCGGCGCGCTGTCTACCCGACAGGGCGTGGCGATCGCCGACCAGCTTCAAGCTCGAGAGCGGCGCGTAGCCACGACCGAGGAGCCAGCTGAGTTCCTCGGTTGCCGCGCACAGACTGGGACGTGCCGCGGGGCAGAACGCGACCGGATCGTGCGGGTGCAAACCGCGGTGTTTGCGGGTGTCCGGCATCGAGCCCTGAGAGGTGTGCAACCCGAGCACGGGCTGGCATGCCGTGCCCGTGCCCGTGCCCGACTGTTCCCGACGTGGGAGGATACTGTGGTAGCGCCGAGTCGATAGGCGCGCAACGTAGGTGGACTACCCCCTTGCAGGCCGACCCTCCGTCAACCCGCTGGGGACTCGTTGACAACCCAGCGCGAGCGGGGATGGCGGCGGCGGCGGTGACAGCGAATCGCCCTTGGCCGTTTCTTGGGATTGCGCCACGTGACCTTCTTGACTCGGCTTCGCTTGCCCGAGCGGTGGCGAATCCCTGGCCGGAACAGCGGTCCCGGGTCGCAATTCTTGTTTCGATGCATGAGCTCGAAGTGCACATGAGGCCCCCGACTGATGCCTGTGCTGCCCACTTCCGCAAGGATGGTTCCGCGCGTGACGGGTTCGCCGGCGGAGACGAAATTGACCGAGTTGTGGGCGTACATCGTGACCCAGCCGCCGGGGTGGATGACCATGACGACGTTGCCGTACCCGCGCAGCTCGTTACCCGAATAGGCAACGATTCCAGGCGCTGCGGCGCGCACGTTCCAGCCGATCTTGCCCATGATGTCGACCGCCAAGTGGTAGCCGCCCTCTCCGGAACCGTAGCCGCGCACGAACCAGCCCTTTGCGACGGGCCAGCGCAGGGTCCCGACGAGCCTGCGTGTGCTTCCGGCTGCACGGATCCAGCGCGGCTTGACCCGTCCGCGAAGCAGCTGCCTGGCCACGCGGCGTGTGCCGAGTCCGAGCTTCCGAGCGGTCCGTTGGGCCCGTTCGGTGCGGGGCGACCGTCGGCGCTTGACTCGCCCGCGCTTGTCCTGGGTCACGCCGGGAATCAGGATCTTCTGCCCCCTGCGTAGGGACTTGAGCTGCTTTTCACTGAGGCCGTTGGCGGCCATGATTTCGCCGGCACCCACGCGAAAGGTACGCGCCAGATCCCAAATCGTCTCACCGGCCGCGAGCGTATGCTCGATACCTTTGGCGCCCCGTCGAGCCCTGGCCTTGGCGCGTTTCGCCTGTCGTCCTGATAGCCCCGGGATGATGAGCGCTTGTCCCGGCCGCAACCGGCTCGCGCTGTCGTCGGTCAAGCGGTTGCGTTTCATGATCGCATGGACCGGAACATCGTAGTGGTGAGCCAGGGTCCACAGACTCTCACCGCGCGAGACGTGGTGGTATACGCCGTCCCTCAGTTTGGGCAGCCTGCTGCGGCGGTCTGCGCGATCGCTGGCGGTCTCGACGTCCCGCAGGCGGGCGCGGCCGGGGATCTTGAGCTCCTGACCCTTGTGCAGACTCCGCCCCTCGCTGCGAGACATGTGGTTGGCCGTCAGGATGTCTTCGACATTCAGTTCGTAGGCGCGTGCGATGTCCCACAAGGTCTGGCCGTCTTCGATCGGGTGAATGACGAAAGTCGGGTCTTGTACGGCGTCGATCGACGGGGCCGCGGCCTGGGCCGGTGCGGCCGGGGCCAGGGCGGCAGGAGCAGATTTCCCGGCCTCGTCGGTGCAGGCCGACAGCAGGAGCCCGGCAGCTAGCCACCGTACAGCCAGCCATCTGGTTACGGCGCAAGCTCCTCTCGACCGCATGACTGAAACCGTATCACAGTGTGAGGACGGCCCTTGAGGGCTAGCCGCCTGAGGTCCGAGCGTGACCCGGACCAGGTCAACAACCGGGCTTGCGGCTGTGCCTTGAAATCCTGGCCCGCGCGTGCGGCAATAGCGGGCATGCGTGTGGCGCTCAGCGTGGCAGGGTCGGATCCATCGGGTGGCGCCGGGATTCAGGCAGACCTCAAGGCGTTTCACCAGCATCGGGTGTACGGCGCAGCTGTCATCACTCTGCTGACCGTGCAGAATACCGTCCAGGTCAGCGAGGTGTCCCTGCAGACGCCGGCCTTTGTTGCGGCTCAGCTCGATGCGGTCCTTTCCGACCTACCGGTGGCCGCCATCAAGACGGGTGCCCTGGGGACGGGGCCGATCGCGGCGGCGGTGGCACAGTGCCTTGCCCGTCGCGGCCTGCCACTGGTGGTCGATCCGGTCGTTTCCGCCACCCATGGGGCTCAGCTGCTCCGCGCGGATGCGATCGGCGCCCTTACGTCCGAATTGCTGCCGCTGGCGACCATCGTGACCCCCAACCTCAACGAGGCGGCGCTTCTGACGGGCGCGGAGGTGCGCACCGAGGACCAGATTCGGCAGGCGGCGCTGATGATACATGGGCAGGGCGCCGGTGCGGTGCTCATCAAGGGAGGGCACCGGGAAGGAGCTCCCGACGATCTTCTGTACGCGAATGGCGTATTTCACGTCCTGCGGGGGGAGCGTGTGGCGGGTCGCGGCACCCACGGGCTGGGCTGCAATCTGTCCGCTGCGATCTGCGCATGGCTCGCGCGGGGCGAGGACGTGCTGACCGCCTGTCAGCGAGCCAAGGCCTGGGTCGCGCGCGGGATTGCGGGCGCGCCGGGTCTTGGTCAGGGAGCCGGCCCGATCGACGCGCTTGTGCCTATTCCATGAGCGATGCATCTGTGATCGTGTGCAGCGATCTTGCTTTGCCAGGGGTGCTGCTGGTAACCCCTGGTCCCCGGTTGAACTGAACTGTCGTGCAGCCCTTTTGACGGAGACCGAGCACACGTGGCCAGTAAGAAGAAGAAAAGCTCACAGGGCGATCTCTTTGATGGGTCTGCGGCGATCGCCCACCCGATCGAGGATGCGCCGCTGTCCGAGGAAACCCGACGGCGCTACCTGCACTACGCGTTGAGCGTCATCACGGCCCGTGCGCTGCCGGACGTACGTGATGGGCTCAAGCCGGTTCAGCGTCGCATTCTGTATGCGATGCACAACGACCTGCACCTTCGGCACGATGCCAAATATCGCAAGTGCGCGCTGATCGTTGGCGACGTCATGGGTAAGTACCACCCCCACGGTGACTCGGCGATCTACGACGCGCTGGTTCGCATGGCGCAGCATTTCTCCCTGCGTGCGCCCCTGGTCGATGGGCGCGGCAACTTCGGTTCGCCCGATGGAGATGCGGCCGCCGCCATGCGCTACACCGAAGCGCGCCTGAGGCAACTGGCCTCGGAGATGCTCGGTGAGCTCGGCAAGCGCACGGTGCCGTTTCGTCCGAACTACGACGGCACGCGCTTCGAGCCCGTCGTCCTGCCGTCGCGCTTCCCGAACCTGCTGGTCAACGGAGTGCAGGGCATCGCCGTCGGGATGGCCACGTCCATCCCTCCCCACAACCTCGGGGAGGTGATCGACGCGGCGGTCGCGCTAATCGACGATCCCGATGTCCCGGTGAAGGGCTTGCTCAAGTTCATCAAAGGCCCCGACTTTCCCACTGGTGGTCAGTTGCTTAGCACGCGCAAGGAGCTGCTGTCGGTTTATACGGAGGGGAGCGGTTCTCTCAAGCTGCGCGGTGAGTGGAAAGCCGAGACTCCGAAGCGCGGCAACGAGCAGATCGTGATTACCTCGATTCCGTACGCTATCAAGCGCGCCAGCCTAGTCGAAAAGATCGCGGAGGTGATCATCGCGCGCAAGCTGCCTGCGTTGCTGGATGTACGCGACGAAAGCACCGATGAGACACGCATCGTGCTGGAGATCAAGAAGGGCACGGATCCGCAGCTGGTGATGGCCTACCTTTACAAGCACACGCCCATGCAGACCGGCGTGAGCGTGGACCTGACATGTCTGGTGCCGACGGAGAACCCCGAGGTTCCGGGGCCGTCACGACTGGATCTGGCGCAGATCCTTCGCCACTTCCTCGATTTCCGAATGGACGTCGTGACGAAGCGCCTGGAGTTCGACCTCGAGGCGTTGCGCAAGCGCATCCACATTCTGGAGGGCTTTGCGATCATCTTCGACGCGCTCGATGAGACGATCCGGATCATCCGTCGCTCCGACGGCAAGAAGGATGCAGCTGCCAAGCTTATCAAGCGCTTTTCGCTCACCGAGGAGCAGGTCGAGGCGATTCTCGAGTTGAAGCTCTACCGGCTTGCGAAGCTCGAGATTCTGCTGATCCGTGAGGAGCTAGAGCAGAAGCGCGCAGAGGCGACCCGCATCGAGCGCTTGCTCAAGAGTCCGAAGGCACGGTGGAAGCTGATTCGAGGAGAGCTACTCGAGATCAAGGAAGGGTACAACGATCGTCGGCGCACCCGTATCGTAGCGTCTTCGGACGAGCCGGAGTTCGATGCGGAGGCGTTTATCCTCGAGGAGGATGCCCACGTCATGATTACGCGCCAGGGGTGGATCAAGCGGCAGCGGGAAATCAAGGATGTGACTGCGACCCGAACGCGTGAGGGGGACGCGGTGCTGGACGTGGCAGCTGGCTCGACGAAGTCCGTGCTGGCGTTGTTCTCGAATATGGGCACTTGCTACGTGTGCCGTGTGGTGGACGTGCCGGCCACGACCGGGTACGGCACGCCGGTGCAGAAGCTCTTCAAGCTGGCGGATGGGGAGCGGATCGTGAGCATGATGGGCTTCGACCCGCGTGTGCTCGAAGTGCCGCCCATCGACGAGGACTCGGAAGACCTCGAGGGGCCCTACGCGATCGCGGTCACAAAGGGCGGCATGACCCTGTGTATGTCGTTGCGCGGCCACCGGGAGCCCAGCACTCGGGCGGGTCGTCGTTACATGCGGCTATCCCAGGGGGACGAGGTGCTGTACGTCGGGCTGTGCGGTGAGGAGGACTACCTGGCGTGTGCCAGCAAGAAGGGCAGGGCGCTCATTTGTGATGCCGAGGAAGTGTCCCTGCTGGCGGGACCGGGCAAGGGGGTGATGCTGATCAAGCTGGACAAGGGAGACGAACTGGTCGGTGCGCAGCTATTGCACGCGCCATCCGAAGCGTTGCAGGTCGAAAAAGAGTCGGGGGCGTCGTTTTCGGTCAGTCGTCGCAAGTATCAGCCGGTTTCGCGTGGTGGCAAGGGCCACGCCATGTTCAAGCGCGGGAGTCTCAAACGGGTCCTCCTGCCCGTTCCTGAGATGCCTGAGCTGCCGGAGAAGGGCTAGGAATGTCCTACACAGCTAGCAATATCGAGGTTCTCGAGGGCCTCGAGCCGGTCCGAAAGCGCCCGGCGATGTACATCGGCGGGACCGACAAAGCCGGGTATCATCACCTGCTGTGGGAGATCGTCGACAATTGCGTCGATGAGGCGATCAACGGCCACGCCAGCAAGATCGAGGTGGTGATCGACGAGGACCAACGGGCTGCCACCGTGACCGATGATGGCCGCGGCATTCCGGTCGACGTGCACAAGAAGTTCAAACGGCCGGCGCTT
Source organism: Myxococcales bacterium (assembly GCA_028817905.1). GTDB lineage: Bacteria > Myxococcota_A > Polyangia > Polyangiales > JAFGIB01 > JAPPOR01. Next base: position 25,593 of record JAPPOR010001056.1, read on the forward strand.
GAGCTGATTCTGTGTACCCTGCACGCGGGCGGCAAATTCGATGAGGGCAGCTACAAGGTGTCGGGCGGTCTCCATGGTGTGGGGTCATCCGTCGTCAACGCGCTATCGGAGCGGATGGTCGCGACCGTCAAACGGGGGGGGCACGAGTACACCCAAAGCTATGGGCGCGGGACACCCACAACCAAGCTAAAAAAGGGAAAGGCCGTGCGTGGGCATGGGACGAAGATCTACTTTCGCCCCGACTCCAAGATCTTTGGCGAGCGTATGAAGTTCGATCTAGGTCTCGTTCGCGAGCGGCTGGAAGCGAAGAGCTACCTGCATCGAGGACTCCTGATCACCCTGGTCGGCCCGGCGGGAGAGCGCGAGGAGTTCCATCATCCGGGCGGGATCACCGAGTATCTTGGCAAGCTGATCGAACAGCGCGGCAAGCCGCCGACCCACCCGACGGCGTTTTCCCTCGAGCGCGACAGCGATCCCCGCCTGGAACTGTCCTTGCAGTGGACTGAGAGCACGGACGAAACGATCAAGTCGTACGCCAATGGGATTCCCACTGGCTCGGGCGGGACGCACGAGAACGGCTTTAAGCAGGGGCTGGGCAAGGCCATCCGCGGCTACATGCAGACCAAGAAGCTACAGCCGAAGGGTGTAACGATCACGGCCGAAGACATCCGCGAAGGTGTGGTTGCGATCGTCAGTGTGTATGTCAGTGACCCGCAGTTTCAAGGACAGACCAAGGACCGCCTCAACAATCCCGAAGTCACGAGTCCTGTGGAGTCGGCCCTGCGGGTGGCGCTGGAACAATGGCTGCTCGACAACGCCAGCTCCGCCGACGCCATTGTGGCGCGCATCGTTACGGCCGCCCGGGCACGCGCGGCGAGTCGCGCCGCTGGGCAGCAGGTGCTGCGCAAAACCGCTGTAAGCCACCGTTTGAATCTACCCGGTAAGCTGGCCGACTGTTCCAGCACCAACCCTGCCGAGTGCGAGCTGTTTCTGGTCGAGGGGGACAGTGCCGGGGGCAATGCCAAGCAGGGACGAGACCGTCGTACGCAGGCGATTCTCCCCCTACGAGGTAAGGTATTGAACACCGAACGGGCAAGCACCGCGGCGGTACTCGCGAACAAGGAGTTGCAGGCCGTCGTCTCGGGGCTCGGATGTGGGGTAGGCAAGGATTTTGATATCTCCAAGCTCCGCTACGCTCGCATCTTCCTGTTGATGGATGCGGACTCTGATGGCCACCACATCACGACCCTGCTCTTGACGTTCTTCTATCGTCACCTGCCGGGGCTCGTGAAAGGCGGCCATGTGTACCTATGTATGCCGCCGCTCTATCGCATCGACGCCGCCAACCAGACGTACTGGGCCATCGACGATGCCGAACGCGAGCGCGTCATTGCGGGCCTGCCCAAGAACGTCAAGCCGGACATCAGTCGCTTCAAGGGCTTGGGTGAAATGCCTGCCGAAGATCTCAAGCACACCACGCTCGATCCCAGGCGGCGGCGCGCGCTGCGCGTCACGATCAGCAACGAGTTCGAGACCGACCAGTTGATGAATGATTTGATGGGCAAGGATCCATCCGCCCGCTATCAGTTCATCATGGAGTCGGCCAAGCATGCAGAAGCCGAGGAACTCGATCTGTAGCCGATCCGCTTACACGCAAGTGCACGCAGGCAGATGTATGCTCGGTGACAGACGAGCTTGATGAAGCCGGGGTCACCTGAAATAATGAAATTTCGGAGCTTTGTTCGGCCTCTCCAGACCGGGCACGCACCGACCGTTCTCGACTCGCTCGAGTGGGCTTTGCATGACTTGCGCGCGACCAGCCAAACCCAAGGGTTTCGCTAGACGTACTTCGATCATCGCTGCGGCTGCGGTCGCCTGGGTCTTCGTGACCGTTGGGGGCGTCCGGGCAGAAGCCGCACTCGTCAGTCTTGAGGCTGACGGCGCGATGCCCCTTGGCACGCCCCAGTCGAACCTATTCGGCCCGGGGGGCGGCTTGGCCTTCGGAGTGCTCTACCCCATTGCGCCGCAGTTGTTGGTGGGTGGACGCCTGCGCGTTGCGGCCCTGTTGGATGGCGATCCACCGGTGGATCCGGGCCGCGTCGACCCGGACATGGGCACGCTCGAGGTCGCCGAGCTTGCGCTGCGCTTGCGTCCATTTGCCAGTGAGGATGAGGCTTCGCGCGCGACTGGGTTGTTTGTGGATGGCGCGTTCGGTGGCGGCCTGACAGGTGAAGAGACGCGCATGGTCCTCGAGGCCGGACTTGGCTTCGGCGTCGATCTCGGTGGGATCGGGCTGGCTCCGGTGGTGCGGTACCTGCAGGTTGTCCAACCGGACGACCAGCTCTCGGATGCGGATGCGAGGCTTTTGCTGGCGGGGATCGAGTTCAGTTTCGGTGGCAAGCGGGCAAAGCCCGCTCCCAAGGGGCCTCCGCCGCCCAGGGAAAAGCCCGACCGGGATGGTGATGGGATCGAAGACCTGGAGGACTCCTGCCCCGATGACCCCGAGGACCACGATGGGTTCGTCGACGAGGATGGTTGTCCCGACGGCGACAATGACGCAGATGGGCTTGCCGACATGGACGACGACTGTCCCGACGAGGCTGAGGACCCCGACGGCTTTGCGGACGACGACGGGTGTCCGGACCCGGACAATGACCAGGATTCCTTTCTCGATGGGGAGGACGAATGTCCCAATGAGGCCGAGGTCGTCAACGGCAACAAGGACTACGACGGGTGTCCCGACGAAGGTCTCATCGAGTTCAAGGATGATCGCATCGTGTTGGAAGAGCGTGTGCTGTTTGACCTGGAGCGGGCACGCATCAAGCGGGCAGGGCGGCCAGTTCTGAAGGCCATCGTGGAGCTTCAGAAGCAGCACCCGGAGTGGATTTCCATCCGGATCGAAGGGCACGCGGATGCTCGCGGTGACGAAGACTACAACTTGCGTCTCTCCAAGCGCCGCGCCGACAAGGTTCGCGATGGTCTGGTACGTCTCGGTATCCCCGCCGACTTGATCACGTCCGAAGGCTATGGTTCTACGCGTTTGCGGGACAAGCGAGATGATCCTGAGGCGCATCAGAGAAACCGCCGCGTGGAGTTCGTGGTGGTCGCGCGCAAGACCGAAGCTCCCCCTGCGGGCGATGCTGAGGGCGACGAGCGGGACACCGAGGCTGGCCCCGACCCCGTGGAGCAAGCGGGCGGTGACTCGGAGGCACAGGCGGGCTCGGGTCAAGCGACGGCGGGCGACAGCAGCGCGGCGCCGCGAGGGGACGAAGGGGGCGAAGGGGACGAAGGACAGACGGTGCAGGCTCCCGCACCGGACCAGACGACCGGGGATGCGGACGAGAGCGCGTCTTCCGAGGACACCGGGCCACCTGATCCGGAGGCGGAGGGTGAAGGTACAGCGTCCCAGCGCGAACAGGAGGCGCAGTGATGGGAATCTCCCAGGCCCAGCGAGGATGCTTGCTGATCGGGGCGGTCTGCCTGCTGAGCTGTGGCAGTCCCCTGGTTGGCGGGGAGTGCCGACCAGGCCTCGAGGTCTGCGAGGGTCTGTGCATCGACTTCGATAGCGATTTCCGCAATTGCGGGCGCTGCGGAAACGATTGCGGCCCTTTCGTGTGTTCCCGTGGCATGTGTACTGAACGCGTGCGGCCGCCCGAGATCATGGATGGCTCGGTCATGCTCCCGGACGGGCGTGTTCGGCCGGTGGACGACGGGGGCGTGATCGTCGAGCCACCCATGGATTCCTCCATGCCCGACGCCAGGCCCCCGGTACCGCCTGGCTACGACGCCAGCTTTGATGTCGACACCGGTCTGCCGGGTTGCAGCGTGGGACTTACCGAGTGCGAGGGTGAGTGCGTCTCGACGCTCAGCGATCTCAACCACTGCGGCGAGTGCGGCAACGGCTGTCCCGAAGAGCAGGTCTGTTCGGGAGGGATGTGCGCCGACGCGTGCGTCGACGGTCTGGTTCGCTGTGGGGGGACCTGCTTCGATCTGCAGGCCGATGCGAGCAACTGCGGCAGCTGTGGCAACGTGTGCGCCTCGGGGATATGCCGTTCGGGCGGGTGTGCCGACTCCGTGCCGGGACAGCTGGTCGTCATCGGCCACGACTACACCCGCAGCAACCGCTTTCAGAACACCTTGCTTGGCAACTCGCTGTTTCTGGCCCGCGGCGCGCCTGTACGTACCCTGGTGTTTGCAGGAACCGCGTCTCAGGCGTCGCAGACCGGGGTGGAGGAGGCGATCGATTTTGTCGCGGACAGCATCGGGCGCGAGTGGGAGCAGGTCGAGGGGCTGGAGAGTCTCATCACCCTGCAACTGGCGAGCGCGGATGCCTTGCTGATCCATGACCAGCGCGGCAGCACCGACAGCGTATTGACCAAGTTGGGCGAGCAGTGGGGCATGGCGATGGCCGAGTTCCTGGTGCAGGGCGGCGTGATTGTGCTGATCGAGGGGGCCGGCAGCCAGAATGATGGGACCCACCAGATCCTCACGCCCGTGGGGCTGTTCGAGGCCGGGCGCAGGGAGCGAATCACGCGCCAGGATCTGGAGATCGTCAGCCCGGGGATCGGGATCGCCCTCCGAGTCGGTGCCCAGTATCGCGGCGAAAACGACACGGTGCGCTTCATCGACATCGCGACCCCCGGGACCGTGGCAACGCGAGATCAGGACGATAACCCCGTGATTTTTCAGCGAATAGTACGCTAGCCCGTCCGCCTGGTTGGGGCCTGTCCCGCTGGTTCCTCCGCCGTTCTTGCGGCGCAGCTCCTGGTGACCGGTTCGGGACGCGTGACGCTCCCGCCCGTGTGTGGAAAACTACGGCACGTTGGGATGTTCTACGCGTGCCCGCAGCGGTGGGCGACCGCGAGGTGATCGATGTTGCGTGCCACCATGCCAAACCACAGACACGGCAACCGTTGCCCCTTGGTACTTCCCGGGGCCCAGACAGGCCCCGGGGCCCAGACAGGCGACCCCCTTCGAGGTGCCTGGCCCCGTCTTCGACTTCGCAGCGCCTCCGCCCCTTTGGCGCTGGCGGCCATCTTGGTGACAACGTGGGTGAGCATGGCACCGGCGCCAGCCCTTGCGGCACCCCAAGGGCCGGCAGTCGAGCGGATCGAGCCGGCGGCTGGCCCGCCGGGCACCGTCGTGAACATTGTAGGGCGGCGCTTCGGGCGCGCAGCGAGAGTGTGGATCGGCGGCCTCCCGGCACAGGTGCTTGAGACGCTGCCCAGTCGTGTGACCGTGAAGGTTCCCGCGTTGGCCAAGACCGGCATCGTTTCGGTGGCCGCGGGTGAGCTGGTCGGGAGGGGCCCTGAGTTCCGGGTCACCCCTCCGCCCCGTGCCGCCAAGATTACAGGTATCAAGCCGCGACGTGGTCCCGCTGGCTCCGAGGTGGTCATCTCGGGCGAGAACTTCTCGCCCCGCATGACAGGCAACCTGGTCGAGCTGGGGGGAGTGCCGGTGCTGGTGCGAGCCGCCTCTCCTGTGGCGCTGACGGTGATCGTCCCAGAAGGTGTGACCAAGGCGCGCTTCAGCGTGCGCGTGCCGCCTGCGGCGGCGGTGGACAGCGCGACGGATTTTGAGGTTACCGCGGTGACCAAGATCGTCGACATCTCTCCCCGACGGGCGGGCCCGGGTGCCGAGCTGTTCGTGTCGGGCACAGGCTTTTCCAAGAAAGCGAGCGACAACCGCGTCTACCTTTCGAACCGCAAGCTCCAGGTTGTTTCCGCCAGCGCCAAGCGGCTGAAAGTACGCCTACCGCTGCAGCCGGCCAGCGGCCGAATCCTGGTGGATGTGAAAGGCGCTGGGCGCGCGGAGAGCGGTCGCGAGTTCATCGTCCAACGGCAACCCAAGATCGAGGGACTGACACCCGAGGGTGCGCCGCCCGGCGGCTACGTTGTCGTGCGAGGGGTGCACTTCGGCGATGACCCGGAGGCCGTCGAGGCGAAGCTCGGCGATCGCGCCATGAAGGTGATCGAGACCCGCGACAACGAGCTGGTTGTGGAGGTGCCACCGTTGCCCGCCGGTACGTCGCGCCGGGGCAAGGCCGCCCGGGCGCCGCTTTCTGCCAAGCTCTCCATCACGGTGCATGGCGTCGGGCCGGTCGTCTCGGAACGTGAGCTGGTCGTGCTCGCACCCCTTACCTTGCGGCGTTTCAAGCCCACCCAGGGCCCGGTCGGGTCGTTGGTCAACCTGGTCGGGACCGGCTTTGATGCGGCGCCGGAACAAAACCTCGTCACCATCGCAGGCAACCGCGCCCAGGTGGTCTCAGCGGGCCCCGGAAGGCTGCGCGTGCGGGTGCCGGAGACGGGCAGTGGCCCGATCCGATTGGCGGTCGCCGGACAGGTGGTGGAGACGCGGGCGCCCTTTGTGGTCAACCGGCCCCCGGTCGTGACCGGCGTCACCCCCGCAGCGGCCGAACCCGGCGCTCGTGTCACAGTGCACGGGAGCGGTTTCGGGACGCGGCCTTCGCTCCTGCGGGCCAAGGTCGGAAATGTGCGCGCGCGGGTCGTGTCGGCTAAGGACGATCTCCTAGTGGTGGCCGTTCCCGCGGATGCCAAGACGGGCCGGCTGAGCGTCACCAAACCGTTGCACGGGCGCGCGGTTTCGCCCCAGTCAGTGACGATCGTGGAGCGCCTGTTCATCTCGGCCCTCCGGTCTTCGAGGGTTCAAGCCGGTGCCCTGTTGACCATCCGGGGGGGGGGATTCATCCCGGGCCAAACCCCCGGGGAGTGGGGGGGCGCGCGGGCGGTGCCGCAAAGTGTTGCGAGCGACCGCCTCAGCGTTCGTGTG
>JAPPOR010000245.1 GCA_028817905.1 Myxococcales bacterium
CTCGCCGTATTTTCGACCGAAGCGAAAGCGCTGCGGAGTCGAGCAGTTGTGCGAGGGCGCGTGCCTTGGTGATGGATGCGGGCTAGCTAGACAAGCGCTGCTTCCGGCGGCGGGTGGACTTGAGGACCTTGCGCACCCTGGTCTGCCAGGCGGGTGACAGCTTCTTGAAGGCGGCCTTGACCTGCGGTCGGATGTACGGCTCGAAGGTCGCGTCGTACGCGTCGATGGCGAGTGCGCGCAGGGATGGCTGGATGACCTCGACCAGTGCGGTACTGGTAGCTTCCTGTGCCCAGCGCATCTTGTTGTTCAGGAACGATCCCAGGAACTCGTAGCGTGCGTAGCGCCCTTCGCCCATCAGGTGTTCCAGCTCCAGGGACTCCAGTAGGGTGCCCGGCGAGCAAGCGGCGTAGCGATTGTCGTGTACGATCTGGGCGGAATAGTAGACGTCGCCTTCCGTCAGGGCGATCGTGGCCGCCACCGGGTCTTTCCCGCAATGCAGCACGAGTACGGTCGCCTGGTCCCGCGTGGCCATGTCCAGCAGCCACTCCTTGAAGAACGCGTTGTATTCGGGTGACTTGCTCTGCTCGATCTGCTTGTCCTTCTTCCAGCTGCGCTCGTGGATGTGAAGGAACGCGGCGAAGCCTTCCTGCACCCCCTCCAACCCGCGGTAATGCCGCAGCTCGACCTGGCCGCGCTGTTCGAGCTTCTTGCGCGCTGTCTTGAGGTTCTTGCGGAACTTTTGGCTCTTGGTGTTCAGGAAATCTGGCCAGCTCTGTCTGAGGTTCAGGTAGGGAACCATATGGGCGAAGCGCTGCCGAAACACCGCGCCCCGCCGCTGTGCGTAGGCCTTGAGCAGCGCAATTTCCTGATCCTCCCAGGGCTTTTCGTCGATCGCGAGGGCATGCCACTCGCTCTGGCGTTGCCAGATGGCGTCGAAGGCGCAGTGATAGGCTTGTTGATCGAACCTACCCAGCGCCAGCCGCGGCCGGTTTACGTCGGCGATCATGCTGACAGGTTCGATCACCCGCTGCGACAATCCCGGAGCGCCGGGGAGGCGTGAGATTTGCATGGGCAACACCAGGCACGGCTCACCCGCTCGTTCGACCACGAACACCCTAAGTGACATCCCGCCGCCCAGGTGCTTCCACCACGATGTGAGGAAGGCGAAACCCTGCCACGGCGTATGATCGGGGGACGCGGCGAGCAGCTGGTCCCAGACCGATTCGAGCTCGCGCCAGCCTGCCAGGTCCGTGATCACGCGACAAGCCCAGTCGGGCTGGCGGTTGACCCCCGTTGCCACCCGGGCCCGCTGCGGGTCGGCTCCCGGCTTCGGGGTCCTGCTAGCCTCGGATTGCGCGGATATGTGACGCCCTGCTGACATGCTGCCGCACCCCCGTGGCGATCGTTCGCCGAAGGCCCCGCGCGTAGTTATCACAAGTCGACCGAGTCCGCATCCGTGGCCGCGCTCGTGCCTGGCCACGGCACGAGCCAGCCCGGACCATTCACCAACCCACGCGCCCTCGCACAACCGTTCGACTCCGCAGCGCTTTCGCTTCAGTCGAAAATACAGCGACGATTCCCTCCTTCACCGAAACCCCTGCGAAGCCGATCACTTGCACGAGCATCGCGCGCCTTGGTGAATGATCCGGGCTAGCGGCGCGACCGCGGGCCGCGTTGGGTGAACGTCCGCGCGAGCAGGCGGGTGAAGCTTCGCGGATGCGCCCATGGTGCCCGTCGATCGAGGACCAGCGTCTCGCCGTCCTCCATGGTGGTCGGCCATTCCGGACCCTCGCCCACCGGAAAGTCGCGACGGGGATGCCAGACCGCGTGGACGCCTGCATCGTCACAAGCCGCCTCGAGCTCCGCGGCCACCAGCAGTAAACCCGGAGCATGGCGACGATAGCTCGCGTCCGACACCACCTTCAATAGGTGTAGCTCGCCCGCTGAACGGATGCCGAAGGCAGCGGCAATCGGCCGGTCCCGGAGCAGCAGGAACCGAATGCGGGCTTGCTGGTCATCGCTGTGGCAGCGAGCCAGTCGTCGATACAGGTCGAACGTCGCGGTTGTGCCCGTCAGGCATCGCACGTCGCTCTGTGCCTCGACTTCCAGCCAGCGGTCCAGGGCGGGTTCGGCGTCTTCGCCTTCATGGGGCGGACCGGCCATGACTCTGGCTCCGAGTCCCGCTTGGGCCGTCTGGAGACGTTTGCGCAACTGTGGGCTGCAGGTAGCCAGGAGCGCCTGCCAAGGGCGGTCGCTCGCGATGCGCCCTGGCCGGCTGTGCGCAGGGCGCTGAAGCGAGCTCCGCTGCCCCGCGTGTGCCGCCGCGCTGAGCCCGGCCGAGAAGCGCGAGTTCGGTCGCTGGTGCGTGAGTCTGAGGACCTGCCAGTTGTCATCTTGCACGACCCGCTCGGCAAGGGCGGTTTCTACGCCCGGGTCGGAGGGGTCCGCTAGCACCGGGGGGCGGTCCGGGTAGTCAATGCTTCCCATCAGTTCGAGCTGTCGGAACCAACTCCCGAGCCGCCGGCAACTGCGGAGCTGCAGGGGTGCGATCCCTACGATGCGATCACCATCCCGCGCGACGACCAAGTGCAATCTCGCATCCAACCCTTTGTGCAGTCGCCAGGCCTTGCAGTACTCCGCGGCCGAAAGCGGGCTGCGCACACGCTGCGCACGGGCGAGGGCATCCCAAGCCGGACCAAGCGCACGCAGTCCGTGGCTGGTCTCGACGATGCCTACCTCGTAGGTCTTGGCGCCGACCGAAATCGCTCGCACGTCCGCGAGCGTCGATCGCCGATAGCGCGCTGGCCGTTCCGCCTTGCCCGGGATCGGCTGGTAGGTCAGCCAGTGCTGGTCGACACCTGGTTGCGATTGATCGACTGGTGTGATCCGGGTGAGCCGATATCCGAAGCGCGTGATGGCCTTGGCCTTGGCGCTCCAGTGTGCTCCCAGGGGCCCGATCGCGAAGGCCTCGAGTGTCACCCCATGGTGGGTTTCGAGCGCGACGGCCATCAGCTGGCGGATCATGGAACCGAGGTGGCGCTTGTAGTCCGGCAGGACACCGATGTCGGCTACGAAGATGCATCGCCCGGACTCTGCACCCTCCGGAACACTCACCTCGAAGTACTCGAAGATGTCATGTCGGTCCACTTCGAGGCTCGCCAGCAGGTAGCCCACCATCCTGCCCGCATCGAACAAGCCCAGCCACAGATTGCTGAGATGCTCCTCGGCGGACCACACGTCCTTGACGAGCTCCAGCGCCCCGGCGCGGGGGCCGTCCGGGTGGAAACGCCTTTCTAGGGCCGCCACCGCGGGTGCGTCTCCTATCTCGAGCCATCGAATATAGATGTGGTCGCCCGCCACGCGGTTCGTGTAGCACGGGACCTAGCTAGAGGAACATGGGGAGTACCCCGGCAGTCGCGGAAAACCCCGTGAAGCCCAAGCTCCTGCGCGATCCGATGCCGCCTCGGGGTTTTTCCGGCGGCCTGATGAGGGTTGTGGTATCCGTTCGCCGGTGGCGCCATCAAAGACAGCGGAGACGGCGGCGGTCGTGCTGCGGGAGCGCCTGCTGTCCGTGTCGGCCGGCTTGGGGCAGGCCGTGCGCTGGGTTAGACGCGAGCGATTTCCGGGGTTGCCTTCGGATGTAGACGAGGGTTTGCCGGCGCTCTCCTTGCCGACGGCGAGCGATCCCGACGTGTCGATCGTCATCCCGGCCTATGGCAAGTGTGCCACCACATGGGCGTGCCTGCAGTCCCTCGCTCAGGCGAAGACCGATGTCCCCTTTGAAGTGATCGTCGTCGATGACGCGTCCCCAGACCGTACCGCCCGTGTGCTTTCGTCGGTGGGTGGGCTCAAGCTTCACGAAAACCCCAAAAACCTCGGCTTCATCGGGTCCTGCAACGTGGGGGCCGACCTGGCGAAGGCGAAGTGGTTGTGCCTACTCAACAACGACACGCGCGTGACCGACAACTGGCTCGACGAGCTGGTGGCCACCTTTGAGCAGCATCCGGAGGCGGGGATGGTCGGCGCGCGCCTACTCTTTCCAGACGGCCGTCTACAGGAGGCAGGGGGCACGGTCTTTCGGGATGGTTCGACCAGCCACTTCGGTCGAAATCGCGATCCAGCGCGTCCGGAGTTCGGCTTCGTGCGCGAAGTCGATTTCTGTTCGGGCGCATGCCTGTTGCTGCCGCGATCACTGTATCGTGAGCTCGGCGGCTTCGATGCCCACTATGCGCCCGCCTATTGCGAGGACGTGGACTTGGCGTTTCGGGTGCGTGCGCGGGGGCTGTCGGTGCTGTACCAGCCACTGTGTCGAGTGGTGCACTACGAAGGTGTGACCCACGGCCGGGATCTCGATCGTGGCGTCAAGCGTTACCAGCGCATCAACCGTGACAAGCTCCGCGCTCGCTTTCAGGAGACCTTGCGTGCATCGCATCCGGCCCCCGGGCGACGCACTGCGGTGGCGGCCGACCGGCGACTCGGACCGGGCCTGTTGGTGCTGTCTCCTGACGCGGCGTCGGCAACCGAGCTGTCCGCTGCGCCGACACGTTTCGCTTCACTGCCACGCCTACGGGCGCTCCGTAAGCTGGGATGGAAGGTCGCGGTCTTTGCGCGCAACGGGCTTCCCTTGGACTATGCGCGCGGCGGCATCGAGACGCTTGGCCCGCCCTATGTGTCGAGCAAGTTGTCGCCTATCGTTGGGTCACGAGCGGCGACCTTGGACGTGTGCTGGTGCGACGACGGGCCATTTGTGGCCATCCTCCACGAGGTGATCCGGGTGACCGCCGGGCACCTGAAGTCGGTGGTGAGCGTCGGGGCAGTGGGTGAGCTAGGTGAGCAGGGACTTGCGCGCGTGGCCTCAGCGGATCTCATTGTGGCGCCCGATGCCGACAACGCCGCGGCGCTTCAGGCTCGAGCCCCAGCCCTCAACGTGATCTCGGCGACCGTATCCGACGAAGACCTGGCATGCGCCCTTCGGGCTCTGACCGAGCGTCGCTGATCATCCGAGGGGTGGCTGCCATCGTTGTCCGAGCCCACGACGCGCTATCCGGGCGCATCGGGAGTGCGGGCGCGAAACAGGTATTGGAGCGTGAACGGATCGAGGATGGAACGGCCCCGCCGAGGCGTCCCGCGCCGGCGCTCCCAAGCGCGCGCCGGCCACGTCAACATTCGCAGTATGTGCTTGACCAGTCCGGGGCCGGGGTAATTTGCTACCCGATCCAAAGACTCGACCGTGAGCCCGGCGCTCTCGATGAGCTCCACTGCCGTCATGCGGGTGAAGAAACGCAGATGGGTCCGGTCCAGGACCCCTTCGTCGCGGTAGTCCCAGCGACCCTTCCAGAGGTCCGCGAGCACCGCGTGGTGCATCACATTCGGCAGGCTGACGATGACCACAGTGCCTGGGGGCAACCGGTGGGTCATGCCGGCGAGCACCGACCAGGGCTCCGGCATGTGCTCGAGCGTATCGGCGAACACGAGACAGTCTGGCGCGGGCCAGCCCGCCGGCAGGTCGTCACCTGCGTAGCCCTCGTAGACGTCGTCCAGGACGGCTCGGGCTTCGGCAGCGGCCTCCGCCACGGGCTCGATGCCACGCACCTCTATGCCGGGTCGCTGTCGCTTGATGGCGCTTCCGACGATCCCCGAGCCGCAGCCCACGTCGAGCACTCGGCGACAGGTTTCGGGCACGAGCCGTACGATTTCCGGCCTTTCCTTATAGTACGCTAGCACATCAGGTACCGCGGTGGAGCGGCGAACGTACCAGCTTTCGGCATCTCCCGGGAGGGACTTGCATTGAACCTGGCATTGTCCGAGAAGCCGAGGGGCGCGGCCCGTGACCATGAAAGCCCCTGACCCTGAAGCCAGCGAGCAGCCTCAGCCGGAGGAGTCCACACCAGAATCGGCAGGCATTCGCCGGCGTGCCCGGCTGGGGGTCGTCCTGCTTGGCGCGCGGGCGGTGCTCCAGCAGCTGACGATTCTGGTCGCCAATGTCTACCTGGCCCGCACCCTCACGCCCGCTGACTACGGGATCTTCGCGATTGTTCAGTTCGCCATGTCGCTGTTCACGCTCTTCGGCGACGCCGGTCTTGGGACCGCACTGATCCAGAAGCACGAGCGCCCCGAGCGCCGAGAGTTGTCTACAATCTTCTGGTTTCAGCTCGGTATCGCGATCGCGATTCTGACCGTCGTGTACGCCTCCGCGCCATTCGTTCTACTGCTCTGGGACGATCTGCCCGACGGGTCGGTATGGCTGCTGCGCGGGCTTGCGCTCGGCTTCCTCTTTACGATGTTGCGAGCGGTCCCGATGCTGTTGCTCGAACGCAGTCTGCGGTACGGCTGGATAGCAACGCTCGAGTTTCTCGGTACGATGGCGTTCTACGGGACAGCCGTCGTGATGGCCAGCCGCGGCGCGGGCGCGACTTCGCTTGTGAGCGCATCGGTTGCGCAGGCGGCGGCACTGGCCGTGGCGGCGAACCTGGTGCAACCCTTCCTGCCCGCCCTTGCCTTCGATCGGGAGCGCCTTGGCAAATTGGTGCGCTTCGGGGTTGCCTTTCAGGGCAAGCATGCGATCGGTTTCGTCAACCACGCCGTGGTGCCACTGTTCGCGGGCGCTCGGCTGGGCAAGACCGTGCTTGGGCACATTCAGTTCGCCCAGCAGATCGGCTATTTCCCGAGCCTACCTGTCGGGATCATCTCGCGCGTCACGTTTCCGCTACTCAGCCGGCTGCAGCGAGATCGCCCCGCGTTCGTCGCTGAAGTCGAGCGCGCCGTGCTGTTCTGTGGAGTCCCGACGTTTTGGTTCGCCGGGCTGGTGTGTGGTCTGGGGCCGTCGATCGTGTCCGTGATCTATTCGGACAAGTGGATGCCCGCGGTGCCTGCGCTGTATGTGTACGCGCTGACGTTCGCAGCGGGCTTCTACTTCACGATACTCGGTTCAGCAGTGGATGCGTTCGGAAGGCCCCAGCTGATGCTGCGCTTGACCGCCTTCGCTACCGTCGTGAACTGGGCTTGCGTTGCGGTCGTGACCAGCGTTGGCCGGAGTCCACTTGTGTTTGCGCTCGGCTACGCCGTGCATGTGGCGGTGGGCAACGTCGCGTTGCTGGTTGCCTTCAAGGGGTTGCTACCCGAAGCGCGGCCGCTCGCCCGCCTGTGGGCGCCTGCCCTGTCAGCAGTGGTTGTGGGTGGGCTCGCGCGTGCCGCTTTGCCGTGGAGTGCTTCGCCGCTACGATTGACCGCATGTGTGCTCGGTTCCGCGATCGCATTCGCAGGGATGGTTCTGGCTCTCGATCGTAGCCTATGGGCAGCGCTCAAGGCGGGTATCGGTCGCGACAAGGCCGCGGAGGCGCCGCCCGAGCATGCATCCGCCAACTCGGACGACCCAGCCGTCGAGCTATGATCACTAGCTAGTTCGCGCCCGGAAATGGCGCTTTCGCGGCCCGCGACCATGGGAGCCCGCGAACGCATGGCTTGATGAGCACTTCGGTGATCGCAGGCCAAGGCGCCTTCGGAGGGTTTCCCTTCGCTGGCCGTTAGCCTTGCATCGTAACTGGCTGCGCCGTGCAGCGCCTGGCCAATAGGGGGCGATACGTCGACGTCATAGACCTGTTAGGGTTCAAGCGCCCATCACCGTCTATGCCGACAGTTACGCCGCAAGGCTACGGTCGCTGC
>JAPPOR010000905.1 GCA_028817905.1 Myxococcales bacterium
AACCAATGCGGCCACAGCTCAGGGTCCAGCACACCAGGACCACCCATGCCAACCTAAAAACCATGCGCAACTCAATCATAGGAGGGCACGGCCCATATCGCGAGGACGGCTCCCGCTGGCTCACATGTCGCACCCTTTATGACGGCTACGATCCTTCGAAGATCTCACCGTGATTGGTCAGCGCGCTCTCCGGGCACCGGGTACGACGCTATCGCCCACTCCACGACACAAACGCATCCACCTCTAGCCCGGATCATTCATGTTCTGGGCTAGCCGCACGTACGGTCTAGCCGGCAAGCTTGCCCGTCCGGGCAATCCTCGTGGCCAAGACAAGATGTGATGCCCGGGATCGCCAGGTTGAGCTCGAGCGATTGCTCTGCTGCGAACTCGATGTCGCCGGTCCTGCCCACGGCAGACCGGGTCAGCCGAACGATCGGGAAGCCTGCGACGCCCAGGTCGTATAGGCCCGTCACTAGCGATACTGGCACTTCGAGGTGGCCCTCCTGGTCGTCCGCTGCGCAATGGATGCGCCCCTTGACGCCGCCATGGTGGCTGATGTCCACGACCGCCTCGATCGTCGACCGCTCGCCCACCGCCGCGATCCAGCTGACCCGAAGCGGCCGATCGCGCTCGAAGGGAATCGGCGTGTCGCGCTCAGCGTTCAACTCCGCGATCCCGGTCGTCCCCACTTCGAAGGGCTCGTGGTCGCCACCGCTGGCCTCCAAACGCAGGGGCGCTCCCGGGGCCACCGGGGGATAGTCCAGCGCAACCGATGCCGAGGGCTGATAGTTGGGCCCGATGCGCATCAACGTCACCGGCTCCTCGCTACCGTCCTTGGTCCGCAACCCAAACACCGTGACCGTGCCGACGTCCACCGCCACCGGGTCCTGGGAGCACACGTCCCCCGCGACGCACACCTGGGCCCGCGGGCACTCGGGATCGCAGAAGGGGAAATCGGGGATCTCCAGCCGGCATGCACCCTCTTCTTCCTTGAGCAACCAACCCATCATCTGGTGCGGGGGCGCACTGCGAACGCTGCCCTGCAGGCGCGCGAGGGCCGGCGTATTGGTGATCGAGCTCGCCGCGATCAAGCGCAACGTAAACCGGCCAGCAGGCTGCCCTTCCGAGCTGGGCGGCGACGCCGACGTGGCTCGAACGCCGGCGTCCCCGGCACTCGTACTCGGCGCTTCGCCCGCATCGCCAGAGCAGGCCGCAAGACCACTCAGCAAGAGCACCAAACAAGTACCCGCCCCCGTCGCTGCGGCCTTCGTCATGGGGTCAACGCAAAGCAGTAGAAGCCGCCGTAGCCCCCAAATGAGCCTACCGTCGGCCCCCCAGGTGGCGTGAAATCGTCGAGGACGACGCCGGGCGCACACCCACCCTCGTTCCAGACACTGATCCAGTGCACGCCACTGACTTCGCGAGGCCAAGAGTGGCCCACACGCGGACACCCCACGGGGTCCGAGACCGTCCAGTCCCAACAGGTCGCCTTTTCGGGCGTCCAGGGGCCATCCATACAAGCGGTTGACCCACCCGCAAAGCCACCCGGACCACTACGGCCATCATTCGGCCCCTGCGTGTAGAGCCTACCGTCGACACCGCTGCCGGTTAGCGTTTGATGGTTGTCCACGTCGCCCGTGCCGTCCGGGTTGCGATTCGGTACACCGAACTCGTTGGGAAAGTCGTTGATGATGTCTGGATGCGCGTTGGGGGGGCGCTCGTTGAGGAGCTCGGTCAAGTTGTTGGCGAGCAGACGCCCCAGGCGATCATGCCAAGGCCCCGTTCCGATACGATCGATAGCATCCTGCTGAGTCGTACTCAGGAACGCACGCCAGGTCCTGCTTTCGGCGCACTCGCTCGAGCTGATGGCGACGCGCCTGCATATGTCATCGGCACCCTCGATGCCCCCCAGGTCGCCGCCGAAGCCCTTGTCGCTGCCAGACTCTCGCCGGATCGCCTCGTAGCTGACCATGAAGAACGAAAACAGCTTCTCTTCCTCGGTCTCGCACGGCATGGCTTCCGACCGGGGCAGCTCGTCCACCGGCATGGCCTGGCCCGCGTCGGGCGCATCGGCCGGCTCGACCGCTTGGACCGGGTCATGGTCACTCTGACGCGCGCCAGGGTCCGAAGCCATCGCTCCTTCGGGGTCTGAAGGGCTGGGAGGGGGGCTCGGGGCAGCGCTCTGCTGCGAAACGTCGGACGTTTGCGTTGAGGCCGACTGCGCGCCTGCGGCCATTGGCAACGGTTCGCCTCCCCGGCTCTCCGTCTTCTCGGATTGGGGCTCGGCTTGCACCGCCGCAATATGGGCCGGGTCAGGGTCTGATCCGCAGCCACCCAGGCCCATCCACAACGCGCATGAACACAGCATGCGACTTCCGCTGTTCTTCGCCATTCGAACCTCCGGGTCACCCTGTCAGCTCGTACATAGCCATCGCACAGCGCCACGGACCAGCGTTTTCGTCGGACAAACGCAACAATCCGTGATCAAAACGGAGGCTCGACGGATTAGAGATTTGGAGGGAATCGCCTTGGGCTACTGAAGGCGTTCTTCGAGCCTCTTTGACAGCGATCAGCGACGCGCACGCACAGCGTTTCGCCAGCGATGCGGGGTGAATGGACCGTGCCATCCGACAATCACGGCAAAGGTCCCTCGTGCTGCTATGCACGGGTCTTCCCAGGCACTTGCCCGACACGGACAAACGGCTTACCCCCGGGGCGCGACCACACCAAAGGCCGAGCGCGGATGTTGCGGCCCGTCTAGGAATGCTCCACATGCACACTCCGTGTGGGGTCTCGTCGCCTGGGTGTCGATGACTCCAGGGCGTGCATCCCCAGAGCAGACCTGAGGCGTTGCGTCTGTAGGCCTCGGCGCAGGTGAGCGATGTCAGCGCACTGGGGGCCAGCTGTGCCCCGGTGCAGGAGGATCGAGATGAACCGGAAGATGACGACCGCGATGGTCTTCGCGTGCCTCGGCGCGATGGTTGCGTGCGACTCGAGCGACATGGTGATCGCGTCGACGGGTGTGTCCGCACCCGAGCAGGGAATGCCCTCCCCTGCGGTTTCCCCTCCCGCGGCGCCCACGACCGAGCCCGACCAGCCGGCTTCAGCGATCTCGGTGGATAGCGAACCTTCCGGCCCGCCCCGGATGGGCGCGCCAGCCACGCGCGCCATGCCCGACATGAAGTCCGGCGGTGACCTTCCGGACACAACCGACGGGCAGACCGATGCCAGTGCCATCGAGCCGGCCGCCTCGGACGCTGGAGCGGCCGCGGACCACCAGCCCATACCACTCCCTAGCGAGATCACAAACGTCGACGTGACGCAGGACACGACACGCCGCTTCGGTGCGCCCCATGTGGCCGTCAACCCGTCGGATCCGAACAACATCGTCGTGCTCGCGAGCTCCAACCTGGGCTATACGCGCGCGTGTGTTCCTCCAACGCGGGGTTCCGACTGCGAAATGATCCCCGTAGGAGAGATCCCACTGCTCACCCAGCCGCGTGGTTTCGCCAGGACGCCGGGGTTCATGGACATCGGCGTGTTCGTCTCATTCGACCGTGGCCAAACCTTCGAGCAAATCGACATCGCAGACCTGGTTCCGCCCGGTCACCCAGAGGTCAGGGCCCGGGGAGAGGGGCCCATCGCCGCAACCATGGACGGCACGTTCTATATCGGCTTCAACGCCATCAACTGGGGCAACTGGGAATCCGAGCCACGCTCGTTCTTCCCCAACGGTGGCGTCGGCGTCATCAAGTCGACCGACGGGGGCAGGAGCTGGCAATGGGTCTCCTATAGCGGCACGCCCGCCGACTGGCCCTATGGTGGCGCCGATCTGGTAACGGGTAGGTTCTACGTGACCAGTGGCCTCGCAGGCATCAGCAATCTGGGACCGCGTTCGACGGGCCTGCCGGACTCTCCCCCGGGGCAGATCACTGATCGCTGGATCTCCTCCACGCTAGACGGCACCACCTGGACCGAACCCCAGCCCCTGGGCGGTCCCAACGGAAGAGGTCACATGGGCGCCAACCACTCTTCCGTTGCCGCAGCCAACGGCACCATGGCCACGCTCTTTCTCAAGACCGATCGCGCGGGCTGCACGTTCTTCGGCGGCAGTTCCGCGCGGCCCCCGTGCGTCGTGTTCCAGACGTCCACCGACAGCGGCGCCACCTGGAGCCGCCATCACGTGCCGACGCCCACCGGCTTCACGCCGGCCGCCCTCAGTGTACTGCTCGGCGCCGACCCGACGCGGGAAGGGCACTTCACAGTGGTTCTGCTCGACGAGTCAGGCGCCGAGTTCTCCGTTTACAAGACGAAGGACGCAGGCGTGAGCTGGACCGGGCCGGTGAAGGTGACCGAAGACCCGGCCAAGACCCACTTTGCGCCCTTCGTGGCCAACTCACCGAACGGCGAATTCGGTATCATGTGGCGTTCCTACGAACGCGACATGGCCGGACTGGGCGCACGCCCACCGTTCATGCCCTACAGCGTTTGGGCAGTGATTTCACGGGACGGTGGCGAGACGTTTAGCAGGCCACTGAGGGTCAGCCTGGCCAACTCGCCCTCCCCACCGAATGATCCCAGCGACTCCTTCAGCATCATCGGCGACCACGGACCGAGTGGGATGGCGATGGATGGCGATGGTGGCGTCTACGTCGTGTGGGCCGACTGGACGCCCGGTGAACGCGCGATCTTCTTCAGCGCCATCCGCGCGGAAGCGTTTGAGTTCTAGCTAGCTGGGTACACGGAAGTCACACCGCACGTCCGCGTTTGCGCGCAACTCAGGGGGCCGCTATATCCATGGCGTGGCGCGGGCTGCTGAAAACCGCCGGGTGAGCATGGTCTCAATGCTAGCAGTGCGCAACCTGGTAGACGCGACGGTGGCAGCAGGCGTGGGCCGTGCGGAACTTCTGCGGGCAGCCCGGCTCGCGCCCGCCCAGCTGCAGGCAAGGGACGCGCGCCTTGCGCGCTCGAAGTTCTTCGAATACGTCCAGATCGCGCTCGACCTATCCGGGGATGCAGCACTTGGCCTGCATTCGATCGAGCGGCTTGCAAGCGAGGCCCTCAATCCGATCGCTGGCCTCGTTGCGCACGCGGCCACAGTGGGCGATGCCCTGCGCTCGATCGACGAGTTCCGGCACCAGTGTGGAGACGACGCCACGTTTGGGATCTCCGAGACCGAGCCTGAGGGGGTCCTCCGCTGCGCCCGCTTCACCGCTGAACCACCGGGCGTGCAGCGCTTCATGGCGGAGTTGACATTGGGCGGCCTGTTCCGCGTCGTTCGGGGCGCCCGCGGGCAGGAATATGTGCGGAGTGTCTCCTTCGCCTATGGCCCGCCTCCCAGCGTTCGCGAGTACACCCGCTTCTTTGGTGAGCTCGCCCGGTTCGACCAGCCCGACACCGGCATGCGTTTCGACAGCCGCCTGCTCACGCTGCCGCTGCCGCACGCCGACCCGGGGATGCATCGCACCCTGCGGGCATTCGCGACCCGTAGAGACGCGCACCTTGGCGACCGCCGCTCGCTCGCGGCACGGGTCCGTGAGGCACTCGTGTGGCAGCCAGCCCCGCGCGACACGACCATGGCGGGCGTGGCGCGCCGCCTCGGGCTCAGCGAGCGTTCACTGAGGCGCGGCCTGAAAGCCGAAGGCAAGGCGTATGGAACGCTCGTCAACGAAGCCCTTGCAGACGTCGCCAAGGCCTGCCTCCTGGACGAAGAGCGCACCATCATCGAAACGGCGCATGAGCTCGGCTTCGCGGACAACACCACGTTTCACCGCGCCTTCAAGCGCTGGACCGGTCTGACCCCACTCCAATACCGACGCCAGCAAGCGACGGGCTGAGACTAGCTTAGCTAGGGCGTGGCGCCAGTGATCTGGACCTCGTAGTCGAGGCCGCGGGCCACATCGCCGCCAATGCGAAACGGGTCGTACATGACCAGGGCATCGGGTGTGTTGACGACGACGAGGCTGGCCTCCTCGCCGCTCCCGACCGTGGCCTGACCGTTCCCACCCTCCAGATCGATGTACCGCACGGCGCCACTTTCGGCCCGCACCACCAGCGTGGCCGTAAAAACGCCTGCACTCGTCACCTGGACGCTGACGTCACCCGTGCCATTGAGTGGAATGATGTTGGCCCCGAAGTAGCGCGGGCTTCGGCTGGACTTCACCCGATAGCGATCGCCCGACAGGGCGTCGAGGTTTGCGAAGTTCAGCCGCCCGCGTCCGCTAAAGAAGGCCTCCTGGGCTTGCTGGTGGCCGATGTCCAGATAGGCCATGCGGGCCCAGTAGCGGCCCACGATCGTCTGGACCGTGACGGGCGCTGCGAGTCGCTCGAGCACGTGCAAGGGCGTCTCGTTGCGCCCATTGTGGTTACGAAACATGTCGCGCAGCACGGTCGTGCCCAGACCCTCGTAGCCGTCCGGGTTGTTGGTCAAATAGGTGAGGAAGGGCCAGGCCTGGTAGTAGTTGCCGGAGCCGCGCGAAGCGTCGACGATCACCTGATGGGAGTCGCCGATGACCTTGCCCAGGTCAATGACCGTGCGCCCCTCCGACACGCCATGGGCTTTTCTTGCATCTGTACACAGGGGCGATGTCATATAGGTGTCGGCGACGAAGTTGGCGACGGTTTCCCACCAGGCGCCGGTGTTGGTCTGCTCGACCCAACCCTTCTCATGATAGGTCAGCGCATGACCATACTCGTGGACCGTCACCCGCGGCTGCGGCAAGTAGCTGTTGACCACCCGCAGATAGCTCAGCCCCGCCCGTGCATCGGAGAACATCTGCCCACCTGCACCCCCCAAACTACCAACTCCGTAGATATTCATCTTGTAGAACGGGCCGTCGTCCGAGTTGGAATTGATCGACAACCCTGACGAGCGCCAGCAAAGGGTGTCCACGAAACAGCTGTATGCCGCCTCGAGGTGATCGATCGCCTGTTGGGCGTTCGACCCGGAAGCGCCGTAGATGCGGAAATGCGGCGAGTCGGTGTACTGAGAACCACCGCCACCGACGCCCGGGTTGGGCTCGAACTCATCGGGAGCCGACACATCACACTCGGGCGGCTCCGGCGGCTTCGCGGTCACCGGGTCCATGGGCTCAGGATCCATGGCTTCAGGATCCATGGCTTCAGGATCCATGGCTTCAGGATCCATCGCCTCCGGACCCATGGCTTGGGGGTCCGTGGCTTCGGGATCCGTCGTCTCGGGACCTTGCAACGGATCGAGCACCGGCGGCGCCGTATCAGCTGGGCCCATGCCCCCAGGTTCCGCATCTTGTTCCGGGCCGGACGGAGTCGCAGTAGGCGGAACCATCGCCGTCGTTTCCCCACTCGGAGTGGACGTGACGGGTGCCGGGGCACCTGCGACGGGCGCCACGGCCGTCGACTGGGCGCTTTGCGTGCTCCCCGCGGGAGGCACTGGCTGCCCGGCGGGCATGGTTGCGGGTTCGGCACCGCATCCAGTCGCGCATCCCAAGCAGATCAGTGCGTGCGCCCACGGTATGGCCCCTCGGCCCTCCGCCCTGCACTCCGGCTTCCTCAGTCGCATCTCGAACATCTCCCACTCCAACCGCAAGACCCGCCGCTGCGACGTGCATATTGTTCTCTCAGCAGCAGAGCTTTACATGCTGATGGTCGGTCC
>JAPPOR010000975.1 GCA_028817905.1 Myxococcales bacterium
CCTGCGGAGTCGAGCAGTTGTGCGAGGGCGCGTGATTTGGTGATGGATGCGGGCTAGGTCCCTGGATTGGGTCGCCGGCGCCTCCCCGTTCCACGAGCTACCTGACTACCTGAAGGCGGGAGTCGCTTGCTGGGCTGCTGAAGCCGAGGCGCTCGGGGTGCAACCCCTGGCTGCAGTCAGAGGCGCGCGCGGGCAGAGGCAGGGATCAAGCTGGCAGACGCGGCCGGCAGGCATGTGACACTCGGCACATGACGTTCGTTCCATGGTCCGGCCCAGCGCCTCGGGCAACACTGCTCGCACAGGGCACGGACACTGGTCTCTGCTCTTCCGCGGGGCGATCGTCGGACTCGGGGAGGGCTCTTGTGCGCGCTTCCGCCACCCCACAACAAATGACTATGGTTGTGGGTGGCGAAACCTTGTCCGATGGACCCATAAAAAACGTCACAAACCCATCGAAGCCCACCTCTCAACCCTGGAGGCCTTGGGTTCTGGGGGGCGTAGCGGGCTACCGTGGGGAGGACGAAGCGATGAAACGACCTGGATCGAAGGGCGAACAGCTGGCGCAGGAACGGTTTGATACGTCGCGTCGGGCCCGGGCCTTCTATGACAAGCAGATGCTGAGCCACCTCAATGCGAGGATGCGTGATTTCATCGCGCTCCAAGAGATGGTCTTCATCGCCACGGCCGATGCCCAAGGGGAGTGCGACTGCTCGTTTCGGGCCGGACCGGCAGGGTTCGTTGCTGTCCTGGATGCCAAGACGGTTGTCTATCCGGAGTATCGTGGCAACGGGGTCATGGCCAGCGTTGGGAACATGCTCGAGAACCCCCACATCGGCCTCAATTTCATCGACTTCCTCGACAGTACCGTGGGCTTGCATGTCAACGGTCGCGCGAGGATCGTCGACGGTTCGTCCCTCGAGGCGTGGTCGGGCAGACGGCAAGTCATCCCCCGGGACCCTTCGGGCCGAGTACCGGAATGCTGGGTCGTAGTCGACGTGCAGGAAGCCTACATTCACTGCTCAAAGCACATCCCTCTCCTTCACCGCAGCGACAAAGAGCTTCATTGGGGTACAGACGATCTCCGGCGGAAGGGCGGCGACTACTTTGGCGTGAGGGTCGACAGGCGTCCTGCGCCTTCGGAGCGCACCGATAGCCCGCCGCATAGAGAGCGACGGGGTGGCCCCCATGTCGGGGCTGACGCAGGGGCGGAGGAAGACGAGTGCGCGCAGCCTTGACTGGTTTCCCATCCCGGACCACGGTGGGCCCATGTCGGGGGCACTGGAACGCATCGAGCGGGGACTGGGAGGCGCTGGCATAGTGGAGCGCCTCGCGGCGCTGCGTCGTAGCGATTTGACCACGCTCCTGATGGCGGTGATCTCGAAGCGTAGCGCTGCCGTGTCCCCGATCGCGCTGCTTGATCGGTTTCGGCAGGACGCCTTCGTTGCGCCCGCGTCGGCGGACCCCCGGCGCCGGGTCGAGTTCGAGCGGTTCGCCTATGAGGCGGCGGCGGCGTTCGATCCCGTGGATCTGTCGCCGCTCGCCCCCCTGGGCACGTGCGCGGCGGTGGCTCCGGTAAGCGCCAACCTGATCGAGCACACCACACGCGGCCGCGAGGTGGTGTCCGACCCCTCGAACGTGCTGGCGCTGGAAGCAGCCCGGCGGCGCGCGGGGCGGATGGCAGAAGAAGGCAAGAGGGCGGCTCCCGTGCGGTTGTGTACCAGTCACCGTGTGGTGCGGACCCCGCGGGCGTCCGGCCTAGGCATGCTGCAGCACTTTGGGATCTTCGCGTTGCTGACGTCGGGCCGCTCGCGTGCAGGGGTCTCGTTCGAGCTAGAGTCCATACGAGAGCACATCCGCGCTCACCTGAGCTTGATGGCCCACGCGGGCGTCGGCCGGCCGAGGGTGACCCTCTATGACCGCTCCGCCTGCCAAAAGGAACAGCTCGAGCAGCAAGTCCTGGCACCCCTGTGCGAGGTGCACGACCTGGTGGGATCCGTCAGAACCGACCGGTCGGGTGCCCGTACCTACTACCCGGGCCTATCCTTTCAGCTGGACTGTGACGACACGGGTGCAAACATCGCCGACGGCGGCGTGGTGGACTGGACTGCCCGCCTGCTCTCCAATGATCGCGAGTGCTGCATCATCAGCGGCTGCGGGATCGATCGCCTGCTGCATCCACCAGCGGTAGCAACATGAACGTTGAAGCGATTCCACGCTTTCTTCGCGGCTTGTCCTACCGTCAAGCGGTCTGGCTGGGGCCCGTCGCCTATGCCATCCACATCCTCGAGGAAGCGCAGAATTTTGCGGCGTGGGCGAGCGCTCACTTCGCCAAGGGCTTCACGACTGCCCAGTTCGTCAAGAACAACCTCATCATCATGGGCATACTGGTTGCACTGACCGCGCTCGCCAGCCTCTATCCGCGGCGCTGGACGGCGCTTATCCACTTCTTCCAGCTGTCTGCGGGGATCCTCCACAATGCCCTGTTCCACATGGCTGCGACGGCGTATCTCGGCGTCTACTCGCCCGGCCTGCTCAGTGCCATCCTGCTGTATATCCCGGTCTTCTATCTCATCACGGCGCGCGGCTACCGCGCGGGCCTGCTACCCAACTTCGCCTCGATCCCGCTCTTCCTCCTGGCCGGCATGGCCCACGCAAACTTCGTCTACACGCAGCTGCTCACGACCGCCCACCGCCTGTAGCGAGTGGCGATGACCATTTCGCGATGCGGCTCAGCTGGGCCGCCGATTCGAGCACAAGGGAGGCCCCTTCCGGATGACCGACGACTGGCAACCTCCGCTGGCGCCCTACGCGAGCATACCCCAAGTGTCCGCACGTGTCGGGTGTCATCATGCCAGCGAAACGGGCGTCCACGTCATGCGAAATACATACTTGGCAGCTGGCAGGGCGCGACGTTCTATCGGGCACCTCACACTTCCAGCCGATGGAAAGTGCCACGCAGTTCGGCTAGCGTTTGGCTGTGGCATTGGGAATTGCGGCTCTGATGCTAGCGCTTTGCGCGACGATAGGCGCCGCGGTCGACAAGCTCATGCTGCTCTCGGCCAAGCATCGCCTCTACGATCTCTTGACCGCCTTCTGGATCAGCCTGGACCGCACGTCGATTGCCGACTTTCCTGCGCATGGCGCCAGGTTTGCGGTTCGTGTCATCCGCTCGGTGCGCACGCGCCCCGCGCAGTCGCTTCTACTCTCGATTCCCGTGAGCTTCGTGCTCACAGTGGTGATGAGCGTTCTGGGACGCGTTGTTCGAACGCGACTGTTTCCGGGCTACGATGGTTCCGCGGTGTCAGCCGCAGACACAATTCGAGTCGCATCGATTCATCTGGGCTGGTTTGCCCAGGAGCTCCCCAAGTATGGCGGAGGGCTCGTCATAAACTGGATCTTCGATCTGTCGACGACGCTGACTACGCTGATACTTGTGGCCAAGATCACGGTCGTCCATGGGAGTGTAGCACGGGCAGGGCTAATCGTAGTGGATGCTATTCTCGCCTATTCGTTGGCGGTAGCGTGCCTGTGCGCGACCTATGTGGGATTCACTCTGTTGCCCTGGAACGCCACGACCTCGTTCGGCACTCGAACTATCGCCGAGTTGTGGCTGCAAGCCAACGCTGCCATTTGGAGCTTGATTTCAATATCACCCACGCCTGCCAATGCCAGGGACTTTGACGACGCCTTCTTTGCAGCAACCACCCTGCTGCCCAGCCTTGCGTACCTCTTCCTGCTGGCCCTCGCAGTTCTGACCAAGATCACCATGTCGCTAGCGCTGCGAGTCTCGCGGTACTGGGTCCAGCTGGCGACCGAGCCGCTACCGAAGGAAGTGGCCAACAGCTTTCAGCCCTTCACATTGCTTGGCGTCGTGTTCGGAGTCCTGGCAACGGTCACGACAACCGCCATCGAGCTGATCAAGGTACTCAACTGAAGCTCGCCACGAGGGTGCTGGGTTGTTGAGATCCGTCCACTGGTCTCGTGCTGCGCGATCCGTTTGCGAGCTGATGAGGTATTCTGGGCTGCGCTCATCAGGGCCATTCGTGCACGCCGCCGCCGACAATTCGGAACTCTGCTCATTCTTCGACCTTCAGTGAAGCCAAACGGCAGGGGTCGGAGGCTAACAGGCTGGCGAGGAGTCCGCGGCGTATCAGCGGGAGACGCATCGCTGAAGTCGACTCTGTGACAAGGTGCATCGATGTGTCGACGCATCGGAAATGATGGATGAAGAAGAACGGCTGAGGGGGTGGCTTGTAGGACGACTACTGGGACCCCGGTCAGTTCTACAAAGCTGCTCAGCTGGGTGGTACGAACATTCGATTCGCGCTTCCATCGAGCTGAGGAAGTTTTGGGATCGGCTAATTGAGCGCAGGATGATCTGGGGCAGCTTCGTGAACGAGGTAGATGAGGCCACCCAAAGTCCCGTCGGGTCTCCGTGCAACCGAAAGGCTTGCCCCGGCAAGACCCTCGAGTTGAAATGCCGCCTGCGAGAGCTGCTCAAGGGCCTGTCCATCCGCCGCTCGCGCCTCGACCTTGCAGAACGTACTGCCGCATTCGACGGCGGCGACCTCGACGTCGAGCGCACGGGACTCGACCACCTCATGAAGCCCCGACACGATCCCATCCCGAAAGGCCAGATCCTCGGTTTCGGCCATCAGGACTCGGTCCAGGCGTTCCTGTCGGTCCAGTTCCTCGTCCCGCAACACTTCCGGCGAACCGGGGGCGTCGCTGCTCGGTCCTAGGGGGGCACTGGGCTCCTCGGCAGGCTGGATGCTGCCGGCCAGAGGGCTTTGTACCGCGGCGGATAGTTGGGCAAGGTCTCGCTCCACTCGCTCAAGGCGGCGCAATATCACCGAGACCGCCTCTTCCCCCGCAAGTTCGGTGGCCAGTTCGCCCGTGCGGCGCTCAGGTTCACGGCGCCAGGCGTCGACCGGTGTAGGTGCTACGGTCGTCGCTTCAACGGCGACCCGTCGCCTGACGCGGGAAGACGCGAGGGCGAAAGCAGACGCGCCCAGGAGCACGGCCGCGAGAGTCACTTGGGTTCGCCTTGCGCGAAGCATGTTGAGCTCCTTTGCCTGATTTCCGATTGGCGGGCGACCAACCGCGGGCCGCGCGCCGGCGCAAAGACCGGGCGCGGCCCGCGGCTGAGGCCTAGTCGAAGCGCGCTCGGTAGCGCAGGATGGACGACCCCTGAGTGAGCGTGCACTGAACCGCTACCGACTGGTTGTAGCCCATCGTGAAGCCACCTACCGGCACATAGCTGTGGCGCCACAAGCCATCGGCTCCAATATCAGGGCTGATCAGCGTTACCCCCGTGAAAGCGTTGGAGTAGGGCTGGCCATTCGGCGCTCGGCGATGTAGGCGACAACTTACACCCGTTGGATCGCCAGCCACATCCGCATGCACGAATCTGACCGTCGTATCCGCTTCGAGCCGGTGCAGGGGGCAAACAACAGTCCTGCTCCCGGGGGCCGTGCTCCTGAGCTTGCCGAGGCTTCGGTCCTGAAGTGACGAGCTTACAGCTGAAAGTGAGCACTCTGAGCCAGAATAGACGCGGGTCTCATCTGCGTGCGCTACGCCCACAGATGTGACCAGTGCCATGCCCAGGGCTGCTCCCGCAGCGACTTGGCGAATGGTTTGTTGGAGCAAACAAGTCATTCTTCGTTCCTCTCTGTCACGGGGTTGTGGAGCCATGTTTGTTTTCATCTTGCTATCTCTCCGTGTCGACCTTGAGTTGGTGCAACAAGAGTTGGTCAGTCTCTGCGCACGTCGAATCAGGAATATCTTGGCCAAGACGCTTGCTCGCCGCAGGCATCGGAGCCCGTCGCGGGCAGCGCAAGTGGACGAACTCATGCACCGGGCGTCGATCCCGGCGCCGCGCCGAGGACGAGGGAGCCGGTAGGGGCCTAGCTACGGATTGGCACCAGGTCCATTCCGAACTATGGCTCCCGATCGCGGGTGAACAACGCGGCGTCTGGCCGCGTCGTCATTCTGCGGCGCGGTCAGTCGCGCCAGGCAACGCCTGCGTAGCTCTGGGCAAGGCAGTAGGCCTCGAACGGGTACGTCTTGGCCCATTTCGGGACGCGCGACCGCACGACGCGGGTCCGGGTAGGGCTGCAAGCCTGCAACGACTACGTGTTGGTCGACCGGGACAGGAGCGAGGGCCCTGGCTGCATGAGTGTCAAGCGTTGCTGTCGCAGGGCGAGCCGGCCTGTAGGCTGGAACAGGTGCTATCTGGCCGAGTCCTGGCCCACTTCCGGCAGTCGCTTCGTACCCCAAGCGACCGCGTGAGGCGTTGATGAAGTGTGCAGCGAGAGCGTGATCACGATAGTCGACGCCAGGTCCATTCGGGTGCTCTGCGCAGGCTGCAACTTCTAGAAGGGCTAGACAGAACATGAGTCTTGTAGTCATTTTCGATCCCCGCTTGCATCGTGACTTGAGTTCGCCTCGTTTCGGCGAGTGCGCCGAAGCGACCCACTTTGACTGCCAGCCGCCATGTCGGAGGACCGGCGGCGGCAGTCAAGCAGGACCGTGTTGCCTCACCGCATGTGAGGAATGTTCAGCGAATCGCTGTGCGCGACAATGAGACGAACATCATGTGCCTGGTGTCACATGCCGTTCTCTGCAGTCGCTTTCGGAGGGATCGCAGCCGCTGCTTTGCGGATCTTCCGACGTGCGAAGCAGTACGCCGACCGCTTCGGCTCTGCACGCGACATCCATCTTCAGATAGATGCTGCCGAGCTGGTTGCGCACGGTTCCAGGGCTCGTCCCGAGGACGAGAGCGATCTGCTTGTTGGTGTAGCCCAGAGGCAGGTACGAAAGGACCTCAAGCTCCCTGGGGCTAAGCCCGAAGGTGTTCCGGGCGGTCCCCCGGCGACTCGTCATGGCGACCCCCAGACACTGAGGCAACCGCAAGAAGCCAATAGGCTCCGGTACTCGTCACGTTCCCGATCGCGGGGACTTCTCGACACATCTTGCGCTCGTCGAAGACCCGTTTCTCGACGAAGCGGAGTTTGCGCTAGCATGCTCTTGCTCCTCTGGGAGATCCTCTCCCGGCAAGGGGCTGCAGGGTGTCGCTCACCTCAACCGGCAACGCGACAGTGCAGCCCTGGTGGCGAGCAGCCACCGAGGTTGGCGTACGCGAGGGATCGCCAGTTGACCCGCACTCGGCGATACGCAAAAGGACTGTGCTAACGTCCCAACTCCTTGGACGCGTATGTCCAAGTTGCACGTGGGACCATGCCCGTTGCTTAGCGAGGGCGCCCGTCCCGAATCATCTGGCGCCGTTTCCAGCGACGTCAAGAAGTGGCAAACCTGTGCGGTTGCTGAAAGCGACAGGCCCCTGCTGCCAGGGACCACAGCTCAGCTTCGACTTCCGGCCCTTGCTCCGACAAAGGGGCACGACCGCGGGCACATGCCTGTCTTCTATCACCCAGATGATGTCAGTTCGCGGGGGAACCCGACACACACCTGGGGAGGTGGCGCACGCCCAGCCACCGGCCGGAACGTCGCCACCCCGCAACAGCATAGTGGGATCGCATTCGGTACCACTAGCACGCCGCTCGAGCGCAGCCGCGAACCAGTTCACAGTTGCCGCCACTCGGCATTCCT
>JAPPOR010000403.1 GCA_028817905.1 Myxococcales bacterium
ACAAGGTCGCTAGGTCGCGCTGGCGCGCTCCGGGGATGCGCTGCAAGCGACAGCGGTTGCCGGTCGGGCCTGGGTCACATGCCTCGTTGGGCGGGGGCGGAGCCCCGCTAACGACCTTGAGTCAGCGTTTGGTGGACGTTTGCGACGAGGCGCATCGGGAAACCGCAACCATTCGGTTGCCGGCCGGTTTAGGATTGCCCAGCGGCGCAGCCTGAGGGTCGCGCAGGGCATCGAGGTCGAGCTTTCACCCGCGTGCGGCTACCCGTCCATGACACCGTGCTTCTACTGAGCCTGGCCCTCGTCGGGGAACAGGCGATGTGCGGCCGAGCCTCCGCCCAGACCTCGAAGACCATCACAACAGCGGATGCGGCGGAGTTGGCGGACGCGGCGCAGCTCTTGGATTTGCCGGACGTGGCAGAAGACCAGGTGGCCACCGACAAACAAGAGGGGGCTTCCTATCTCGTCGATGTTGGCCTCTCGACCAGCGTCGTGACCAGAGGACACATGCCGGACACCCGGCTGCTGCTCCAATTCCCCGATGATCAGGGCGCGGGAGCCGGCATGTCGGAGCGGTGCCAGGCATTGGCTCCAGACGGGCGCATCCGCTGGCTAGTCGAGCGCCTGCTGTGTCCTCAGCCGACCAACACGTACGCCGCGGCGATGGCCTCCCTCTACTTCGAATGGGAGCCGTGGGACTGGCTTTGGCTCCGAACACTGGCGGACACCGGGGAGATCCGCGACGGTGCCACGCTGGACCCGCCGCTGCGGGGCATCACCCTCGACGGCCAGACCCCCGACAAGGAGTTCGGCGCGGTGGCGCTGTTCATGCGCGAGTTGTCGGTGACGGTAGGCCGCCCCGGCTTGAGCTTGGAAGTGGGGAGGTTCCGGGCGAACGTCGCCAACGGCCTGGTGCTGGATGATTTTGTAGGAGGTCTGCGAGGACTGGTCGACTTCGAGACCATCAACGGCAACCCCTTGCGCGCAGAGGTCCTGATCGCGGGCTTTCAACGGGAAGCGGAAGAACCGACGGGTGGGCTGATCGCCGCGCGCCTCGATTGGGACATCTCGACATTCGAATGGGCCAGCGTGTTCATGGCCTTGGCGGGTGACCGGGATGGAGGCCTGTCAGACGTGCTCCGCTCCGCCTACGCGGAGGGCGCCGCCAACGAGGCGAGCAGCGCACCTTTTTCGGGAACGTCGGATGACGTGGTCGTGCAACAGGTGCTGTTCGACACCCTACTCAGCGAGGACGGCGGAGGCGGAGCAGCCTACATAGGTGGACAACTATCCCTTCTTCCGATCGCTGGCTTGAGCCTGCGTGGCACGCTCGCGCTCATGTCCGGACGCCTGCTCCTGGATGTACCAAGCCACGACCTCGACACCGGTGCGGTGGCGTTGGAGGCGCTCGAGGTGCAGCTCCGTGCGTGGGCGGGGAACCTCGAGACCCACTACGGCCTGAGCCGGCACTGGGATCTGGGCAGCCATCTGTTCGTCCTGTCGGGCGACACGCCTCCGGGAATCGATGGAGACCGCTATCGTTCGTTCGTGGCACCCGCACCCTTCTGGGTTTGGACAGGGCTGTTTTTCTCCGGAGGCTTGAGCCAGGGCTTCTATCCGAGTCGTGCTTCCTCGGCCGGCATCAACGGACGGGGTGCCGTGGGAGTCGGCCCGAGCATCGAGTATGCGCGCGCGAACCTGCGCGCCCTGTGGCGCTGCATCTACCTACATGCGCTCGCGCCCCCCCCCGAACGCTTCCGCGCTTGCCAAGCTGCCAGACAAACAGCGCGCAGCCCTGCTCCTGGTTCACTACGAGGGCCTCAGTTACCGGGAGGCGGCGATCGCCGTCAGCGCCACCGAGAGCGCGGTCAAGTCGCTGATTCACCGCGCGCGCGAGCGAATGATTCGAGAGTTGTCGAGTGTCATGCGCGAGTATGATGGGGTGCAGCATGCGATGTGAACGGGCCCAGACAGCCTGGCTGGCGACGCAACACGAAGCAGAGAAGGCGACCCCCGAGCTGCTCGCCCACCTGGCGGAATGCGAGACGTGTCGGGCATTCCAACGCGCGGACGGGCGGCTTTCCCGGCTGCTTTCACTCGACGAAAACGAACCAGTCGGTCCTGGTTTCGACACCCGCTTCTTCGCCCGCCTGCAGACTCACAAAGCTTCACAACAGGATCTGAGTGCGCCCGCGGGACGCCGGAGGACACGGGCACGCCGGGTCCGTGCGTTTTTCCTGTGGGCGTTGCCTGCAGCGGGCGCGGCGGCGGCCACCGCCTTGCTCGCGATCGGCTATTTCCATTCACCGACCCCATCCGCTCCGCCCACGGGAGATCTGGACTTCGCCATGCACCTGGAAATGCTGGAGGCGATGTCGATCGTGGAGCGTCTGGATGAGCTGGAGGCCCTGGCGCAGGTCGAGCGGGATGACGCGCTGCGCGAGGCGCTGGAATCGGGCCAGCTCGACGAGCTTCTGGTGGAGGTAGACCCACCATGAGTCGCCTACGAACCCCTGCATGGCTGTGCGCAGCTGCTCTTGCCGTACTCGCGATGCCGCTGTTCGTGGCGGAGCCGACGCGAACCTTGGCCCAAAGCGACCGGATGCGTGCCCAGCAAGAGCGGTGGAACCGACTGTCGGATTCCCAACGAGAGCGCCTCCGCCGCGCCTACCGTGAGTTCGGGCGCCTGCCCGCCAGCGAGCAGCGTCGAATCATCAGGCGATACGAGCGGTTTCGTTCTCTGCCAAACCACCGCCGAGCCGCCCTGCGCAGGCAGTACCGGAGCTTCCGTAGGCTTCCAGCGCGCCAGCAGCGGGACCTTCGCGCGAGCTTCAAGCGCTATCGAGGTCTAGGCAAGGGCGACAAAGCCAAGCTGCGCGCCATGGTGCGCAGGCTCGACAGCATGAGTCCCGAACAGCGGCGGGGCTTCCTCAACCGACTGCGCCGCTGGCAACGCCTGACCCCGAAGCAGCGCGATGCCATTCGACGTCGGGTCCGTTCCCGCAAGTGAACCGGGCTGAGTAGATCAGAAGCGGCCGCGAAACGTCACGGTCGCGTCTGCTCCAGCTGGCGCCGGAGCAACAGCGAGATCCAGGGTCGGACCGCGTTCTGTTTCGCTGTCCGCCCGCCAGTCGGTCAGAAACAGCGCCACCGCGGCCGTAGCAAGCCCGGTCGCACCCGCGGCTGCCCAGGCCACGAGCGCCAGCGATTCCCTGTCACGACCATCCTGAAGCATTCCGGATGCGCGCGCATCGAGATCATCGCACCCACGGGCGCAGTCCCGAGCACTCTTGGCGGCTGCCTCGTAGTCCGACACGCCCCCGGCCGCACTGATGGTAGCAACCGAGGCGGCGGCCGCGAGCACCCCGGTAAGGGCCACACCGACATAGGCGACCGAAGGGGACAGGCCGGGTCGGTCATCGGTGGATCGCGTCGCGACCAGATCGGACGCTTCCTGCGGCTCATTCGGTCCGCCGTCGGCCAGGAATGGGCGCTTTCGAGACGTCGTCGGAGCCGCCGCGGCGGGCCGCGAAGTCGGATCCGCCGCAGCCATCGCAAGGGAAGCGGGCATCTTGAGGACCCGGTAGTCACCTGCCGCTCCGTTGACCACGAACTCGACCTGACTGCCGCGCTCCAGCGTAGCGATTACCGTATGGCTATCGCCAGGCTCGACGAAGAACACGCGACGGGTGGGAGCGCCATCCAACTCGATCGCGCACCCCTCACAGGCAACCTCCAGTTGCACCAGCTCGTTTGAGAGGTGTGCAAGCGCCTCCTCTGCGAGCTCAGCCGTCTCGTGGCCCTCGTAACTCTCCAACACTGCAAGACATAGTGTGGCGGCTCGCGCCCGATTCCCGGCGCGCTCGTAGGAGCGTGCAGCCTGGAGCAGCGCCTCGGGAGCCGGCGCCTGCCGAAACGCCTCATCAAACGCGCGCGCGGCGCGCTCGTAGTCGCCAGCACTGTAGGCCACGGCGCCTTGGTCGTAGGCCGCAGCCGCAGCTACCCGATCCGCGTGGGCGATCGATGCATGCCAAGCGGCGACCGCACATGCCAGCGCGCATAGGATCGACCATCGCCGACACGCTGCAGCACATGACTTCAAACGCGAGGGGTGTCGATGAGGAGTCATAAGATGCGCTCGAACAACAGAAGCGATCATAATGGTACCTCTCGTCCATCGGAACCGTGAACCCGTCGTTCCGACGTTGCTGCGGCCGAGTGTTGCCGCAATCGCCTCGGCAACGCAAGGCTCTGCAGAGAGCAAAGCCAGGCAGCGCGCACCGACACGCACAACAGTGCAGATGTGGAACGCCGAAACATCACGGCACAAGAGATACAGCCTCTCCAATCACACCGGTCGCGCGCTGAAGAACTTCGGTCGAAAGGATTGCATCGACGTTTCCCGAATGACGCGTACACGTCTTCCTGAATTTACATCCGATGAGTGAAGATCCTACGCCTTTGCCTTCAACTTGCGCAGCAAGTCGCGCTAGGCTCGCGCCCAACTGGAATTTGAGTTGTGTTTGTTTTGTATCTCATTCAGAAGCTGGATCCTCGTTCGCATTTGCCACGCCGGCCGCCACGCCGACGACCGGGCCCCGCCCTACCCGCCGCCGTGCTCTGCCTTGGTCAAGGGCTTGGTTGTGGAATGTACGACGACGACCTGCTCCCGGACCGCGATGCACTCGTCGAAGGCCTCGCTGCAACCGTCCCACCTGACGCAGCGGCTCTCGAGACCGTCGATGCAGCCGCAGCTGGGCAACCGACGCGAGCGGACACAGGTGACAGCGACCAAGACGCGGGCATGGCCTCAGGCCCCCTCGCTTCCCCCAGCTGCGGCGCCCTTCAGGACGACGACGCGGGGGTCGACGAGGAATGTGACACTTCACCGCCAAGCGTCAGGCACCGCTATCGCTTTGACGGTGAAGGCACCGCGATCACCGACGACGTCGGCGACCTCGACGGCCGCGCATTCGAGGTACGCTTGACGGGAACCGGATCGCTCATGCTTGCAGGCGGCAACAGCGGCGAGTACGCGCAACTCCCCACAGGGATCTTCGAGGGGCTCTCGGAGGCCACCATCGAGTTTTGGATGACGTGGGACGGATCCGGCGAACCCGGCGCTCGTGCCGTGTCGTTCGGCACCGCCAAACCCGAGCCGCTCGAGACATGCGAGCAGCGGGCGGTCTATAGCGACGGCGGCTGGTATGCCGTCTGCCCGGAGACGACGAATTGGAGCACGGCGCGTGCCCGCTGCCTGGCTGCAGGGGCCGAACTGCTCGGCGTTGGCTCCGCACGCGAACAAGCGTTCCTGGAGACCTTCGATGGCCTGCCAGCGTGGCTGGCCGCAAACGATCGCGACGTGGAGGGGGAGTGGCGGTGGGCAACCCGGATGGGCGCGAGCGCCGGCCGACCCTTTTGGCTGGGCGGCTCCGATGGACGCCCGGTTGCCGGCGCGTATGTACACTGGCGCGTTGACTCTCCGCAGCCGGACGACCACGAGAACGAAGACTGCGGGTTCGTTCGCGCCGATGGCCGCTGGGCGGATCAGGACTGTGACATCTCGCTAAGCGTCGCATGCGAATGGCGCAGGCACCAGGGCACCGAGACAGCCAGCGCGGTCTGGTTTTCCCCAGCCGAAGGCCCTGCCGGCCTGCCCACCTTCGGCTTTCAGCCGAGCGGCCCCGCCACCATCGTCCAGGGCGACGCGCCACTGCTCGCCGGTACGCAAATCCACGTTGTGCTGGTCGTCGAGCCAGAGGACGGGCAGATCCTGCTGTACGTGGGCGGTCACCTCGTAGGGTCGGCGGCGAGCCCGGGTGACCTCACGACTCTGCGCGACGCCGACAACTGGCTCGGCCGTTCACACATCACCGGCTCACCCACCTTTGCGGGAGCCCTGCACGACCTCCGGATACACACTCGCGCCCTCACCCCAGACGAGGTCACCATCAGCCGCGCCGCCGGCCCGGCGGCAAGCGGAGACTAGTTGGCAGCAGGGTGCACAGAGGCGCCGTAAGCCGGATCATGTGTCAAGGCACGTGATGCTCGTACAAGTGATCGGCTTCGCAGGGGTTTCGGTGAAGGAGGGAATACTCGCTGTATTTCTGACTGAGGCGAAAGCGCTGCGGAGTCGATCACTTGTGCGAGGGCGCGTGAGTTGGTGATGGATGCGGGGCTAACTGTGCCGACACTCCGACAATGATCGGACGTCGCTACGTTTGGCTCACCGCGCTCTGCGGAACTCAGACGGGGTCTTGCCGCTCCAGCGGCGGAACGCGCGACTGAATGCGGCGAGATCGCGGTACCCCAGGCGGTGAGCGACCTCGCTGATGCTTGCATGGGAGTCCATTAGCATCTGGCGTGCCGTATCGTGCCGAAGATCTTCGAGGACGTCGCGAAACGTCGTGCCCTCCTCGGCCAGCCGCCGCTTGAGCGTACTGGAGCTCATGTGCAGCCGCCGGGCGACCTCAGTCAGCCCCATGGGCGGGCCGGAAAGCTCGCCCGCAAGCATGTCCCGCACACGGCCCTGGGTCATGCCGGCAGCCTTGCGGCCCACCTGGCCAAGCTCCTGCTCCATGACCATCTGCACACGTGTATTGGCCCGCGGCATGGGTTGTTTGAGCTTGTGCGGGGTAAACAGGAGGCCCGTTGCAGGAGCGTCAAAGCGGGGCAGGCCCCGAAAGAACTGGACGTACGCGTCCCGCTCTTGCGGCGCGCTGTACTCGAACCAAACCCGCGCTCCACCGCGACCTGGGCGCCAAGTGGACGACCGCTGAACGACCAGCGTCATGCTCCCAATCACAAACTCCACCACCACCCGCGGAATGTGAGGTGTCAGGTGGTAGCAGAGCAGTTTGCCCTCGGGACGGGTCTCCACACTCAGGTTGTGGGCATCCGAAAACACCTGCTGGTACCGTAAAACGCTCTCGACAGCTGTCTCCCCATCCTCGCTGCTGGCAGCGAGGTACTCCACTTCGTGGAACTGGGCGGCATCGTAGTGGCACGCAGCCCTCAGCCCGAGGGCGGGCAAGCTGCTCGCAGCCTCGGCAAGATAGATCAGGTGGCCGGCTTGCATGCGCCGGATTCTGGCTTCGGGGTTGCCAAAGGTTGCAGGCGGGATCCCGACCTTCGCGAGGAGCGGCTCGAACGCCACTCCCTCCGCTTCCAGGGCCTCGCGGAACGGAAGCAGCAACCGGATGCTAACCTTCGCTTCAGACACTCGCCTTCCGAATGGGAAATGACCTGGACGTCATGATGCGTGTCGGACATCGGCACGCCCCTTCGCCGCTACCGGGGAACCAGCACGCACCACGCCCATGTGCGCGTGTCCATTCGTCGTTTTTGCTACCTCTCACACCCACCGACACGCCCAGTCTCCGCCCGCCCCCAACAGCAGGTCGGCAGCGTTGATCGTCAACCCAGCGAAGCTACTTGCTGAATTCGTCGATGGTCGCAAAGCGCGGTAGCGGCCCGCGGCCCGCACCCGGCGACCCCCGCCTACCTTCGGTCGGGGCCCCGAAAAGAATGCCCATCTCGCCCTGGAACGCCGGGTTGGCGGACCTGCGCGAGCCGATGCTGCTCGGTCGAGG
>JAPPOR010000226.1 GCA_028817905.1 Myxococcales bacterium
CCTGCGAAGCCGATCACTTGCACGAGCATCACGTGCCTTGGTGATGGATGCGGGCTAGTGCGAAGTGCCCGGTCCGTCGCGGGCCACTGACTCGGGCGACATCGTCGGCTGCATCTGCGCCCAGGGTCGGGCATCCAATTTTTGCTTGCCCCTCACGCGACGTGAGGCCGTAGGCTGGAGAACATGGCAAGGGATCACACACATCAAGTGAAGGAAGTGGCGCGTATCGCGGGTGTATCGGTGCGGACACTGCATCACTACGACGAGATCGGCTTGCTCGTACCCTCGAGCCGGACCCGAGCGGGCCACCGCAGCTACACGACAGACGACCTGCTGCGCCTTCAACAGATCCTCATCCGGCGCGAACTGGGCATGCCGCTCAGGGAGATCAAACGCTCGCTGGACGATCCCGCCTTCGACTGGCGCATCGCGCTGCAGAGGCAGCGGACGCAGCTAGCCGAACGGGCTGAGCGCACAGCCTCCATGCTGCGCGCAGTCGACGCCGCCCTTGCAGCACTTCCCACCGAAGGAGAGACCATGAAGGAAATGACGCCAGCACAGATCACGGACCTGTTCGATGGCTTCGATCCATCGCGCCACGATGCAGAGACGCACCAGCGCTGGGGCGACGCGGATGCATACCGGGAGTCCGCCCGGCGGACCAGCGGGTACACGCGCGCAGACTGGGATCGGTACAAAGCGGAAGCGCATGACATCATGAGCGCCGCCGCTCAGCTGCTTCAAGCCGGCGCGCCGACGGACGGTGACGAGGCCAGGGCGGTCGCCGAACGCCACCGCCTCCTGATCGATCGTTGGTTCTTTCCCTGTAGCCCGGTGTTGCACACTGGCCTCGCCGACTTGTACGAGGGCGACGTGCGCTTCGGGCAGAACCTGGACACCTACGGACAAGGACTCGCGACCTGGCTAGCCGCCGCCATCCGCGCGAACGCCGGAGGCTAGCCCAAGCTTGTATCGGCCGCTCCCACGGGCGACAATCGTCCGATGCTGCCCGTGATCCTCGTCGCCGCAGCAGTCTTCCTCGTCCTCGAGCGGGTCTTGCCCGACGTCGCCCTACCCTATCGGCGCACTTGGTACCCGCGGGCGCTGCTGGCCAACCTGGGCCAGTTGGGTGTGGTCGTGCTCGCGGGGGCCACATGGGACCGATGGTTCCAGTCCACCTCGCTGGTATCGCTTGCCCACTTGCCACACTGGATCCAGGGCGTTTTGGGCTATCTTCTGACCACCCTGGTCTACTACTTCTGGCACCGGGCACGACATGACGTCAACGCCCTGTGGCTGACATGCCATCAGTTCCACCATAGCCCAGCACGCATCGAGGTCCTGACCTCGTTCTACAAGCACCCGATCGAACTGATGATCAACTCGCTGCTGAGCGCAGCCATCAGCTACCTCGCCCTCGGCCTGAGCGTAGAAGGCGCCGCCTGGGTGACCTTGCTTTCGGCACTCGGCGAGTTCTTCTACCACATGAACGTCCGCACCCCTCGTCTTCTGGGCTATTTCTTCCAGCGGCCGGAAATGCACCGCGTCCATCATCAGCTCGGGCGTCACTACGACAACTTCAGCGACCTGCCCCTATGGGACATGCTGTTCGGCACGTTCCACAATCCGGATCGCTACGATGGTCCATGCGGCTTTCGGGAGCCCCGCGAGCAACGGGTCGGTGCGATCTTGCGCTGCCAAAACGTCAACGGTCCGCTGCCGTCAGCAAGCACCTGGCAGCACCTCAAGAGTCCGGACCGTCGGCCCAGTGAGACCGGGCCATGAGCCCCGCACGTTCCAGGCTCGCCGTACGATGTCAGACCGCCCTGATTGTGCTGGGAGCGCTGAATCTGCTCGGCTTCCTAAGCGGCCAGGGGTGGCTGCGAGGCCTGGCGATCGCATCCGTGGCATCGCCGCTTCCGTTCGTCTTCTCCCAGTTCCGCGACTACGAAACGTTCGCCGCCGATTACGAGCTCACGGCCTACGACCGGGAGGGCCGAGAGGAACGCGTGGCGATCACGCCCCGGCTGTACTCCAAGCTCGGGGGCACGTACAACCGGCGCAACACCTACGGCGCCGCAGCATCGTACGGGCCGCGCATGACACGGCCCGCGGAGCAGGCGTTGGTCACCCAGGTGCTCACCTACGGCCTGTGCCATGGCGGCCCGATCGCCCAGCAGTTGGACAACCCAAAAATCGCCCGGGCGACCCTACAGGTCACCTCTCGTACTGCCGGCAGTGATGAGACGTGGAGCAAGACCGTCGAGTGTGACGACGATGCGCGTTGAAGAAGCCTACGGACCAGCGCAGTTTCGAGTCTTTCGCGTGGTATTCGGCACCTATCTCTGCATCCACTTCTGGATGCTCAGCGCCGATGCGCCCGAGGTCTTCAGCAATGCGGGCATGCTACCCGACGGCTCCCTCAATCCAACGGCCCGCGTCTTCCCCAACCTACTGCTTTGGTTCGACTCCCCCGCTCAGGTCGTCGCCTTTTGCCTGAGCCTGGCCGGATTGTCGCTTGGCATCGCGCTGGGCATTCATCGAAGGGTACTGGCACCCGTCGTGTGGTATGGGCTGGCTTGCCTGTTCAATCGCAACGTGCTCATCAGCAACCCAAGCCTCGCATTCGTCGGATGGCT
Organism: Myxococcales bacterium; assembly: GCA_028817905.1. Lineage (GTDB taxonomy): Bacteria > Myxococcota_A > Polyangia > Polyangiales > JAFGIB01 > JAPPOR01. The sequence goes on from JAPPOR010000226.1 coordinate 2,640, forward strand.
GTTGCTGGCTACCGCCTTGATTCCTGAGGGCGAGGGGTGGGCGCTGCGCCCCACCGGTCGACCTTCCCCCGAAGGCTTTACACTGCCGCCCCGGCTGTACTGGGGCGCCTGGTACCTTACGGCCGTCGGCTACACCGCCAGTGGCCTACACAAGCTCTCCGCACCCAGCTGGAGGGACGGGTCGGCTCTCAGCCACGTGCTCAGCATCCCACTCGCTCGCGACGTTCCCTGGCGTTCCTGGTTTCTCGCGTTGGACCCGACGGTCCTTCACATTCTGACCTGGGGTGCACTCGCGGCGGAATGCATCTACCTGCCGCTGGCCATCCACCGAAGCACCCGGCCCATCGCATGGATAAGCATGGTGTGCATGCACATCGGGATTCTTTGTTTCGTAGACTTCGCGGACCTCACGTGTGCGATGCTGATCGTCCACTTGTTCCTGTTTGATCCGCGCTGGCTCGCGCTCCCAGCAGTCCGCAGGTTGCGCGGCCTGCCTCGAGGGTCGTAGCGGGCCACTTCCCTCGCTTAGTCGGGCTCGCTGCCAGCAATGCGATTCAAGTCTGGCATCTGCGGGGCTGGTAGGTGCAGCCTGGAGCCGGCCGGGGGCAGATGCACGGCCGCAAGGCCATGCTCACCTGCCTGCAGAAACACAAGCGACGGATCGGACAGGGGTACGTCGAAACGAACGCGCAGACGGCGTGGCTGGCCTTCCGCCACGTCCATTACGGTCACCCACATCCCCGACACGACGAACACCTGACCGCGCGCGATCGGGGCATTCGCGGATCGAGCGAGCGAGCCAGCGGCGGTACCCGCCAACGCGCCCAGGTCCAGCACCGTCAGCTCCAGGGTATGGGTATCGACCACGTATACATCGAGCGCGCTCGATGCCGGACTGATGAGCCGAAAGGCAGCGGGCATGGGTCGCCCGTGGCTGCGTAGTACGAAAGGGAAAAAAGGTGCGTCATTGACGTCGGCTGCGGCGAACAGGACAACCCGTTGTTCGGCGAGACGCCCCTGATCTAGCGCAGCATGTAGAGGAAAGGCCGTGCGCGACAGGGCCGCGAAAGCGAAGAACCGCACATTGGAGAGGCTGACGTAGGGCGCCCGCAGCCCATGGAGAAAGCCTAGTACGCAAAGCCCGACCAGCGCCGCCACCAGCGCCGCGGGGCGACGCGGTGCGAACGCCTTGCGGAGCTGGAGCAGGCACTGGTGTACTAGAGTGCCGACCAGGGCGGCCCCTGCCACGCTGGCAGGCACGACCAGGCGGGTCGTCACAAACGAGCCGAGCAACGGCAGAAGCCCAAGAAAGGCTCCCAGCAGCAACCAGTACAGGCTCCTTGCGTGCCGCGCCTCGAGAAGCGAACGAAGGCGCACACAAAGACCCAGCACCACAACCATCGAAGCGCCGCCCAGCGCCACGTGAACTACCTTCCAGTCCGCCGCCCATGGACCGAGCAGACGCAACCACTCACCCTGTGGCGAGCCGAAACTCCAGTAGTCAGCTGGAATCGTCAGCAGGATATCCCCTGCGAGCACCGGCACACCCCAGAGGAGCTTGCCAAGGTAGGCAAGCGGCTCGCCCATGGGACTCGTGTACAGGCCAGAGTGCGCCACCCCATGGCCCAAGCTGACCCGACACGCAAGATAGGCGCATGCCAGCGCCAGGACCGGTGCGGCGCTTCGCAGGCGCTTGAGGAAGGGACTGTCGGCCCCGAGTAGCTCGAACGCCACCAGGTAGCCCACGTTCGCAAACGCATATTCTCCGCAGGCGAAGGCAAGCCCGTACGACCCCACGCTCAGGGTCTTTCCCCAGCCACCTCCCCGACCTCGCCGATGGCGCACGTGGGCCCACAGGCCCAGAAAGGAAAAGGTCGATGCCAGCAGCACGCTGCGGTTGGAGAGCCACACAAGTGGGATCGCGTGGCTCTCATCGAGCGCAAACAGGCACAGGGCGATGGCAGCCACCTGGCGGGGAAGCACCTCGAAGAGCACGAGCGCCACCGCACCCACCAGCGCGGCCCACCATAGGAGGCTGTGCACGTGGTGGAGAAACGCGTCAAACCCGAGCAGGTGGTAGTCCAGTGCGTGCAGCAGGCTCGCCAGCGGGCGAAGCATGCTGAGGTTGAGGGTGGGGTGCGACCACCAGGGGAAGTACCCGTAGTCCGTCAACCGGCGCATGTCTTCGGCTGTGCCGTCGGAAAAGCGGAAGAGGTCCCACGCCGGCCGCTGGCTAGGGTATTCACCCGCAAGCATCGCGTGGAAGAGGTAGTCGTCGGCCCAAAACCCCGAAGAAAGGGCGTCGTAACGCAAGAGCGCCCCCAACAGAACGGCGATCGCAACGGTCGTCAGCGGCAGCCGTTTTCCAACGGACGCACGTGCTGGCACACCATGGCCACCTGCGGCCTGCGTCGTGGGCGCACTCATGGATAGCTATTGCGAACCACCAGATCGGCAGGGTGCGGCGCTGGCACGCGAATGAAGCCCACCTGATCGATGGGAACGCGGTGTCGCTCCACCCGGCACGCCGGCTCGCACACGAGGCCCTCATGGTAGTGGTAGGCGAGCACGAGATCCCGAGCCGAATCGGACCCGCGGACCTCGATCCGGTTGGTCGTCGCCTTCACTTGCCCAGTGCCCCGCAAGACCTTGTGGATGGGGCGCTTGCTCTTGTAGATGCGAAAGCCGTTGAGCTTGACAGCGAGCTCTAGGGAAGGGTTGCTTTCCAGGTCCTCGCGCTCCGCCAACAGCACTACCCAACGGACGGCAAAGGTGTCGAGGTAGGTCTCTACCTGCTGCGGAGATGCGGACTCCGGAAAGGACCTGAAGAAACTGGCGTACGCATGCTGGATGTTCCGATAGCGGAACCCACCGAGTACCTCGAGGTGACTGTTCCAAGCGAGTCGCTCACCGAAGGGTCCGTCGTCGACCAGGGCCCGATCGCCGGGCTCGCTATGCTCCTGCATCCATGCCCGCACCTCCTCTATAGCGGCTTCGAAGCGAGCATCGTGGGGCAGTCGGTAGGTGAGGTGCGTGAGCGAAGCGTGGACGCGGCCGTAGCCGAGCTCGCTGATGGGAGAGGGTCGCCCGTCCATCAAAGGCCCAACCGGTGGTGCCAACGAGGGTACGTAGTAGAGGATGTCACGCCCGACAAGCAGGAACACCAACAGTCCGCATGCGAAGAGCAGGAAGCGTCCCGCCCGATTGAGGCCAGACAGGGCCCCACTGACGACCAGGTGTTCGGCGAAGACCGCCGCGCCCAGGGTGGCAAAGAAACCCAACGGAATGATGTGGCGATAGGGCTGGATATGACGCGCGGGAGGAACGTATGCGCCCAAGTACGAAAACCCGAGCAGCCAGCACAAGGAGACCGCGAACAACAAGAAGCGCGGATCACGCTCGCGCCACAGGACCGGAAGCGCGAACAGGGCCGGGACCACGCAGAGAATGCGCATGGTGGCGCGCGTCCCGATCACGCCGGTATCGAAGGGATCCAGCAGGACTCCAAAAAGGTCAGCCAGCAGATAGTCGAGCCCCCCTTGGGCGAAAAAGGCCGAGTTCAGGATGTAGTGCCAGTGAATCGCCGCGGCGTGCAGCCAGGACAGGTTGAACCCCAGCGTGGTTGCAACAATGCCCACCAACAACAACCGATCGCGTCGGGACATGGCGGAAAGCCGCTGCACGGACAGGGCCCCCATCGGCGCCACCAAGATGAAGAAGGAATAGGGATGATTCAGGTGGGCGAGCGCCATGAGAATCGCCGTGGCAACGGCAAACAGGACCGCTTCCGTTGGGCGCCGGGCGTTCACAAAGCGGTAGAAACAAGCCAGCGGCAGCAGCGTAAACCACCCGGTCGACGCATAGGCCACCATGCCAACCCACCACGCCCAGTGAATGAACGAGTCGAGGAACCACAGCAGCGACGCCAACAGGGCCGCCAGCAAGCTCGCGAACGGTCCGACCCACAGTAGGCGCGCCGCGACAAATACGGCCAGGGGACAGGCGACGAACGCGAACAGCACATAGCTGTTGAACGCCGTGCCCTTGGGCATTCCGGCCCGATAGAGCAAATAGGTCCACCATTCCCAGCCCTTGTTGTCGGCGTCGAAGATCGTGCCTTCGGGCTGGCCCGCGAGCAACTTGACGTCGTACACCCACGACTTTCCGGCGCTTTCCAGACCCTCGATCACCCGGTGGGTTTGCGCGAGGTGGGTGTCAAAGTCGTCACCGCGCAGCGGTTCGGCGGCAAGGGCGGCAGAAAAGCTCAAAAAGTAGTTCGCGGCCCCGAGATGCAGCGCGATCAGGACCCCTGCACACAGCCAGAAGCGGATGTGCGCGCTCATGCGACCCCATGGTCCAGACCCCCTACCCGTCGCCAATCCTTTTGAACCATCCAAGCTTCACCCTCCATGTGGCGGGACGAAGCGTATACGCGCCGCAGCCGGTTGGGAAACCCGTAGGCCCTTGCGGCGATTTGCGCACCTCCTCTAGCCAACGCGGCTTACCCCAGCCAACGAGGCATATGACCCGGGAGCCGCCGTCGCCTGCACCATATCCCCCAAGCGCGCCAGCGCTACCTAGCGACCTTGTCCGGGCGTATCCAATCAAGGTAACGCGATCAAGCTTGACCCAAACGCCCTCGCAACGCTGACTCAAGGTTGTTGGCGGGGCTCCGCCCAGCCCAACGAGGCATGGAACCCTGCGGATTCCGATGACGACCTCTCGACGAGTCTGCGTGAGGCAAAGCCAGCCGCCCATCACTGCCGGGAGCGCCGGAGGTGCGACTTAGAATCCTTGATACAACGCCAAGGGAGAATGGTGAGTTCCCCAAACTTGACTCATTTGCCAACGAGATCGTTGGTCAAGGATTCTAGCGAAGACGCGCGACCTGCCTCGCGAGGGCCGCTTTGGCACCTCCAAGCTTGGGCGTGCCAT
>JAPPOR010000238.1 GCA_028817905.1 Myxococcales bacterium
CTAATGCTCCCTTTGCTACTCATTTCTCACAGCCCCCTAGGGTGTACGGTCGGCGGCTTGGGGGTGCTGGGATGGTACTGGTAGACCGGGCTGGTGGGCAGGCTCGGCTCAGGCTCCGAGCTCCGTGGGGGGTCGCCTCCAAACCATAGGGAACCACCGATGGTGACCAGGAGTTCGAACTGGCCCAGATCTTCTTCGATGTCGAGCTCGTCCGTCTCGAACTTGCTGCTGCCGCCCGCAAAGCGCAGCTGCAGCGCACCTTCCAGCGCCGCCATCTCGCTGACAAACAACCGCAGTCCGACGACGGCGCCAAGCCCACCCATGCCCAGGGTTTCCTCCTCCAGGGTCTCGTTGGCGTCGCGATCTTCTACTTGTCTGTGCTCTACGATCAGGCCAAGCATCGGGCCCAGGAACCATTGCAGGCTGTCCGGGTCGCCCACGTTGAACTCCAGGTAGGGCCACACCGCCAGACTGAAGATGCCCGTCGTGGGCCCGTCTTCGTCGTCCACGATCGTGACGAAGCCGGTGTTGCCGATCTGCAGGCGTCCGCCGAGCATCAGCAGTTCGCTCAGGCCGAAGCCGACGTTGTAGTTCACGCGGCCTACCGCGAGCCCGAAGGAGCCCTGGGCTTCGGCGATCTCTTGGTCGCTGTCATCCGCGGTGTATCCGCGGGCGACGACGTCGAGCAAACCGACCTCGATGCCGAGTCGCAGCCGGCCGTCGGTCACTTGCGCCTCGGCGGGGCGCGCAGCGGCGATCGCCAGCAGCGCCAGTGGCACGCAGCTCCAACGTAAGACGCGACATCGAAGCTCCATCATCCCGAATACCCTCCCGTGTTCGTATCCATCGCTGCCTCGGGCGGAACAGCTAGGATCTCCGCTCTTCAGGGAGGTCGCTCAACCGTGGGCCCGACGATGGGTGCGTGTGGCGGCATCAACCTCGCAGAGTTGTGCCGGTGCCGCAACCAAAGTAGGGGCTCACCGGTTAATCGGTTGAGCGGGTGTTTACGCCTCGGCGTCGGCCACAGTCCCGCGCCCGGGCCGGCACACCAAAACAGGTCAGGGTGGTCCGCCTGGGCTACCCGGTGCACCGGGATCTACCAGGGCAGCACTTCGCCGTTGGCGTGCCAGAAGGTGCCGCTTGTCTCCTCGGTCAGGGCGTCGATCCGGGCCAGCAGCATGCCGGCCGACTCCGCCGCGGTCACGTGTCCTGTGCCTCCGGTCATGTCCGTCTTCACCCAGCCAGGGTGAAGGATTGCGACCGAAGCTCCGGCAGGAGCAAGATCGACCGCCAACGACTTGCCCGCCATGTTGAGGGCCGCCTTGGACATCCGGTAGCCGTACGAGCCGCCGGAGGTGTTGTCGGCGATCGAGCCCATGCGACTCGTGATCAGCGCGACCTTCGAACCGCGTGCGAGCCGCGCCTGCATGGCGGCCGTCAGGCGCAGGGGGCCGAGCGCATTGACCTCGAACTGCTCACGGATCGCTTCCGGGTCGAGTGGATCCAGCGGGGTCCGGCGCAGAATGCCGGCGTTGTTGATCAATAGCGCAAGCATGCGGTCAGACAGAACGGTCTGTAGGCGCCCAATGCCGTCCGCCTTGGTCACGTCCACGCCTGCCACCACCTCGGCGCCTAGCTGTTCGAGCTCAGGTGTCGTGCGGCGCACGGCCGCGACTACCTCGGTGCCGCGCGCGATCAGCAACCGGCACAACTCCAGGCCGATGCCTCGGTTGCATCCCGTGACCAGGGCTGTCGTCATGTTCGCTTCTCCTATCGGATAACGGGTGGAGGGTTTGCAGGGCTGCTACGGTACGGGTGGGGGCGCCGGCACGTCCTCCGGGTCCACATCGCTGCTGGCCGCCGGGGGTTGCGCGCTCGCTGCCGCTGCGGCTTTGGGCGCGGGCTGGGGTGCCGGTGCTGGCTGGGTCGCTGCCGAGGCAGACTCACTCTTGGCCGCGGCCGGCGGTGAGGAGGGCGGGGCAACCACTGGGGCCACCCCACCGGTGCCCGGTTTTGCGGGCGAAGGTTCGCCGTGCGCGACGGGTGCGACCGGCGCTTCGGCTTGGTTGCCCGGTGGTTGGGTTGCGGGCGCCGGTGGTTGGGTTGCGGGCGCCGGCGTCGGTGCCGGGGTCCCGGGGGGCGTTGTCGGGTCCGTGGGCGTGAGGCCCTGGGCGCTGGTCATGCCGGCGCCTTCGTCCTGCGGTGAGTCGCACACGAAGGCGGTGCCGGACGAGTAGAGCCGGTTGAAGTCATCGATATGCACGTGGGTCGCGCCGAACTCGGCGCTGTCGTTCCGGAGCTTGTTACGCATATAGACCGGATCGCCGTGCAGGTTGCGCGCATCGACGAACCCGACCTGCTTGCATCCATGTGGGGTCGCCTGGGAGCGCTCGACCACCCGGACTGCCTCTCCGGCGGCGGTGAGTTCGGTGGGCTTGTATCTCAAGCTCGCGCATCCCCAACTGGACAGTGCGCCCGCGGTGACAACGACGACGATGGTTCGGCTGGGCATGGATCTCCTGTGGTCCGACGTGGTCCGACGTCGCCCGGGACGACACCGAGCGCGATGCATAGGCCCGCCCTAGCGGAACTTGTAGTGCCTTTCAAGTTGTCGGGTCGGGTGTGCACCGCTCCCCCCCCGTTTCCCCGCTCGTCGCCGGGGCCGGATCTTTTCTGCGTCCGTCGCCGCGTGCCCGCGTCTGTACAGGAGAAGCGCAAATCCAATCAGCTGGCCCAGCGCCGGCTTCGGGAGGTCAAGCCACCATGGAACAGAACGAAGCAACCCAACCCGCTGTCGATTTTCAGTCTGAGCGGCGCATTCATATCGGATTCGGTGTGTCTGACCTGGAGCGCTCGGTGGAATTCTACCGGGCGTTGTTCGCGCAGGATCCCAGCAAGCTCAGGCCGGGCTACGCCAAGTTTGAGCCCGCCGACCCGTCGGTGAACCTTTCCCTGGTGGAGGCTGACGACGCCGGCACCACCGCTCAGCTGCCGTCCCACTTCGGGATTCAGGTCAAGTCCCCCGAGGCGGTCCGCGCCATGGCGCAACGCCTGGCCGAGGCAGGGCTTTCCCCGCGCCTGCAGGAGCAAGTCGGCTGCTGCTACGCGGTCCAGGACAAGGCATGGGTGACGGACCCCGATGGTCACGCATGGGAGATCTTCGTGGTCACCGACAGCGAAAACGCGCCCCTGCGTCCGGAGCCCGACGACAGCTGTTGCACGTCCACAGGCGCGGGCGCAACCTGTTGTTAGATGGAAGCGGCGCCTCTGACGACCGGTGACTTGTGGCAGTCCCTACACGCAGATCTCGGTGCGTTCATCCGTCGCCGAGTGGGGCAAGGTGCGCTCGCCGATGATTTGCTGCAGGAGACGTTTGTGCGGATCCATCGGGGTCTCGGCGGCTTGGATGACGGTGCCCGGGTCGGTGCCTGGGCGTACCGCATTGCGCGCAACGTGGTGACCGATCATCTGCGCGGGCGCCGGCGCGAGGAGCCGCTGGATGCCGACAGGGAAGTGGCCGCCCCCCAGCCGGAGCCGTCCAATGATGCGGCTCAACTCTTGGGAGCATGGCTTCAATCGATGATTCCTCAGTTGCCGGAGACGTATCGAGAGGCCGTGCACCTCGCCGAGGTGGACGGTCTGACCCACGCGGAAATCGCCGCGGCGCTGGGCCTTTCTGTCTCCGGGGCCAAATCCCGGGTGCAGCGGGGCCGCGCCCATCTGCGCCGGATGGCCCGGCGCTGCTGCGAGCTCGCGCTCGACGCTCGTGGTCGGGTCATCGATCTGCGCTGCCGCGACCGCGGATGCGAATAGCTGTGTTCTTCTAATGAGTTAGCGGAGCGGGGCGCAGCTGGCATGGGTGCGACCGGCCCGGCCCGGGTCAAGGCGGGGCGCGTTTGGGCCGTTGGATCGGGTGACCCATGTCAACAGAGCGTAGGGAATTCAGCCGCGTGCCGCTCGCGTTGACCGGCGTGCTTCAGCTCGCTTCCGGGAGTGTGACCGGACGCATCGAGGATCTAAGCATGGCGGGCGCCTTCATGGTGGCGGACGTTCAGGTCGAGGCGGGCTCCGAAGGGCCCCTGACAATGACCTTCGGCAGTGCTGCGGACGCGCTTACCTTGCACGCCCAGGCGCGGGTCGTTCGCTGTGCGGAGGCAGGCATCGGTTTGCGATTCGTCGAGGTGGACTTGGAAACCTACCACCATTTGAGGGGTCTGGTTCTCAACAACAGCGAGGACTACGCGGCCGTGCGCGACGAAATCGAGGCCCACCGGGGTCTGAAAGCGAAGTAGCTAGCGCGTGAAGGCGGCTCCAGCGTGAGCCGCCAAATCGTCGCTCCGTTGTAGTAGGGTGCGCCCCGACATGGAGCGACGCAGGTTTCTCAAGCAGGCCGCGGCTGCGGCGGCGGGCGTATCGGCGCTGTCAGCATGCGGCGGCGGGGCCGATCGGCAGCGCGGCGGTCCCGCGGTGCAAACCAGAAAGCAGGTGCGCTGGCGTCTGGCTTCGAGCTACCCGCGTAGTCTGGACACGATCTTCGGTGTGTCGGAGATGCTTGCCAAGCTGACCGAACAGATGTCGGATGGGCAGTTCAAGATTCGCGTGTACCCACCCGGAGAGATTGTCCCGGGCCTGCAGGTGATGGACGCGGTGCATCAGGGCACGGTGCAGGTGGGGCACACCGCGAGCTACTACTATACGGGCAAGCATCCCGCGTTCGCGTTCGATACCTCCATGCCCTTTGGCCTGACCTCTCGCCAGCAGATGGCATGGCTGTCCGAGGCGGGCGGTGCTGACTTGCTCGCACCGCTGTTCGCCGATTTCAAAATCGTCCCCTTCGCTGCCGGCAACACCGGGGCGCAGATGGGAGGCTGGTTCAAGCGCGAGATCAATTCCGCCGCTGAGCTTGAGGGGCTCAAGATGCGCATCCCCGGCGTGGGAGGCGAGGTCATGAGTCGCATGGGTGCCACGGTGCAGGTGTTGGCGGGGGGCGACATCTACCCGGCGCTCGAACGGGGCGCGATCGATGCGACCGAGTGGATCGGACCGCACGACGACGAAAAGCTCGGCTTTCACAAGGTCGCCAAGTACTACTACTACCCTGGCTTTTGGGAACCAGGGCCGAGTCTAACCTTCATGGTGAACAAGCAAGCCTGGGAGGGGTTGCCGGCCACCTTCAAGGCGATTTTCGAAGCTGCGAGCCAGGCGGCCTCCGCCCGCATGCAGGCGCAGTACGACGCCCTCAACCCGCTTGCCCTCGGGCGCCTCAAGAAGGCCGGGGTCGAGTTCCGTGCATTTGGCGCCGACGTGCTGGCAGCCGCGCGCGGTAGCAGCGAAGCACTGCTCTCCGAGCACGCCGCCAAGGACGCGACTTACCGGAAGATCTATACGCACTGGTCGAAGTTTCGTAGCGAGACGTTTGCTTGGTTCAACATGGCCGAGCAGAGCTACGCGCAGTTCGCCTTCAGGGGCTCCTCCTCCACCACGAAATAGAACGGAGGGACTGTCACGGTTCGACCAGCCACGTGACCAGTTCGGGGAAGGCGACCATCAGGCCCAGCCCGCACAGCTGGATCAGAATGAATGGGAGCGCGCCTCGGTAGATGGCTGTCGTGCTGACGCTTTCCGGCGCGACCCCTCGCAAGAAGAAGAGTGCGAAGCCAAAGGGCGGGGTCAGGAAGGACGTCTGCAGGTTCATGCCGACCATCACGCCAAACCATACGATGTCTATGCCCAGGATCCGTGCGGCCGGCAACAGCAGCGGTAGCAAGATAAAGGCGATCTCGAAGAAGTCGAGAAAGAAGCCGAGGATGAAGATGGACAGGTTGGCGACCAGTAGGAACCCCACCTTGCCACCGGGTAGGTTGGTGAGCAGTTCCTCGACGAACACGTCGCCGTACAGTCCACGGAAGACCAGCGAGAACGCGGTCGATCCGATCAGCAGGAAGATCACCATCGCTGTCAACCGCATGGTGCTATGGGAGGACTCGCGCACGGAAGTAAGCGTGAGGCGCCCATTGGCGAGCGCCAACGCCATCGCACCCAGTGCCCCGAGGGCACCGGCTTCCGTGGGCGTGGCGACGCCCGCGAAGATACTCCCCAGCACGAGCAGGATGAGCACAAGCGGTGGCACCATCACCAGCAGCACGCGCCGAGCTAGGGTCGCGCCCGCGACGGAACGCTCCTCTGCTGGCAGGGCGGGGGCCGCCCGGGGGTGCAGCAGCGCGACCAGCGCGACGTAGAGCATGTACAGCCCTGAAAGCGCGACGCCGGGCAACAGCGATCCGATGAATAGATCGCCGACCGAGATTCCCAGCTGATCCGCCAGGACCACCAGCACGACCGAGGGCGGAATGATCTGACCGAGCGTGCCGGCCGCGGCGATCACGCCGGTTGCCAGGGACGGCGAGTAGCCGTTGCGCAGCATCACGGGCAACGAGATCAGCCCCATCGCGACCACAGACGCGCCCACGACGCCGGTCGCCGCCGCCAGCAGCGCCCCGACGAATACCACCGCCAGGGCCAGGCCGCCGCGTACGCGACCGAACAGGATTCCGATCGTCTGCAGCAGGTCTTCTGCCAGTTTCGACTTCTCGAGCATGGTGCCCATGAAGATGAAGAACGGCACCGCTAGCAGCACATAGTTGGCCATGATGCCGAAGATGCGCTCCGGGAGCGCATACATTAGTGACCACTCGAAGTAGCCCTGGGACACACCCAGTGCTGCGAAGCACAGGGCGGTGCCGCCGAGGGAGAACGCGACCGGATAGCCCGTGAAGATCAACGCGAACGCGACCGCAAACATCAGTGGTCCGAGCGAGTCGTTCATCGCCCCTCCGGTCGCGTTCGCCCGTCCGCCATGCTTGTGTTCTCGTCCTGCTCGCCTGACAGCACGCGGATGCGCCGGCAACAGACCGCGATCCCTTGGAGCATCACGAGTAGGAGCCCGACTGGGATGAGCGTCTTGATAGGGTAGCGTGGCAAGCCACCCGGATCGGGAGACTGTTCCATTACACGCCAGGAGTTCTCCACCATGGGCAAGGAGGTCCACAAGGCGAAGGCACAGAAGGGCAACAGGAACACGAGCGTGCCGATCAGATCGACGACCGCCCTGGCCCGTGGACCGAGGCGCCCGTACACCACGTCAACCCTCACGTGAGCGTCTTCGCGCAGCGCATCCGCGGCGCCGAGCAAGAACAGGGCGCTGAACAGGTACCACTGCAACTCGATGTAGGCGTTGGAGCTGAGGTCGCTGCCCGTAAAGCGCCCCAGGTATCGAGACAGGGCGTTGAACGCGCCGACCACGACCATGACAAGGGCCAGCCACGCGGCCCCGTTGCCGACCGCCGACGAAACGCGCTCCAGCGCCCGTGCCACCGCGCCCAGGATTTTCACGCGACCGGGTCTACCCACCCGGGCCTACAGTTGCAACACAGGATGACGATTCCGGGGGGGCCATCGCGCGCCCCGCCCTCGTGCTAGCGACCTTGTCCAGACGCACGCAGTCAAGGTAACGCGACCAAACTTGACGCAAACGCCAACAGCACGCTGACTCAAGGTCGTTAGCGGGG
>JAPPOR010000874.1 GCA_028817905.1 Myxococcales bacterium
CGCTGTATTTTCGACTGAAGCGAAAGCCCTGCGGAGTCGAGCAGTTGTGCGAGGCCGCGTGATTTGGTGATGGATGCGGGCTAGTGTCCATCCCGAAATGGACCTTTCGACGTCACGGTCTGAACTCGCGCGGCGAGTGGTGAGCTGAGCCGGAGACAACAATGCCCGACCAGCGCGCACACGACCAATGGCGGTTCCTGCTCGCCCTGGCGCGGGCCGATCCTACCCTGGGGGTAGGCTTCTGGATCGTCCTGGTCCTGCGAGGCTTGCTTCCCGCGCTGTTCGCGATAGTCATGGGTCAGCTGATCGGAGCCATAGAGCGTGGCGATCCACTTGCACCACCCCTCGTCCAGGTCGGGGTGGTGTTCGTCCTGCTTCAAGTGCTGGGCCCGATCCACAGGGCGATGAGCGCGAACCTGGGCAGCAAGATGGCCACTTGGCTCTACGATCAGCTGGCAACGACCTGCGTGAAGCCGCCCGGCATGGCGCATCTGGAAAACCCCAGGCTCAAGAGTGACCTTACGATGGCCCGGGATTTCGACCTGGGCATCACCATGCCCCCGCTGGCCATCGGCATGGACTTCATCGCCTCGGGTCTGGTGGAGATGGTCGGCGGTCTCGCCTCGGCTGCGGTGCTATTTGGATACTCGGCGTGGGCACCACCCTTGCTCGCCGGGGCCTGGCTGGCGACCCACTTTCTGCTCAAGGAGAGCGCCGTGTGGCGCGATCGCAATACCGAAGAGGTACGCGAGGCGCAACTGCACGCGGACTACGCCTACCGACTCGCGGTGGACGCACCGGCCGCCAAGGAGCTACGGCTGTTCGGCCTACCCAATTGGGTCGTGGAGCGCTTCAGCACGCGCCGACGTCGACTTCATGATCTGCGGTGGGCGGCGACCCGCCTGCGCGAGCGTTCGGTCATCTCAAGCCTCGTACTCGTCCTGGGAGCCAACGGCATTGTATTCTGGTCGATGGGCGCCGACGCCATGAACGGTAGCCTGCTGTTGGGCGAGCTAGTGACGTACGCAAGCTCCGCGGTGGGAGCCAGCATGGTCGCTTTCGGTGGACTGTCCTTTGCCCTGGACGGGGCAGCTGAGACGTTCGGTGCGACCACACGCCTGGAAGCAGCGATGGCGCCGGTGGGCGAGCTCCCGAGCGGCGGCGCGCCGGCCGCTGGCATGCCCAGCCGGGACCTTCGCTTCAGGGACGTGACCTTCACCTACCCGACCGCTGAGTATCCCGTGCTGCAGGGGTTCGACCTGACGATCCCTGCCGGCAGCTCACTCGCCATCGTGGGGCAAAACGGCGCGGGCAAGACGACGGTCGCCAAGCTGCTTTGTCGTCTCTATGACCCGGATAGGGGCGCCATCGAGGCAGACGGCACCGACATCAAGGATCTCGATCTAGCCTCGTGGCGTTCACGGCTGACGGCAGTCTTTCAGGACTTTATTCGCCTTGAGTTGCCGCTGCGCGACAATGTGGCGCCCGGGGGCGCACCGGACGAGGCAGTGATGGCTGCGCTCGCACAGGCGGGAGCCACGGGCCTGGCGGAGCTCGATACGATCCTAGCCCGTGGCTACGAAGGCGGCACAGAGCTCTCCGGGGGGCAATGGCAACGGGTCGCACTCGCGCGCGCGCTGTGTGCGGTGCACATGGGGGCCGGTGTCGTCTTGCTGGACGAGCCCACGGCCCAGCTGGACGTGCGCGGGGAAGCCGAGATTTTCGACCGCATTCTAGAAGCAACCCAGGGCCTCACGACCATCCTGGTGTCCCACCGCTTTTCGACCGTGCGCCATGCGGACCGCATCTGCGTACTCGAGCAGGGGCGCGTCATGGAGCTCGGAACGCACGACGAGCTGATCGCAAGACAAGGGCGCTACTGCGAGATGTTCGAGCTGCAAGCCTCGCGCTTCGCCGAAGGTGGCGACGACCCGCAGCCGGAGCAGACGGATGTCCTCTCCTGATGCCATGCCCAAGGCGCTGCCCGCGATGTGGCGTGCGCTCAAGCGAGGGTATCAAGCCGAACCCTCCCTGCTCATGGTGGCCTTTGCGCTTTCGCTCCTGTCAGCGCTTCCCGATGCGTTGATCGCCCTGTGGCTCAAGCTGCTGGCTGACGGTGCCACAGCGGGCGAGCCACGCCAGGTGCGCGTCGCAGCCGTGGGACTAGGCGCCTCAGCTGTACTGACCTGGTTCTTGCGGGTCATCAGTGACCGCACACAGCGCCGCTTCCGTGATCGGGTCACGATCGCCCTCGAAGCTCACGTAGCGCGCCTGCAGGCGTCCGTCGACAGCATCGAGCACCACGAACGACCCGACTATCTCGACCGCCTGGCGATCCTGCGGGACCAGGTCTTCGTGCTCGACCACATGTACATGTCGCTGTTCACCACGTGTGGATGGATTCTTCGACTGTGCGTGACGATTGGGCTGCTGATGTCGATCCACCCTGCGCTTGCATTGCTGTCCGTGTTTGCGCTGCCAACTGTGCTGACCGCGACTTTGCGGCCGGGCATCGAACGCGCCGTCGAAGAGCGTCAGGCCTCGGCCAAGCGACTGGCCAGGCACCTCTTCGACACGGCCACGACGGCGCCTCCAGGCAAGGAAGTGCGGGTAGCCAACCTGGGCGAACAGCTGGTGCGACAGCGGCGCCTGGCCTGGGAGCGGTGGTACGGGCCGATCGCTGGTGCCCGCAACGTAAGTGCGCTGCATCACACGCTTGCCTGGCTAGTCTTCGGCGGCGGCTACGTCGGCGCTGTCGTGTTCGTCGCCTCAGGGCTGTCGGCAAGCCCAGGAGAGGTCCTGCTCACGCTCGCCGCCGGGTCGAGACTCTCCGCGTATGTCGGTGCGACGGTAGGAGAAATCGGCTTTCTGCGGGGTATCTGGCTGGATGGCTCCAAGCGCATGGCCTGGCTGGAGGACTACGCGGCGGCCCAGGCGCAGAACGCGGACGCACAGGTGCCCGTTCGGCTGGAGCAGGGCATCGTCTTCGACCGGGTCTCGTTCGCATACCCGGGTACGGAACGACTCGTGCTTGAAGACGTCTCCTTGTCCCTGCGACCGGGATCGGTCGTAGCCATCGTTGGCGAGAACGGAGCCGGCAAGACGACCCTGGTCAAACTGCTGAGCCGATTGTACCAGCCGACCTCCGGACGCATCCTGGTCGATGGCGTGGAGCTTTCGCGCATGCCGGCATCCGAGTGGCGCACGCGCCTTGGCGGCGCCTTCCAGGACTTCTTTCGCTTCGAGCTCAAGGCAAGCGACAGTGTCGGACTCGGAGACCTACCGCGCCTAGGAGATCGGCCAGCGATCGAGGCTGCCGTTGAACGGGCGGGCGCGGACGACGTGGTGGAGCGACTCGCGCATGGTCTCTCCACCCAGCTCGGCCCGACCTGGCCCGGTGGAGTAGAGGTCAGTTTCGGTCAGTGGCAGAAGCTCGCCCTGGCGCGTGGCTTCATGCGCGAGGAGCCACTCGTCCTGTTGCTGGACGAGCCCACCGCAGCACTCGACGCCGAGACCGAACACGCCCTGTTCGAGCGATACACCATGGCAGCCCGCGGCCCGACCACGGACAAGGGCGGCGCGGAAAGTCACCGTGGGCGCATCACCATCCTGGTCTCCCACCGCTTCAGCACGGTGCGCATGGCGGACACGATCGTCGTGCTCGACGGTGCGCGGGTCGCTGAGCTAGGCAGCCACGATGAGCTAATCGACGCCGGCGGACAGTATGCACAGCTCTACGGTATTCAGGTGACCGGCTATCGCTGACCGACACGTCGGCCGAGCGCGGGGAAGGCGCGACGGACCGCGACGGACCGCGCCCAAACGGCCAGAAGCGGCGTGGTTCCTCGAACTGGTCAGCACGGCAGCCGTCGGAAGCGATCGTCGCGCAGGCGCGCGGGCCGGGACCTACACGGCTGGTATGGCAAGACCGCTTTCCCATATCTGTCTGCGGCCACACCAAATGCGAACTATCCCTCAACCTTTGTTGCGATGGGAATCACATCAGGTCGGCCTTGGTGCTCTGTCAGGCTGGCATGGGCAATGACCTACCCGACGCGACACCGGCCATGGCGCGCTTGGCCGAATACGAACAACGTCAGCTTTGCCTGGAACAACTCGTGTGGGAGCGTGGTTCGAACCCCCCTTTGTTGCCAAGCACATCGCCCCCCCCCGCCGACGACGCACTGGTCGGGCGCGACGAGACGGTGGAAGCGCTTCTTCGCTCCCTCCAGTGTGTGACCGGCGGGCGCGGTGCGAGCGCGCTCGTGCGGGGACCGAGGGGCATCGGCCGCACCCGGCTGCTCAAGCATCTGCGCGAGCGGGCCGAAACGGGCGGGTGCTCCGCCCGCTACCTCGCAGTCCCCTGCGAGCCAGGCGCGCCTCCGCTGTGGCTATGGGCGAGGGTATTCCAACAGACTCCGGGCCGCGCACCGAGAGCCGGCGATGCGGCCGCGGTCGACCGAGTGTTCGCTCGAGCAGGCAGCGCCATCGAAGCCCTCGAAGAGGGTGCCAGCGCGGACGCTCGCTTCCACTGCTACGATGCCGTGTGCGAGCTATTGCTGGAAGGCGCGCAGCACGCGCCCATCGCGCTGCTGCTCGACGATCTCCAGCACGCCGACGCCGCCTCCCTCGCGCTCCTGCGGCACCTGCTGAGCAGGCTCTCGAGCGCGGCGGTCTTCGTGGTGATGGCCTTTCGCGACGATGACCTGCCCGCGCCTATGGGCGCGGAGCTAGGGCAGCTGGAGACGAACGTCGATCAGGTCACCCTTCTTTCCGGACTATCCGCCACCGACATCAGCGAGCTGACAACCCCCGCGCTGGGACGCCGTCGGGCCAGGCGGCTCGCACCCATCCTGCACAAACGCACGCATGGCAACCCGTTGTACATCAAGATGCTGCTGCCTGGACTGCGGGCAGAGCTCATCGAGCGCGAGAGCCTGGACGCCGAAGATACCGACGCGGCGATCCTGGCACACATGCCAGCCTCGCTCTCGCTCGCCCTGCGATCGCAACTGGCCAGGGTATCCACCGACTGCCGGACGCTGTTGCGGGCCGCCTCGGTGCTGGGCCGCGCATTCGATGTCACAACCCTGGCCCATCTGTGCGAATGGCCGGCGAGCCGCGTCGAACACCATCTGAGGACCCTCGAACAGGCGCACATCATGCAGCAGGATGAGGGTCAGCCGGGCAGATACCTCTTCTCGCACGCGCCGGTGGTCCAAATGCTGTCAGACGAACTGTGCGCACCCCGACGAGCACAGCTAAATGCGCGCGCCGCGGCCCTACTGCGGCCGACCGCAAGTGGCCTGCCGGAGCTCCTGCGGCTCGCACAGCATGGGCTCGCTGCAGGCAACCCCGCCGGACACCGACTGGCCATGCAAGCAGCCGAACAGGCCTCGGTCCTGGCCCGCCGTCAGCGCGCCCACGAGGCCGAAGCGGAAGCCCTCCTAGTAGCCACCGAGGTGACCGCCGCCCGCGAATGCGCCATCGCGGCGTCCGATGGGGCCAACAAGCTAAGACAGCAGCGGGCCCAGCTCATGGTACGTGCCGCCCAGGCCCTGTGGCGCTCCGGTGCCCACGAAGCGGCCCGCGCGCGCTATCATACGGTGGCCTCCCTGGCGAGGTCCCTCGGCGACGCCGAGCTCTTGGCAACCGCGGCCCTGGGCTCACTGGGCACCGACATGGGACTGCAAACCAAGGGCGAATGTCTTGAGCTCGGTGAGGAGGCCCTCGCGCGGACGGCGGACGACTGCTCAGAGGTCCGCGTTCGGCTGCTCGCGCGGCTCGGACTCCATCTCTACCTGTCGCCCGCACGCAAGCGTGGCGCCGAGCTGATCGAGCAGGCCCACGCTCTGAGCGGACCGACGCAAGACCCCACCACCGAGCTGGTGGTGCTGACTGGCCGGTACTACACCCTGCCCTCGACCGCCAGCCGTGCGGAGCAGCAAGCGATCATCGAGCGCGTGCTGGACCTGGGACAGCAACAGGACCCGCCCGACCTGTGGCTGGTCGCGCATCACTGGCGCGTCCTTCACGCCCTGGAGATCGGCGCTGCCGATGCCGTCCAACAGCACGTTCGGAGCTTCTTCGAAAGGGCTCGCGCCTCCGGCAATCCGCTGCCCCTGTGGCTATCCCTGACCGACCGGTGCACGCTGGCAACGCTCCGCGGTCGGTTGGACGAGGCCGCGAGCCTGGCGCAGCAGGCCTTGTCCGCCGGCCAGCGGGCACAGTCGCCCAATGCACTCATGAGCTTCCTGGCCCAGTGGATCCAGCTTCGCAGGCTCCAGGGCCGCGGTGCCGAACTCGTCGAGCTGCTGAGCCGCGCCCGTGAACGGGCCGCCCATGTGGCGGATTTTCGGGCCGGTCAGGCGAGCCTGCTTGCAGAGCTGGGTCATGCGGTCGAGGCACGCGCCGAGCTCGACCACACCCTGTCGGTCCTCGCCGACGCCCCCTCCGAAGCAACGCCCTACGCCCTGTGCCAGCTGGCGGACAGCGCCTTCCAGCTCGGATGCGGCGCTCCGGCGCAAGCGGTCTATCAAAGCCTCCAGCGATTCTCGGACAGGTGTGCCGTCACGAGGACCGGCCAGGTGTGTGACGGTTCGGTCGACCACTTTCTGGGATTGGCCGCCCACGTCTGTGGTCGTGCAAGCGATGCGATCGAGCACTATGAGCGTGCGCTGCACGTCAACGCGCTGCTGGATGCACAGCCGGCCCTCGCCCGCACCATGCTGAGCCTGGGAGAGCTTCTGTTGCAGTCAGCGCAGGACCTCCCCCGGGCACGCGAACTCGCCGACCGCACACTTGCGACATCCCAACGCCTGGGCCTTTCGAACCAAACTGGCCGCGCCAGGGCATTGCTTTCGGCGCTGGGGAACACGCCGCGCTTGCCCGCCGCCGCGCGCACCGAAGCGCCCAACCCTGGCAGCCCCTACCGGAGCGGAAAAGAAGGTGCCCCGCCATCCGGTCCACATGCGTCCGAACGCAACGCGTTCCGCCGCGAGGGTCAATACTGGTGCCTGGCCTATGGCGGACAGCGCGTGCTGCTACGCGATAGCAAGGGCCTCCACTACCTCGGCGTCCTGCTCGCCCAGCCAGCTAGGCAGGTCCACGTGTTGGATCTCGTGTCCACAGTGGACGGCACCCCGGTTGCAGGCACCAACCCAACGGGCGACCCGGGCCTGGTCGTCACCGGTCGCAACGCCGAGTGGGAGCTGCCTCCCGACGGGCAGAGCCTGCAAGCCTACCGTGCCCGGGCCGGGGCATTGCGCGAAACGCTCGAAGAGGCAGAGGCCATGGGCGATCTCGGCCGAAAGTCGCAGGCTCTCGAGGAGCTGGAGTTCCTGCAGCGCGAGCTCTCCGGACAACGCCGAGCGCGCCACCATCCTACGGAACGGGCACGCAAGGCCGTCTACAACCGCATTCGGGCCGCCATCAAACAGATCGGCCAAGCGCATGAAGTCCTGGGGCGACACCTGCAAACCAGTATCCGGACCGGTACCCACTGCAGCTATCAACCCGAGGTTCCCTGCCCTTGGGACACGGAGTAGC
>JAPPOR010000332.1 GCA_028817905.1 Myxococcales bacterium
TTCCATCATGGTCTGTTCCATCATGGTCTGTTCCATCATGGTCTGTTCCATCATGGTCTGTTCCATCATGGTCTGTTCCATCATGGTCTGTTCCATCATGGTCTGTTCCATCATGGTCTGTTCCATCATGGTCTGTTCCATCATGGTCTGTTCCATCATGTGCATGGCGTGCTGCTCGGGCGTATGCATGGAGTGATCCACCATGTTGCCACCCATGCCGGCCATATTCGGATCTGTGATCCCCGCCTGCATCATGGCTTGGGGTGTCGCCATGCCCGTGTCGCTGGGACGCGTGTTTGCGTTGGATTCCTCGCTGCATCCAACGAGTGGCAGCAGGCCAAGTAGCAGCACCATGCCTGCGCGTACCGTATGGCGGTGCGGTCGTGACTTCATCATCTCTCGTCCACTCCTTACATGGGATCGATGCGGTAGACCACACCGGGCGCGGTTACGGAGGCGCCACCCATCTCCACATTGAAGCCGATCATCGTGCGTGTGGCCCCGGCACCCACGACGTAGAGCTCCCCGTCTAGGCCCTCGCCGAACGACCGCACCTTCTGGTCCACAGTGACATTGGTGTCGTGCTCGTCGCATACCTGGGCTTGGCCGTTGTCGTCACCCTTGTAAACAAATGTCTTTAGGATGCGCTCGCTCCAGTCCGCGTAGATGTATCGCCCCACCATGTCCGGGATCTTGCTACCGCGGTAGACGTAGCCACCGATGACCGAATTGGCGGTGGCCGTGATCGGGTACGCCACCGCCGGGCCGTTGGTTCCCCCACAGTCACCGGAACAGGGACCCTGGTAGGGCGAGTCCAATATGTCGGTGGCACGCCATCCGTAGTTGCGGCCCGACACCCCCGCGGGTTCGACGTTGACTTCCTCGTAGCCGCTTCCGATGTCTTGCCCCACGTCGCCGATGTACATGTCGCCCGTTTCACGGTCGAAGCTGAAGCGCCACGGGTTGCGGAAGCCATAGTTCCAGACGTGTCCCGTTAGGTTCCCATCGAGTGGTGTCGGATATGTGTCTGGGTCGATGCGAAGAATCGAGCTCAGGTCGTCACTCGTGTCCTGTCCGGACCGTTGTGCGTCGTTTTCGTATCCACCATCGCCGCGGCTGACATACAGGTACCCGTCCTTCGGACTGAACGCCAGCATCCCTCCGATGTGGTTGGTGCCCGGCAATGCCAAGAACGGGTATTGCTTCCAACTCGCGACCTCCGAATAGCTGCTCGGATCGATGGTGTCGGGGTCGCTCAGCTTGAATTCGGCGACGGTGAACTGCGTCGTCGAACTCGTGTAGCCGAGAAAGAGCCGTCCGTTCGTTTCAAAGTCAGGGTGAAACACCATGCCGAGCAAGCCCGCTTCGGAGTAGCTCCCGGGAGCTCCGCTGACGGGTGTCGAGTCCACGCTACCCGCGGAAAGCGTTCGCAGGTCGATGGCCGGGGTGGGCTTGAGCATGCCGTTTTCGATCACGCGGACGGTGCCCTGTTGCTCGAGCACGTACAGGCGCGTGGGATCGCCGGGGGCCTGGGTTACGTAGGTTGGGCCGGTGAGACCGTCCGCGATCTGCGTCAGCTTGATGGCTGGAGGTGGGCTGCCCGGGCAGGGGTTGCCGGGCTCCGCGGGGGTCTCTGGCGTCATCATGCCGCCGGGGGTCTCCATGCCGCCGGGGGTCACCATGCCGCCCGGGGTCTCCATGCCACCCGGGGTCTCCATGCCGCCCGGGGTCACCATGCCGCCCGGGGTCACCATGCCGCCCGGGGTCGCCATGCCCCCAGCACCGGCTCCCTGGGGCTGTCCTGCGGGGGTGGCCGTGCCGCCCGGGGTGGCCGTGCCGCCCGGCGTTGGGCTCGGTTCCATGCCGCCCGGGGCAGGTGGGCCCCCTTGGGGCGTCCCCTGGCCCATGACGGGCATCTCGTTGGTGCCCTGGTTGCCGTCGTTGCTGGCTTCGTCGCCGCAGCCCAAAAACAGCAAGCCGACCAGCTCGACCGCTGCAAGTGCTCGAAAAGTCACGTTGCGTTCCACGTTGTACCTCACACCCACCGCAAACTAGTGCGGACTTGGGGTGTAGCGTGAGGTATACCTACTGGCAACCCTGTACGCCTCTCGCACGGCGTCCTGGGGGCGCAGCGCGGGCAAGGGATTGCACAATCTGCGGTTGGGGCGCCGAGGGGTTTGTCCTTCTAGACCTCGCGGCTTCGATCAGACCCCGAATATCAAAAAGCCACGCCGGCATCCAGGGCCAGCGCGCTTTCGTACGGGATGCCCGCGCTTCTCCAGTAAGTTTTGGGGGATACCGGGGCCCCTGTGGTACCAGGTGTCGATGGCGCGTGTCGGTGCGGCTGCGGTGGTAGGGCTGCTGGCGTTGCAGGTGGGTTGCGCCGGAACGCACGAGGCGCACGTTCGGCAGCGGCTGGCCTCCGCCCGTGAGCGACAAGTCCCGGTCCGCCCGGCGGTTGATGCGGGCGGTCCACCCGCACCCGGGACGGGCGCGGCCGTGCAGGCGGAGGGCCCACGGGCGCCGCCCGGCGATCTGACGGGCTACTGCGCCTGGGCGCTGGCTCGTAGCCCGCGGGTGCGGGCGGCGTTCTTCCGCTTCGAGGCCGCCGTGCACCGGATCGCGGGCGCGCGTAGGTTGCCTGAGCCGACGGTGGGCTTCGGGTTGTTTCTGCGGTCGGTGGAAACCCGGGTGGGTCCCCAGCGAGCGCGCATCAGTTTGCAGCAGGCCTTTCCATGGCCGACCAGGCTCTTGGCCGGGGCCGATGCGGCCTCGGCTGAGGCGCGGGCGGCCGAGCAGCGCTTTGAAGCCGAGTCGCTCGCGGTGGTGCGGCGGGTCTCCGAAGCCTACTGGCAGTTGTGGCAGCTTCGGCGGGTCCGCGTCCTGCAGCGGGAGCATCTGATCGTCCTGCGCGCACTGTCGGAGGCTGCCAGGGCTCGCTTGATCACTGGGGCTGCAAGCCTTGCTGATCAGCAGCAGATCGACCTGTCCGTGGTCCGCTTCGAAGACGCCTTGCAGGGGCTGGAAGAGCGGGAGCGGGTTGCACAGGCGCGTTTGCGAGCCGCCGCTGGCCTGTCGGCCGGCACCCGGCTGGCAACGCCCGACGCGCCACCGGGTCTGTCGCTTCCCAGCGATGATCTGGCCACGCTTGCCGCTCAGATGCGTGCCCACCCGGGCATCGTGGCCCGGTCCCTGTCCGCCGAGGCGCGCGAGTCAAGCGCGCGCGCGGCTGAAGCCCAGCGTTTCCCCAGCTTCATGTTGGGTGCGGACTGGATCGTGACCGGCTCTGGTGGCCTGCCAGGTGATCCGGATCGGGGCAAGGATGCGGTCATGGTGGGCGCCGGATTGTCGGTTCCGTTGTGGCAGGGCAGCTACGCGGACGCAGCCTCCGCTGCTCGCGCGGAGGCGCAGGCAGTGCGCGCCGATTGGAGAGCCGCGCTTGACAACGCTCGCGCCGAGCTCGAGCGGGCGGCGTCCGACGTGCGCGACTCCGCGCGACGCGCCCACCTGTATCAGCATGCGCTGTTACCGCAGGCTGAGGCCGCCTACGCGTCGGTGCTCGGGGGCTACAGCTCTGGACGCAGCACCGTCGCGCAGACGTTGCTGGCGCAGCGGGACCTGGCCGAGCTGCGCGTCGGGTTGGCCCGGGCGCGCGCGGCCCACGCTCGCGCCTGGTCCAGGCTGGAGCAAGTCAGCGGGCGGGGCCTGAGTCGGGTAAGCTACGCCCCACCAAGTCAGACCGAAGATGCCTCCTCCGGAAACCGCGAATGAGCCCATGGTTGCTGTGCCCTTGCGCGCCCGCCTAGCGCCGCATCGGGGCAAGTTGCGTCTGCTCGGGCTGGGCTTCGTGGTCGGGGCCCTGCTTGCGCTCGGGTACCGTCGACTGCTGTCCGAGGTCACTCCGGCAGCGGCGGGCCTTTCCGGTGAGCAGGAGCTGCACGATGCCGTGTCGGCCGGGCCATCGGAGCGTGTCCGCGCGCTTGCGCGGTTGCGCACCGTGCCCGTGCGGCGGCGGGTAGAGGTGGCTGCAGAGGTGCGCCTGCTCGGCCAGGTGGTACCCAGTGAGAAGCGGTTGCGGGCGGTCACTGCGTGGACGGGAGGGCGCATCGATCGCCTGCACGTCAACACAACCGGTGAGCGGGTCGAAGCCGGTCAGGTGGTCGCGAGCCTCTACAGCCCCGAAGTGGTCGCGGCGCATCAGGACCTGCTGGTCGCCGCCCGCCAGCAGACACGGCTGTCGGTGGCCGCCGGGGGCACGCAAGAGGTCGCCGCCATGGCTGAAAAGGCGGTGTCGGCTGCGCGCGAGCGCCTGCGCCTGCTGGGCGTTCCCGATGACGAGCTGACACGCATGGAAAAGCGTGGTCGCCCTCTGAAGGCGGTCGCCATCCGTTCCCCGTTTTCCGGAACCGTGACCGAACGCGTCGCAACCGAGGGGGCGTATGTCGCAACGGGAGCGGAGCTGTACCGGATCGCGGACTTGGAACGCGTGTGGGTGCAGCTCAACGCCTCCGAGAGTGAGCTGCCCCGTCTTTCCACCGGTCAGGCGGTTGCGATCCATCTGGAGGCGCTGCCGGGAGAGGAATTCGCCGGTGAGATCACGTTCATCGATCCGACCTTGGATGCGACGCGTCGCACCGCCCTGGTGCGCGTTGAAGTTGGCAATCGCAGTGGGAGCTTGCGCCCGGGGATGTTCGCCGAGGCCACCGTTGCGGCCGGAGATGGGGTCACCGAGCGCAGTCCTTTGGTCGTGCCTGCCGGTGCGCCCGTGTTCACGGGACGCCGCGCGATTGTCTACGTGGAGAGTGAGCCGGCTGACGAGCTTTCGCTCGCCGCGCCGAGGTACGAAGCGCGCACCGTCCGTTTGGGCCCGCGCCTTGGCCAGGAGTACCCGGTCGTGGCCGGATTGTCCGAGGGGGAACGGGTGGTCGCGCGTGGTGCCTTTGCGCTCGATGCCGATCTGCAGATTCCCGATGACACCGAAGCGCTGACACGCCCTGTCGTCCACGAAACCGCGCGAAAGGGGGGAGCCATCGAGCTGTCCGCTGGCGAGCTGCGCCCCCTTTCCCCGGTGTTGGAGGGATACCTGGACATCCAGCGCTCGCTGGCAGCCGATCAGCTTTCGGGTGCCAAGACGTCGGCTGGGCAGCTCGAAAAGGAGGTCGGGGCCGTCAAGCTCGATACGTCACGCGTGCATCGGGACGTGCGCGCCGCCTGGCGCGCCTGGAACGATCTCGCTCCGGTGTTGATACGACATGCGCAACACGTGCGCAGGGCAGGCGATCTGGAGGCTGCCAGGGCCGGCTTCGAGCGGCTTACCGAGGATGTTGCCACCTTGCTGACCCGCTTTGGCAATCCCCTGGGCCGATCGGTAAATCTGGCATTCTGTCCCATGGCTTTTGGGAGCGAGGGGGCGTCATGGTTTCAGCTTGGCGCGCAGATCGACAATGCGTTCTTCGGGGAAACGATGCGTTCCTGCGGTGAGCTGCGCGAACGTATTGCGCCCGGCGGGCATCTTCGTTCTTACGTGCGACACGTTGCCAATCCCCGATGAGTCCCTTTGCAAGTTGACCCGCCCGACCTCGCCCTGTACATCGATCGGCACGCTTGGAGTTGAGCTACTCGGCACTGCGGGGCGCCGGCGGGTGTTCGCGGTCTGTGCCGGGTCGCGACTGGGGTGGGCCGTCTTGCTGTTTTGTGAGATCGATTAGAAACCATGCCCACCGCACGCTGCAACGACATCGAGATCTGCTACGAGACATTCGGCCGGCCCCAGGATAGGCCCTTGGTGCTGATCATGGGCATGGGCCGCCAGCTCATCCACTGGCCGGACCCGCTGTGCGATCGGTTGGCCGAGCGCGGCCACTACGTCGTTAGGTTTGACAACCGCGACATGGGGGAGTCGACGTCGTTTGAAGCGGCCGGCCCGCCCGACCTGCTCGCCGTCCTGCGAGCGGTGGAGGCAGGCGAGTCGCCGCCTGTTGCCTATGATCTGAGCGATATGGCCCGGGACGTGGTTGGGCTGATGGAAGTGCTCGGGGTGAACTCGGCCCATCTGGCTGGGGTGTCTCTGGGTGGCATGGTTGCGCAGACCCTGGCCATCGAACATCCGGGTCGCGTCTTGACGTTGACGTCGCTGTTTTCGACGACCGGCCGGCCGGGTTTGCCAGGGCCGAGCGAGGAAGGTGCGAAGCTGCTCGCAAAGCCGGCCCCAGGTGATTTCGATGGTTACGTGGATCACACGGTGGAGTCCGATCGCGTCTTGACGGGTCCGCATGTACCGTTCGACTCCGACAGGTCGCGTCATTTGGCGGCGCTCGCGTATCGGCGCGGGCACTCGACGACGGCGATCCTGCGCCAGTTGGCGGCGGTCGCAGCTTCCGGGTCGCGACATGAGCGGTTGGCGCAGGTGCAGGTGCCCACGCTGGTCGTGCACGGCGATGCCGATCCATTGATCGACATCGCGGCAGGGCGCGATACCGCGGAATGTATTCCCAACGCCCGCTTCCTGTGCATCCCTGGCCTCGGACACGCGCTGTCAGCGCCGAGCTGGGACACACTGGTCGATGAGATCTCTCGCCTCACTTCTGCCCAACGCGCTTGATACGATACACCACGGGAGATATGACTCGTTCTTCGTTCGTGGACGTGGTCGTGAAGGTGGACGCGGAAGGGGACGTGTCATGGGTCTAGGCGGGTTCGACGACTTGGTTGAGGCGGGTGGAGCTCCCAGCTATCGGTTCGGTGAGTTCAGGTTGGACTGCACCACGTTCACCCTGACCCATGCGGGACATAAGCGCCCCATCGGTCCCAAGGTCTTTGACGTCTTGCGCTACCTGGTCGAACACCGCGACCGCCTGGTCTCCAAGCAGGAGCTACTCGATGCGATCTGGGCGGACCAGTGTGTCGAGGAGGTAGCGGTTCCCTGGGCGATCAGCCATGCGCGCCGCGCGCTGCGCCAGCGTGGCTCCCGGACTGCGCCGATCGAAACGATCTACGGTAGGGGCTACCGTTTTACCGCCGAGGTCGAGTGCGTGCAGGCCCCGCCTTTCGCGGCCGCCGAGCCCATGGATGTGGCCAGTGCCGGGGATCCGGTGGCCTGTGCAGACTACGCGCGCGTTGCCGAAGTCGCGCAGCTCGCCGGGACGGCTGCCCTGCAGGCCCGATCCTATGCGGATGCGGCACGTTTCTATCGCTGGGCGGTCGAGGCACAGGCCCACGACGGCGGTGCCAGCGATCGGGCACGTGCGGACCTCGTGTTGTTGTTTGCGCGTGCGCAGTGGCTGGCCCAGGGAAGGGGTGGCCGCAGTGGGGTGCCAGACGAGCATGGGATCGCGGCCCGACTGGTCGACTTGGGCTTGCGGCATGGCTACCACGAGGTCATGGCCCTGGCAGCACGGCGCCTACGGCGTCGCGGCGATCTGGATGGGCATATCGGCTGCGCCCTGCAGACCGCTTTGCAGACCCTGTCCAGCTAGTCCCCTTGACCAGAGTGGTCATGGACATTTGCGTCAAGTTTGGTCAGGTTG
>JAPPOR010000567.1 GCA_028817905.1 Myxococcales bacterium
TGTTGGCGGCGTGCCCCGCTGGGACACCCGGGCCGGCAGGTTCGCCAGGTGGGAGCGAGTCCTGCTGGGCGCTGCAGCCCAGGAGCAGCCCGCACGCGAGTAGGCCGGCCTGACGAACTAGCCAGGCGTGACTCACCCATCGCTTGAATTCCCACGGCCTCACGTGCTCGCCATCCTACGCTAGTCTGCTCACAGGGGCGGGTGCGCGTTCGCCATCAACTCCTGGAACTGTGCCGAGAACCAGGCTCCCGAGATGGGAGCGTTCGGTAGGGCGCCGGTCGCGCTGTTGCCGTTGCGCTCGTTGCCTCCGTAGGTGGGGTCGCACATGCGGTCAAAGCCCTTGCCATCGCTGTTCTCGATCAGCTGGCTCGAACCGTCCGATTCCCCCGGCGGCTTGATCCAGGCGTAGGCGTCGATGCCGGGAGCCGGGTTGGCCCGTGGTCGCTCTCCGAGCCCGGCGCCCGCTTGATTGCACCAATTGCCCGCGTGAATGCGACGGTCGATCCGCGACTCGTTGACGAAGGTGTCCACATCGGTGGCGGCGCTCGGTCCCGCAGGGCGCTGAGGGCCACCCCAGCCGTTGCGTGAGGTGTCGATCAGCATGCCGATCGACTCGTTGTAGCCGCCCGCAATCAGTTCTTGCCGAAAGGCTTGCGCGAATGACAATTCTTCCGCGTATGGGTTCCAGTCGAGCCACGTCGCCTGCCGCACCGGCATCCCTCCTACGCTTTGGCTGGGATCGAAGTGCGGCTCCTCCAGCGCCGAGTAGTTGGCCGTGTTCATGATGAACCCGTGGACGTTCTCCATGCCAGCCTTTTTCCCGGTCTCTACGTACAGCTGTGCGGTTGGTCCGAAGTTGGTTTCCCAACCCAGCCAGCCGTGGTGCCCCGCGTCGACGTAGTTGTATGTGTTGGGCAGGGAACCGAGCTGCGCGAGTGCGTAGGCGATGCCATCGACGTAGCCGCCGTTTTGCTTCATCTGGGCGCACGTCTGTACGTCGGTGTTGGTGACGAGATTGGGCAGGGAGTCGACCTCGATGATGTTGATGATCCTGAGGCCCCGGAAGGCTGTGTCGGACATGATCGACGCGATCGGGTCGATGTATTCGGCCTTGTAGCGCGGCAGTTCCTCAGGTCCAAGCTCGCCGTTGGATGCGAGGGCGGCACAGTCCCGTCCCGGCAGGTTGTAGATCACGAACTGGATGTAGTCGGCGCCCTGGGAGACGGCGGCCTCCAAGTGATCGCGAACGCCCATGGGACCGTTGGATTGGCTGTTCTCGGTCCCCTCGATCGCGGCGATACGGTCTAGCCACACGGCGGTCGGCGTGTTGGCGATCCGGTCTCCGCCGGGCTCGGCTTCGGCCTTCTTCCGCCACTCCGGGTTGATGTAGCCCTGGGCATCCGCGTAGGGATTGTCGACCCGAGGTTCGGCCGGCCCGGCCTCCGGACCTGCCGACGAATCGGTTTCCCCGGGTGTAGTCGGCGAGGTGTCCTGGCCAGCGGGGTCCGCGCTTGTGGCCCCCGGATTCCCGTCGTTGCCCCCGGCTCCCGCCTGCGCGCTGCTCGCCGGGCCACCGGTGGGGTTGCTCGAACTCGGGGGTTCTCCGTCGCCTCTACTGTCTCCCGCGCCTGGCTCCGTCCCACCGGACGCCGATGCCGGCTCGCCCGACGATGGGCTCGTGTTTCCGGTGCCCGGCGAGGTGTCGCCGCCTGGGTCCGGTGGTTGCCCCTGCCCGCCTACCATCTGGCCAGCGGGCTGGTTTCCACCCTGGGGCTGGGGCCCGTCCGTGCTGTTGTTCGACTCACCACAGCCCGCGGCTATGGCCAGCACAAGACCTGCCAAGCCCATCTGCGCGGTGGTCGCCCGCCTGGTCGCGCTCGAACCTATTTTTACGATTCCAGTGGCCATCACCGAGTAGAGGGGTCGGGGCTGGGCCGATCGGGTCACGGTGGCCCTGGATCTGGCTACGGGCTAGTGGTCCCCTGCGGTCGCCGAAAAGTCCCGTGAAGCCGAACCCTCCACGCGGTCCGACGTCGGAGTCACGCATGATCTGGGCCGGACGTCCTGTCAGTAGAGGGTTATCTCGATCGGCTCATCGGGCTGCGGGATCTCTGTTCGCCCAGCATTTGGCGCAGGTCGCGTTCGATAGTGCGGCAGAGTGCATTCATGGGCACGTCGTTCATGCTGCGCTCGAAGGGATCCTCGCTCGCGTCTCCAACGCCCTCCATCGTGAAGAACACCCAGGAGCGGGTGGTCCAGAGGCGACGACGCAACGAGCACGCGCCGCCTCGACGATCGTGGCCATGCGAACGGGGGCGCCGGGGCCCGTTTGCGCGCTCCCGCTTGCCATGCAACAACCACGCGCGGACCACCTGCGCGGAGGGTGAGATGAGTGTGCCAGGGAGGGCAGGGCGGCAGCGGTGGAAGTTTGGGCAGTCCACGCAGCTGGCTGTGATGATGACGGCTGCGGCGGCTTGCGGCCCGGACCGCTATCTGCTCTATGAGATCGAGTCCAGCGATGGCGATGGCGACGTGTGGATGCCGCACGGTGGTGGTTGTCAGAGGCTCAATGGTGGTAGTTCGGCGGGTAGCGTCAGCGGCGGCGCCGTTGACGAGGCCTTTTCGGTGAGCATGACAGGCGTTTCCGGCGGGGTTGAGTTCATCGTGACGGTGAACGGTGAAGTGGTCGCTGGTCGCCGCTTTGGTGAGGCGTTCGTAGACTCTGGTGAGCTCCAGACGGTCGCCTTCGAGCTCTCCAACGGTCGCAAGCGGCGCTACCACTTCTGGGGTGCTCCCGGCTGCGGCGCTCCCAGACCACCCATTGAAGGTGCGGAGCAGCCGACTGCGGGGGACGGCCAGTAGGCCGTTCACGGAGCTTGCGCAGCGCCCGATCCTGGCTTGCGAAGAATAGAAAGCGCCAGGTTTGACATCGCGCGTACGCCGGTCCGAAGAGCCCGCTCCGCGTCAGGGGCAAAGCGGCTCGAGTGCAGGCTAGGTAGTGGTGGTGCGCTCTTCTTTCGGCTTCGCTTGGCTGCGGCGGGCGATACTGTACCAAGGCGGAACATGAGCCCGGGCACGCCCAGGTGCCGCGCATAGCGTGCGAAGTCCTCACCGCCCATGGTGGGGCGCGCGCGTTCGACCGCTTCCCCTCCCAGAACGTTGCGGAACAGTGCGGCTGCGGCCTCTGTGAGGGCCGGGTCGTTGTAGACCGCGGGGGTATGGTTCTGCTTGATGTTCACCACCGGAGGCTTGCTGCACTGGAAGGCCTTGCACGTGTCGCGTGCCAGTTGGGCGATGCCATCCAGCAGCTTCCTGCGAGCCGTCTCCGAGTAGCTGCGCACGGTTAGCTGCAGATGGGCCTGGTCGGGAATCACGTTGTGCTTTGTTCCTCCATGGAAGGAACCCACCGTGACCACGCCAGGTTGCTGCGGGTCCAGGCGACGGCTGACCAGGGTTTGAAGCGAGGTGACCAGGTGGGCCGCCGTCACGATTGGGTCGTTCGCTCGGTGCGGGTAGGCGCCGTGACCGCCTCGGCCAAACACCGTGATGTCGACCGAGTCCACGTTGGCGAACGCCCAGCCGGGGACAACGGCCACGCGACCCGCAGCCAGTTCGGGCGCGACGTGGAGCGCCAGGACGTAGTCGGGTTTGGGAAAGCGAGAAAAGAGCCCTGCCGCGATCATGTTGGACGAGCCTTGTCCGAGCTCCTCGGCCGGTTGCGCGACGATCATCAGTGTTCCTGTCCACAGCTCGCGATGGGATGCCATCAACTGGGCGGTCCCCAGCAGATTGGCCACGTGCACGTCGTGACCGCAGGCGTGCATCACGCCGACCGTCTTGCCGGCGTCGTTCTTGACCCGCACCGTGCTTGCGTAGGGCAGACCTGTCTGCTCCGTGACCGGTAGGGCATCCATGTCTCCTCGGATCAGCAGCGTGGGCCCGCGTCCGTTCTTGAGCAGCCCTACGACCCCGTGACCGCCGATGCTGCCGTGCACCTCGTAGCCCGCCTTCCGCAGTTCGCGTTGCACCAGGGCCGCCGTCTGCGCTTCGTGCAGGGATAGCTCGGGGTGCGCGTGCAGGTGCTGGTAGGTGGCGAGCCAGGTCGGCAATCCCTTGCTCACGAAGGCCTGCACGCGGGCATCGTGGGGCGCATCGGTATTGAGTTGGGGCGGACCTGCCTGTACGTCGACCGCGGTCGCAGCGAGGGTGACCAACACGATGAGAGGCAGACGGGCGCTCATGGGCGCAAACCTGACCACATACCGGCATCGGCGCACAAGGGCACCTCGCCGACGGTCGTTTCGAAGGGCAGGGTGTGTGACGGGGTCGGAGCGTTCCATGGCTCCTCCCAAGGTGCCGTATCCTGCGCGCGATCGCACCACACGCCGTTTGTCCGGTGGTGGTTTCCAGCGTTGGGCCATGCGAAGATCGTCAAGGCTTTTCTCGACCGACCGTTAACTGCGCACGAGGGGTCAAGCATGCCCGCAAGAAAGAACCGCGAGTGGACCGTAATCGTGATGCGTCCAGGGGCCGAGACGAGGAGCTATGCAGTTGGCTTGCTGCGCCGCCTCGTGCTGGGGCTTGTGAGCGTCCTCGTTCCAGTTGGACTAGTGGCGCTGGGCTATGGCTTCCGGTCGATAGGCGGGCTCGACGCGGCCCGAGCGTCGCTGGAGACTGCCTTGAACGGGGAACAGCCTGCGCCCTCGAGCGCCCCTGCCGCCCTACCACCGCCGAGGGCGTCCATGGCGTTTCGTCGGGCTGCCGCGCCGCGGTTGCAGGCCCACCCAGCGTCTGACCAGGCGTCTGACCAGGCGTCTGACCAGGCGTCTGACCAGGCGCCCGACCAGCAGTCCGGTCAGCAGCCCGGTCGGGAGCCTGACCCGCGGGCCAAGCCGTCGCAGCACGTTCGCGTGGCTGCGGCCCCTTCCGCCGCCGAAGATGAGCAGGTAGCCGGTCACCCCGGGGACTCATCGTCTGAAAAAGAGCCGGCATCTCTAGCCGGCTCGGACCTGGTGCCCGATCGAAAGATCTCCCTGCGCATCCTGCAGGCGGCCGGCAAGAAGGTGAGGATCCATCCCTTCAGCCAGTCCGGCGAACCCATGCCAGCTGCATTCGAGGCCCTCGAGAAGATGATGGCGTGCGCCGATGGCCGGAGCAGTCGGCCCGATGCGCGTCTGGTGCGCGTGCTCGTCGATCTGCAGGCCGAGTTCAAGCAGGCTTTGCGGATTCTGGGTGGCCACTGTCCCGACCATGGCCCCGCGCACGCCTCCCATGACCACCACCCGACCGGCAAGGCGATCGATGTGCGTGTCTGGGGCATTCGGACGTCGGCTGTGATGGATTGGTTCGAGGGCAAGCCGGTCGGTGCCGTGGGCCGGTACGCAAAGAAGAGTTTCGTTCATGTGGACCTGCGCGCGGGCAACCCGGTTCGGTGGGAAGCTGATGCGCCTGCGGCCCAGGCCAAGCGTACTGAGAACGCCATCCCGCGACGGCCCGCCGCCGTCGCGGCGGTTTCGTCGTCGCAAAGCGATCCAGCCACCATCGACGCCACCCAGCCCGCCAAGGGGACGGGTCCCACCCCTGCCAAACCGGCACCGATGGCCGCCCACGCGAAGCAGTAGGGCCCGTCCTCCCGGAATGCGCCCGGACGGGCGGATCCGAAGGCGAGCATGACTACATAACCGGCGACGGTGCCGAAGCGCGGGTCTTCACGGGTACGGTTGTCCAAGCGAAGACGGCGTACGCATACCCTGCGCCCACCCGACTGCGGGCTGTGCCGCCGTGTGCCATCGGAGCGCGGACCCGGCCTACCGGGGGAACGAAGGCGCCAAGGCTGGCATGGCGTGGCCGAGCTAGCCTTGGCATGCAATGTGCTCACGTGAAGGACTAGAACCAAGTGCCGGGCCGTGCGGCCAGGCTTGGCAGCGTTGAGCCGGCGCAAAGACACATGGAGGTCGTCCCATGGATTGGATGCTCAAGGGAGTGGGTAGAGTGGGCCTGTCGATTGTCGTCCTGTGGGGCGCGTCGGCGGGCCTTGCTGTGGCGCAAGACGTTGAATGTGACAGTGACGCGGACTGCGGGTTGGGCCGTGTCTGCGAAGTGGTTGGAGCGGGGGCTACCTGTGCCGCTCCTGCACCGTGCCCTGAAGACGAGCCGTGTCCCGAGCCACCGGCGTGTGAGTTCTTCGAGCTTCGTCTGTGCGTGCCGGGTCCCTGCGACGAAGACGCCGACTGTCCGGACGATGAGCGTTGCGTGACCGAGACGTGGACCGAATGCGTTGAGTATCCATCCGAGCGGGTGTGCACCGAGACGGCCGATGGGGTCGAGTGCGAGTGGATCGACCCCGAGCCGGTTGCCCTCGAGGACGCATGTGAGACGCTCACCAAGTCCACGTGCCGTCCCCCCTGGCAGGGTCCATGCGAGCAGGACAACGATTGTGGTCCAGGCTTCACATGTGAGCAGTCGCTCAGTTGCTGGTGTACGGGAAGCGGGCCGATCGAGGGTGAGCCCGACTTCAGCGCGGAAGGAAGTGACCCGGAACACTACGAACATCAGGGCGGCGACGGCGATGCTGAGGTGGGTGAGAGCGGCGAGGTCGATCCCGGCGAGCGGACCACGATGCCCGACTTGGCGGACGATCCACAGTGCGGTTGCGAACCGGCCGAACACTATTGCCAACTGATCGATGCGCCCTGTGAGACCGACGACGACTGTGAAGTGGGGCTGACGTGCGAGGACTGGGCGATCAGTGGGGGCAGTTGCGCACGACCTCCGCAAGCCGCTCACGGGCCGGAACCCATGCCCGGCCCCTCACAGGACTTGGAGGATGGAGAGTCCACGGAGCCGGCGTCCGCCGACGAATGGGTCTGCCAGGAACAGGAGGAGGTGGTGCGCCGGCGCTGCTTGCCCCCCAGCTATTGGGTTCCGCCAGTGCCGATCCCGTCGTCGGCGGGCGCAGCGCCCACCCCCGCCGGCGAGGCTACGATGGATCCGGCTTCCGGCCACGGCAACGCCGCCGAGCCTGATGACAGCCATGCGCGTCCACCCCAGATGTCCGAAGGTGGCGAGCAGGCAGCTGGCCGAGACGAGGATGGGCACCGCGGCCGGTGGAAGCGAAAGCACCCACGGCGTCTTCGACCGTGGCTGTGGTGCGCCGCGGCGCAGCCAGGTCGTAGCACAAATCACATTCCCATATTGCTGTCGGGACTGCCCGCGCTGCTCCTCCTGCGCCGGCGTCGGCCCCGCTGACGCGAAACTTCCCTCCGGTAGGCTTCCAGGCCAGGTTCTTCTGGTCCGGAGAGGGCCCACGCGGCCCTCTCCCCCCGCCGGCCAAGCCGGCGGCCCCCCCCTCTTGCGGGTCGCGTGTGCCTATGTCGCCCGGCTCCAGTTTCTCGCGGCAAGGGAGCACGCGCAGGCGCTCCCGCTAGTTAAGTTAGCCCGCATCCATCACCAACTCACGCGCCCTCGCACAACTGCTCGACTCCGCAGGGCTTTCGCATCAGTCGAAAATACAGCGAGTA
>JAPPOR010000936.1 GCA_028817905.1 Myxococcales bacterium
CCGACCGCTCCGTCAAGAGCCTGGAGGACGAGCTGCAACCGCGGGAGGGAGACCCGCTTGGGCTCCGGGTCCGGCGTGTGGCGTCGCGCTTCTTCATCGAGGGGGGGGTCGGCACCGAGGAGGAACTCAAGCGCATCGAGCACATCGCACGTCTCTACGACGGGCAAGTCGAATCCCTGGTGGTGGTTGGGGGCGCGGCGGCAGATCGGGGTATCAACATTCGGGTGGGCGTGTTCTTCGTTCGGTACGAAAAGTCCATGTTTACGCAGATCGGCATCGACTGGCCTTCCCGCTTTGGCGACCCTTTCGTCGCCACAAATTTTACCCACGATTTTTTGGCCGCCACGACGACCCAGGCGACGGCCTCCGTCGTTGGGCACCCATTGCCCGCGCTCGACCTCGCCTCCCGGGGTGGCTACGCCAAGGTACTCAGGCACGCTACGGTGATCACTGCCAATGGTTCGGAGGCCACCTTTCAGAGCGGAGGCGCGCAGAATTTTCAGGTGACGACCGGGCTGGCCGCCGCCCTGCAGCAGATCGCTTACGGGACGAACATCAAGGTGCTGCCGCGCTTCGACCCGGTCCAGCGTGCGCTGGAGATTCATGTGGACGTGGAGGTTGCGGACCTGACCCCGCCGGTGGCCGACACGGACCTGCCCGGTGAGAACACGTCCGCTCTGACGACGCTCGTTTCGCTCAAGCTCGGGGAGTCCCTGGTGTTGTCCGGAGTCCGCACGATGAACGAGCGGGGTACGAACCGCGGTGTTCCCTGGCTCAGCGAGATTCCCATCATCGGTCCTTTGTTTGGCAGCCAAGGCGAGGAGGCGCGAGACGTGGAAGGCGCGATCTTCATCGTGCCAAGCATCGTCGACAGTATTCCCGCCAGCGCCACGCAGTTGGTCGAGCGCGCGTTCCGCGAGTACGAGGACTTCGATGGTGATCTCGACGAAGTGGAGCCCGCGGCCGATCTGGCTCCCTCAGGAGCCAACCCGAAGCCGCAGGGGGAGAGACCATGAGCATCGCGGTCGGCACAACCGGGTTGTCCGAAGGTGGCGAGCCGAGGGTCGAACTGGTCGTTCGGCGCGGTAACACGCTATTGGACCGGGTTGAGCTGTCGCAGGGAGCCGTGATCACGGTCGGGCGCGAGGACCGCTGTACCCTCGCGCTTCAGGATGTTTCGGTATCTCGCAGACACTTGAGCCTACAAGCGCGTTTGGACGGTGTGTGGGTCGAGGACCAGTCGACCAACGGTACCCTTGTCGGGGACCAGTCTGTGCATGGCGACGGCTCCCTGGCCACCTTCGGCACACGTATCCGGGTGGGTTCGATCGACCTGTGGGTGCGGCGACCGAGGCGCGCAGGGAACAACGGCGCTGCCAAGGACGCCAGCGCGAACGGTGTCAGAACAGAGGAGCCGGCTTCTGGGGAAAGCCCGTCCGCGTCGGCTTCGCAAGGTGCGGCCGGGCCTTCCAACCACCTGCAGGACGGAGACGATGCCTTGAGCGGTCTCCGCAAGCGGGTGCACCGGCAACTCCTCGAGCAGTTGGACATGACGGCCATCGACCCGGGCAAGAACGATGACCCGACCTTGCGGCCTCGGGTTCTTTCGGCTTTGCGACGCATTGTGGCAGGGCTTGCGGAGGAACTTCCTGGCGGCTTGACCCGTGAAGCCCTGGTTGGCCAGATGGCCGACGAGGCCCTAGGTCTGGGTCCCCTCGAGGGATTGATCGCCGACGGTGGCATCAGCGAGATCATGGTGCTCGACGCCCACCACATCTACGTAGAGCGCTCGGGTAGGGTAGAGCTCAGTCCCTATCGTTTCACTGACGACGAGCGGGTGCGGGCGGTCATTGAACGCATCGTCACCCCCCTTGGACGGCGGGTGGATGAGTCGTCTCCGCTGGTCGATGCGCGCCTGATGGACGGATCTCGCGTCAACGTGGTGATTCGGCCTGTGGCCCTGCGCGGTTCCTGCATAACGATTCGCAAGTTCGCGGCCAAGCCGTTTTCGCTGTCCGATCTGTGTGAGCTTGGAACCTTGAGCGAGGCCATGGGCCGGTTTTTGGTTCGCAGCGTGCAGGCCAAGAAGAACATCGTGATTTCTGGTGGTACGGGCAGCGGCAAGACCACACTGCTCAACGTGTTGTCGGGAGCTATCCCGAGCGATGAGCGGATCGTTACGATCGAGGACGCCGCTGAGCTCGTGTTGGCACAACCGCACGTGGTCGGGCTCGAGGCGCGCCCGGCCAACATGGAGGGCAAGGGTGAAATCCCGATCCGAATGCTCGTGAAGAACGCCCTGAGGATGCGCCCGGACCGGATCGTGGTGGGTGAGTGCCGCGGAGGGGAGGCCCTGGACATGCTCCAAGCCATGAACACCGGGCACGATGGTTCTCTGACAACGACACACGCGAACTCTCCAGCGGAAGCTCTGCTGCGGCTGGAGACCCTGGCGCTGATGGCGGGTGTCGGCATGCCGCAGACTGCCCTACGCGAGCAGGTCGCCCGTAGCGTGCACCTCATCGTGCAGCAAGCTCGCCTGACCGATGGCTCGCGGAAGGTCATCGCGATCGTCGAGATCGCGGGGCTGGACAAGCGAGGCTACGTCCAGCTGCGGCCGATCTTCGAGTTTGTGCACTCTGGCTCGGGTGCGGATGGCACGGTCGAGGGCCGGTTCCAGCCGACCGGATACTTGCCGAGCTTCCTAAACGAGATGGTGGTCAAGGGCCTGATCCCCGCCGGAGAACCCTTCCTATGAGCGTTCCCTTGCATACCCTCAAGTGGCTCGCGCTTTCGTGTGTTGTGCTGAGTTCTGTGCTGCTCGCCTATTGGAGCTCGCAGGATTCGCCCGTCATGCGGTCTCTGTTGGCGCGCGTGGAGGCTACAGATCGTCGTCTGCGCCGGCTGTTCCTCCCGCCCCGGGGTGCCCACATTCTGGGGGGACAGGCAGCGTGTTGTGTTTCCTCGGTTGGTCTTTGGTTGCTGGCCGCGGACCCCCGATGGCTACTGGCGATTCCCGGCTGCCTGGCCGCACCTGCCATCGTCTTGGCTCGCATCGAGAAGAAGCGGCGCCAGAGCATCGACGAAAAGGCGGACGGCTTCGCACTTTCGCTGGCGAACTCCCTACAGGCCACCCCGAGCATTGGGCGCGCGCTTGCGACTGTGGCTGAAACGGCACCCCATCCGCTGGACCAGGAACTAAACCTCACGCTGCGCGAGTTGCGCGTGGGGAGCACGCTCGAGCAAGCACTAGGCGACTTTACCGCCCGGATCGGAAGTGCCGCCATCGACGCCACGATCGCAGCCCTCCTGATCGGTCGTCGGGTGGGTGGCAATGTTCCGCAGATTCTGCAGGACACGGGCGCGACGCTGCGCGAAATGATGCGTCTGGCGGCCGTGCTGCGGGCCAAGACTGCCGATGGCCGGGTTCAGATGATCGTGCTTTCGCTGTTCCCGGTCGCACTTGCGATGGGTTTCGACGCGCTGATGCCGGGCTACTTCGACCCGCTTACGGAATCCGCCGTTGGGGTTGGGCTGCTCGTCACGGCCGGGGTTCTGTGGCTTTCCGCGTTGCTGCTGGCGCGTCAGATTCTGGCGGTGAAGCTATGACACTGGGGCAGCTCCATCTTCTTGCTGTGTCCACCCTGGGCTTGGCGTTGGCGACGCTGGCCTACGCGGTCGGTTCGGCTCCCGTGCCACCGCCCGAACGCCTGGGCTTGCGGGGGTACAAGCGGACGTCTGCGCTGCGCGACAGTGCCCCATTTTCCCTCTTTGAACCGACCATGCGCTACATCGGCCGCCGCGTTCACGGTCTGCTGTCGCCGGAGTTGCGGGCGCGTCTCGAAAAGCAACTGACCCTGACCGGCAATCTGGCCGGACTGCGCCCGGAAGAGGTTGTGGCCTTGGCGATCATGTGCGCTGTGTCGCTCGGGACGCTGGGCGGAGTGTACGGATACCACCGGGATGGTGCGCTGTTCTTTGGTCCGCTGCTTGGCGTCCTGGGTGCCATCGCCCCGTCGCTATACCTGGCGAGTGTGGCCCAGGAGCGCCTGCGGCAGATCGCGCTCTCCACGCCTCAGATCGTGGACCTTCTGGCCTTGAGTCTGGGCGCGGGGCTCGACTTCCCCGGTGCGCTTCGGCAGATCGTGGACCGCGCCGTTCAGTGCCCGGACGCGCTGCATGAGGAGCTTCAGCTTGTGCTGCAGGATCTGAGCATTGGGCGAACCCGCCGAAGGGCCCTTTCCGACCTTGCGGTGCGCGCGCCCTGTGAACCCATCCGGGACCTGGTCTCCGCGGTCACTCAGGCAGAGGAGCAGGGCACGCCGCTCGCCGAGGTCTTGCGCATTCAGGCACATATGGCTCGCCTGAGGCGGACGACGCGCGCCGAGGAGTCGGCCGCCAAGGCCGCCACTTCCATGCTCCTGCCACTCGTGCTGCTGTTCGTGAGCGTGCTCATCTTGATCATCGGACCCATGATGCTGCGACTCAAGGAGCAGCTCGCTTGAGGTGAGTCCATGGCCGAACCACTGGAACTGCTCCGCATCGAAGTGATCCGAAACGGGAACGTTACCGCACTCGAGATCGGCGACGGCGCGATCCTGGTGGGCACGGGATCGCACTGCGATGTCCGGCTGCTACCGCAGGAGGGTGCGCCCGAACATCTGAGGGTCGACTTCGTGGGCGGTCGAGTGAGCGCGCGCGTGCTGGCGCCGACCCCTGCGTGTGCGCTCGACGACCGAGCCTTCGCCGGCGGTGCGGTTCCGACCGGGAGCCAGCTTCGCATCGGCGATGTGGTTTTGCGCTGCAAAACCGTTGTCGGGAGCGCGCGTCGGGGCAAGGATTCCGGAGGCAAAGGCGGGCTGCCCCCAGCCGTTCGGGTGACGGCTCTTCTACTACTAGCGGTCGGTTTCTACGTCGTGCTCAGCGAGCCTCTACCGCACGACCCGCTCATGTCGCCCCCCCACGCTCCCCCCCTCTTTCCGAATGGTGAGGTCGCGTGTCCCGCCGTTGGCGAGGGGGATGCGACCTTTGAGGCCCGTCGCAGTGTGCGCGAGGCGGAGCTTCGGGGCGAGCGCGCACCGTTCCACGCGCAAGACGGCATGGGGGCGGTCGCGCTCTACGACACGGCAACGGCGTGCTTTGCACAAGTCGGTGCGGAGACCGAAGCGAACGAAGCAGCCCGTCAGGCGGCTCGCTTGCGGGCGTTCTTTGTCGACGAGTTTCGCGTGCGTCGCGTGCGGCTGGAGCGTTTGCTGTACCGTGCGAAGTACGTGCAGGCGCAACGGGAGATCGCGATCTTGCAGGGCTTTCTTTACCAGCGTACCGACCCCTACACCGAGTGGCTGGCGGCGGTGCAACGGGAACTCACCATGCGCTTTGCCCGCGCGGAGAAGGCGAAATGAATAGACATCCCTCTCGCGGGCGAGTCCCGAGTGCTTCGGGCATCTCGCTACTGCTCCTCGTGCTGCTGATGGGCGCCTGCGGGGGCACGACTCCCGGCGGACGGCTGGCGAGCCCGAGCCGGGCCCAGGAGGCTCCGCGTCTGACGGCGGCGCAGTTGATCGATCTTGGCAGGGCGTTCTTGCAGCGCGGCGATACGGTGCGCGCGGAGCAGTACTGGGTGCGGGCGCTTGCGCTGGGCGCCGCCCCCCGCAGGGTCCTTCCGTTGTTGCTCTCTGCCTATATCCACGACCACCAGTATCGTTTGGCGATCCAGCACGGCGAAGAGTACCTGCGCAAGCACCCGCGCGAGCCGACCCTGCAGTTGCTCGTGGGGTCGCTCCACGAAGCCCTCGGCGCCTACCAGCCCGCGATCGAACACTATTCCGCCGCTGTCCGACGACAGCCTGCGGGGGCTGAGGGCCACTACGCGTTGGCCTCCGCGCTGCTCCAGCAGGGTCACGATCGACCGAGGGCGGACGCTCATTTTCGGCGCTATTTGGAGCTCGAGCCCAACGGACCACATGCCGAGCTTGCCCGCGCCGCTCTGCTACAGGAGCTCTCGCCATGATTCCACCCCCGCTGTTCGAGCAATCCTTGCGCACTTTGCTTGCGCCCATCGAGACACACCTCGACGACCCGAGCGTGTCCGAGATCATGATCAATGGTCCGGACCGCGTCTTTATCGAGCGGCGTGGTCAGATCTTCCGCACCGAGAGTCGCTTTGACTCCGCCGAGACCGTGATGGCAGCGCTCCGCAATGTGGCGCAGTACGCCGGGAGCTTCGTCGATCAGGACCGCCCGATCTTGGAAGCCCGGCTGCCGGATGGCTCGCGCATCGAAGCGGTCATCGCGCCGATCGCGGAAAACGGACCCAACGTGGCGATCCGGCGCTTTTCCAAAGCTACCCTCACGCTTGCGCAACTGGTGGAACTCGGCGCCCTGTCGGGGGATGCGGCGGAGGCGCTGGTCGCGATGGCGCTCGCCAAGTGCAACGTGATGGTGGCGGGCGGCACCGGAAGCGGAAAGACCACACTGCTCAACGCGCTGGCGGGCCAGGTCCCCGGGCGCGAGCGCATGCTGGTGCTCGAAGATACGCGCGAGATCAACGTTAGCCACGAGCACGTGCTGTATCTCACGGCGCGAAGGCCCGACGAGCACGGGGCGGGCGAAATCACTATTCGGGACCTGTTTCGCGCGTCTTTGCGCATGCGGCCCGACCGCTTGATCGTGGGCGAGGTGCGGGGTGCGGAGGCGATGGACCTGGTTCAGGCTACCGTGAGTGGGCACGGTGGCTGCCTGTCGACCCTGCACGCGAGCTTTCCGCACGACGCGATGACGCGCCTGGAGACCATGTGCATGATGAGTGACCTCGATATGCCACTGTCGGCCATCCGGAACCAGCTGTCCTCTGGCATCGACCTGATCGTGCAGGTCTCCCGCCTGCCCGGCGGCGGACGCGGGGTGACTCACGTCACCGAGGTGCTGGGCCTGGACGCCGACCGCACCC
Source organism: Myxococcales bacterium (assembly GCA_028817905.1). Classification (GTDB taxonomy): domain Bacteria; phylum Myxococcota_A; class Polyangia; order Polyangiales; family JAFGIB01; genus JAPPOR01. The sequence goes on from JAPPOR010000936.1 coordinate 6,950, forward strand.
ACTATGCCTTGCGTGACCTGTTCGTTCGGACCGCACGCAGTGCGGGCGGGGCGCACACCGGCGCGCAGCTCGTTCCGACCGGGGCGCTGCCCACGTTCATGCCGCAGTTGGCTACCTATGGCGTCACATTGCCGGGCGCGATGTTGCGCGCGGCCGAGGCACAGGAGAGATAGTGCAGAAGCCCAAGGCCCAGGGACCCGTCGGTCGGGTGCGGCCCGCAAGTGGTTCCGCGCCTGTCGTCGAGCATAGACCGGCGCTCGAACGGGATAGGGGCGAGCTGCATCGTGAGCTGCTATTGCGTGCCGCCGCGGAACTGGCGGCGCGCGGGCTCAGCGACACCCGGGTGCGCGGGGAGCCTTTCCTCGCCGACTTGCCGACGCTCGTACGCCCTGTACAGCTCGGGCACCGGGTGGACGGCGCTTCGGCACCGGTGCCATCCGGCTCAGCGTACCAGCCGGCGGGGCTCGACTCGCATGTTCCTGGGCACCGGCCATCTGTAGCGCCCCGCATCCATGACGCCGAGCCCGCGCGAACGGACCTGCGTATGGGCATCGGGGGGGGCATCGG
>JAPPOR010000132.1 GCA_028817905.1 Myxococcales bacterium
GGCCCCCGCAGCCCCCAACTGCCCCGTGCGGACTGGCGCACCATCGCAGCCTGGGCAACCGGCCCCTCTTCTTTGTCGGCAACCGCAGCGGACGACTGGCCCCCCTGAAAGCCGGTCTCGGCATCCGAGACCTGCAGAGCGACGATCGATGCGCGGGCCACACCTTCGGCGGGAACCATGGTATCGCGCACCATCGAGGCACCAGCCGCCGTTCGAACCTCGATCCGAACGCTGCCGGCCGCCACACGCACGCCCTGTTCGGGTAGCGGTGCGCGCCCCACCAACCGGCCGTCGACGAAGATCTCCGCACCACCCAAGTTGGTGTCCACCTCCAGCGTTCCGAGGTGGCGGCGGACGGTGTCCAGCGCCATTTCGAGCGCAACACGGTGACGCTGAATCCACGGGTCTTGCTGGGACACTAGCACGGCTTCCAGGCCCTTCTCGGCCGCCACCCATTGACCAAGCGCCTGCTGGGCCAGGGCGATCTGTGCCTGGGCGCGCAAGGTAGGTCGAATTCCGTAGGCTCGCTGGAAAGCCTCCAGCGCCTCCGCGTTCCTCCCTTGGCGCCGCAGCTGGACGCCCTCGTGAATGAGTTCGTCGTCGCCCGCCGTGGCGCGCACATGGGGTGCATGGGCAAGGTGGGCCACGGTCAGCATCACGAGCCCGCTCACGAGGGCGGCGCCGGGGACTGATGGTGTCATTCAATGATCGGGGCGCCGTTGTCCCCCAGCTCGACAGCCGTGTCCATCTCCGGAACGACGGGCGGCGAGCGTTCCGCGGGGCCGACCAGCGCCGGCGAGCGCGTGCGCTGCTTGCGAAGCTTCGACTGCCGAGGCGTCGCCGTTCCACCGGTACGGCGCCTGCTGACAGCCTTGCGCGACGTGCGGACCTCGGTGTCACCCGTAGCCCCTGCTGTGTCGGAGGCGACATCAGAAGAAGCAGCCCCGACCGGTTCTTCTTCAGTGGCTTGCGCCGCTGGCCCTTTGACCGGGCCTGCTACCGGTGCAACAGACGGGGCAGCCGAGGGGCCGGCGGCCCAGTGTGCGCGCTCCCGCAGCGGCCCAGCGGGCAACGAGGAGCTGGTCGCCGCGGACGGGCTGGCTGGCCCGACCGCGAGCGAGGGCAACTCCGTTGGCAGTGCAGCCGTCGAGGGCGCTGCCACAGGCTGGAGGTCACCCGCAGTGGCACGGTCGGCGTCGCTCTGCTGGGACGCGTCCCGGGCGTTCAGCGTCACCAAGAGCGCCATTGCCCCGAGGCCAAGGCCCGCGGCGACCAGAACCCCGAAGCGAGCGCGCTTGGGCGGCAGGGGACGGGCGGCCGAGGAAGCACTGCTAGAAGTCAACCCGTGAACCGGGTCAGGAGCCGCCCCGGAACCGCCGACCGGGCCGGAACCGGTGTCGGTCATGGTCGTCGAGTTGGGCTCTGGTGAATCCGCCGAGGCTAGCTCGGACTCGCCGCTGGCCCGCTCGCTAGCCGCGGTCAACTCGGCAGCCCACCGTTCATGGGCGGCGGGTGAGGCAAACGGTAGCAGCGCCGCACCCAGGGCAGCCACCGATTGGAAGCGCTCCTCCGGTCTGCGTCCCATCGCGCGCCGGACGACCGCATCAAACGCAACGGGCATGATCGGATTGCGGGCACTTGGACGCTCGACCGGGGCGCTCATGATCGCCTGCATGAGCTCGTAGCAACCCTCTCCCACGAAGGGCCGGCGCCCCGTGGCGCACTCGTACAAAATCGCGCCCAAGGAATACTGATCGCTCAGGGCGTCCGCCTCCTGGGGTGCCCGCACCTGCTCGGGAGACATGTAGTGCAGCGTACCGAGGACGGCTCCCGTGCTGGTCAAGCATTCGTCGCTATCGCTGACAGCAAGCTTGGAGGTGCCAAAATCGAGCACCTTCGGCACGATGTGGCCGTCATGGCCCACCGCCAGCATCAAGTTGCTGGGCTTGAGGTCGCGATGGACAACACCCGCCTCGTGCGCCGCGGAGACACCCGAGATGATGGGAAGCAACAGGTCCACCATCTCCTGCAGCGGCAATGGGCCGCGACGCTCGAGGTACGAACCGAGGTGCTCGCCCTTGAGCAAATCCATGACCAGGTAGGGCGTGCCCTCATGATCGCCGAGCTCGTGGACCGCCACCACGTTCGGATGGACCACCCGGCAGGCCGCCCGGCCCTCGCGAAAGAAGCGCTGAACGCTCGCCTCGTCATCCAGCATGTGTCCACGCAAGGTCTTGATCGCGACGGCCTTGCCCAGGCGCGCGTGGACCGCCTGATATACGACGCCCATGCCGCCCCGCCCCAATTCCCTCACGACGCGATAGGCGCCGATCGTGTCCGGGTCCCCCCTGGGCTCCCTGGACGCGCTGCTTTCCCGAGGCTGCATCCCGTTAGTACTGCCGCACGGCCAAGCCTCCGTCAAGGCCGGGGCGGGCACCGTCGCTAGCCGAGGAACTCACCGAAATACCGTGGGATCTATGGACAGACGCTTCATCCAACGCTGGATCTGCACGCGCGCCTTGCCCATGCGCCGGGCCACCTCACTCACATTGCCACCACAGGCGGCGAAATGCGCGAGTAGCTCCTCCCGCAACTGTACATCAGCATCCGCACGTGGCCCAGGAGATGGACCGGGGGTCGATGTCAACGTGTCCGCCGCCTTGCGAATGCCTTCGGACAGATGCTCGGCTGCGATCGGGCCGTCCCCGCAAAGCACCAACGCGGCCGACAGGCATTGATGAAGCTCTCGTATGTTGTGCGGCCACGTGTGCGACAGCAGAAGACGCCCCGCTTCAGACTCGAACTGGACCGTATCCATACGATCCGGAGCGAGCTCGCGCAACACGTTCGCGATCAGCACGCCCATGTCGCCCCCGCGTGCACGAAGTGGTGGTGCCTCGAAGCGAAAGCCGGACAGGCGCGCCAGCAAGTCGTCGCGAAAGCGCGCCTGTCGGGTCAGCGCATCGATCGGAGCATGGGTTGCAGCCACTACCCGCAGGTCAACGGGAATCGGCTTTGTGGCACCCACCGGCACCACCTCCCGCTCCTGCAACGCCCGCAGCAACGCGACCTGCGAAGGCATGGGAAGGTCGCCGATTTCATCAAGAAACAGCGTGCCACCGTCCGCAGCTCGCACATAGCCGAGTTCATCGCGCGCGGCACCCGAGAATGCGCCCTTGATGTGCCCGAAGAGCTGCGCTTCGAGGAGCGTTTCGGGAATCGCTCCGCAGTTGACCGCAACCAACTTACCCGGACGGCCCGAACGTTCGTGGATGGCACGGACAAGCAGTTCCTTGCCGCACCCCGTCTCCCCTTGGAGCAAAATAGGAAGGTTTGCCCCCGAGATCCGAGCCAAGGTAGACAGATCGCTGAACAGCTCCGGCATGAGCGTGACGAAGGCCGTGGGCCTGTCCATCAGGTCCCCGCTGTCGATATCTCCGGGGCTGTCCGCAGGCGTCGAGAGCCCACCACTGAACCGTAGAAATGTTTGGCCTACCTGGATCAGGGCCGAGTCGGGAAGCTCGGCCTCGGACACGGGCGCCGCATCGACCCGGGTTCCGTTGCGCGAGGCCAGGTCCTCGACCTTCCAACCCGCTCCGCGCCGTACCAGCCGCGCGTGATGGGTCGAGACTCGGCGATCGGGAAGCCTCAGCTCGAGGGTGCGGCACCCGTCCCGCACCACGCGGTCATAGGCGAAGCCACTGCCCCGACCAATGACCACCTCATCAATGTTGGCAAGCGCGTGACGCGACGTGGAAGCGGCAGGGCGCTCGCAGTCAAGTACACGAAACAAATGAGCAGTTGCCTTGGGCTCCGCGCGGACCCGCCGTGCGCCCGAGTCGCGCACGGTCTCGTCAATTCCTTCCAGGAACATCTGCGGCATCACTCCTTACACGTTGGCCGGATCCAGCCTGCGGGACGGACGCAAACGGCCCGGCCGCACTGGCGGGGTCAGCCGCTTCCACTGGCTACTTGCTACCGCGACAACGTGCAACACCCGATGGCGACGCGTCTGTAGCAGGGGCCCCAGAATTTGCCAGGTATCTTTGCCGGCCGCGGCCGGACGGGCCTCTCCCATCGTCAAATTTCGACAGAAAGCGCTTTCATTACAATGGGTTGCAGGAATCGCCCCAGAAACCAGGCGGTCCGCACACACACGACGGCACGTCGCTTGCTTTTGCATACCCCGCGGGGGCCACGAATCCGGCACCCGCAACATCCTACTTTGGAAACGGACCTGCACCCATGAACCCGCTCGTTAGACACGCTACTTCACAATTCGCCCGCGCCCACGGATTGACACAGAGGGAGTGCGACATCTTCTCACTGCTCGTCGAAGGGGTCGGATCCGCCTCGGGCCTCGCCCAGGCGCTACGAATCTCGGAAAACACCATCAACAACCACTTCAAGAATCTGTATCGGAGGACCGGCACGAACAGCCGCACGGAGCTAATGTCGCTCTTCATCCGCGAGAGCCTGGACCAGGACGGGCAATCCACCGGTCTCAGCCCCGAGACGTCCTACGAGGACAAACCAGTGCCGGGGGTCGTCCCCAGTCCCCGGGACGCGCGGGCCACCATGGGCACTCACCCCGAGAGGGCGCTTGCGCCAGCCATCCCACGCGACCCTTTCCCATTCCATGGAGAGCGGGCGAGCTGATCGGGCAGGCCCCTATTTCCTCCTGAGGTACTTGAGCAACTCATTGTCGGTCGACAGCACCAAGTCAGTCTGGGGGTCGATGACGCGTTTGATGGTTTCGAGACTCTTGACGAACTCGTACAATTCCGGATCGCGGTTGTAGGCGTGCGCGTAGATAGCGGCCGCTTCAGCGTCCGCCTTGCCGCGGATCTCCTCGGCCTTTCGGTACGCCTCGGACTGAATCGTTCGCTGCTCGCGCTCGATGCGCCCCTCGATCTCTGAAGCCTTCCCGAGGCCTTCCGAGCGATAGAGTTGTGCAATGCGCTTGCGCTCCGAAATCATGCGCTCAAACACCTTCTGCTGCACGCTGCTCACATAGTTGATGCGCTTGAACTGGATATCGGCCAACTCGATCCCGTACTCGGGCATTACCCCTTGGGCCTTCTCCAGAATCATTCGGCCAAGCTTGGCCCGCCCCACCGTAGCCTTGAAGGCGGTCTTGTCCTCACGCTCTCCCTCCTGAGCCTCAGTACGCGTGAACTCACGCGAGCCAGTGCGCACCAGATCGATCAGAGCATGGTTTGCGATCACATTGCGGACCTCGCCGTCGATGATGTCGTCGAGCCGCGACTGGGCGCTAACCTCATCTCGCAAACGCTGGTAGAAAACCACCGGGTCCTTGATCCGCCAGCGTGCGTAGGTATCGGTCCAGATGTACTTCTTGTCCTTGGTCGGGATCTCGTTCGGGCTACCGTCCCACTCGAGCCAGCGCTTGTCGAAGTGGTGCACATGTTGAATGACCGGTACCTTGAAGTGCAGACCGGGGTCAGTGATCCCCTCCCCGATGATCTTACCGAACTGGGTGACGATCACCTGCTCGTACTCATTGACCACGTACAAGCTTTCTGAAAGTCCGACCCCGAGCATGAGAACGGCGACCACCAACGCTGCGACGCGGTTCATGGCGAGACCCCCTTCGCACCGTCAAGCGAAAGGAGAGGGACGAGGCCCTTCACCTCTTCATCGATGAATACACGGCGCCTGGCCCCGGAATAGACGTTGGCCATCGCCTCGAGATAGAGCCTCGAACGGGTCACCTCCGGCGACTTTTCGTACTCGGCCTGCAACGCTGAAAAGCGGGCGACATCACCGCGCGCCTCGTTGACGCGGGCCGTGGCGTATCCCTCTGCCGACTCGATCGACTGCTGAGCCTTGCCCCGCGCCTCCGGAATCACCGAGTTGTACTTGGCCCAGGCCTGATTGATCGCACGCTCCTTCTCCTGAATGGCTTGGTTGACTTCATTGAACGAGTCGCGCACGGGCTTCGGTGGATTCACGTCCTGGAGCACGAGCTGCAGGATCTCGATACCGATCCCATAGCGGTCGCACAAATCCTGAAGCGCCACCTTGGTCTGCTGCTGTACCTGCTCCCGCCCGACGGTCAGGACCTCCGTCACACTGTGATCCCCTACCACTTGCCGCATTGCCGCCTCGGACATATCCCTCAGAGTCACGACGGGGTGGCGCACGTTGAATGTAAACTTGCGGGGCTCGCGAATCTTGTACTGCACGATCCATTCGACCTTGGCGACATTCAGATCCCCGGTCAGCATGGCAGCTTCACGCTCGGCGTCCTCGCCGGACACGTATTGCGTCCGAACCGCTGCCCGAGCCGTTCGAAAGCCAAACTCCTCCTTCAGTTGTCGCTGGACAGGCACGCGGATCACCCGGTCGGCCCCCAGTGGCAACTTGAAATGGAGGCCGGGTTCGGACGTGGAGATGTACTTGCCGAAGCGCGTAACAAGGCCAACCTCCTCCGGCTCGATCTGGTAGTACCCGGTGTACACCGCGAGCACCACGATCACGATGCCCAGAATCGGAGCGATGCGCTTGCGTAGACCGCGCCAAGCATCACTCAAGTCCGGCAGGTCACCATCGTCAAAACCGCCGCCGTTGTTTCCGAAATTCGCCATCCGTGCTCTCCCGATCTACGGCTATGACGCCGAGAGGGCCACGCTTGACTTCCCTCGTCAAGCGCGCACGCTGTGGTTGACTGCCCGGCGCCGTCACGAACGCGGCCCGATTGCCCCTAGCACATGACTGGGCGGCCGTGCGCCACCGCAATCGGAGCTCAGACCGGCCGGACCGACGGAGACAATAAGACCATGGCGCGCCTGCTCGTCGTGCTGGCACTGCTGGCACTCATTCTGTTGCTGTTCAGTGGCCCCCGCCGACTGGGTAGCCTTTCGCCCGCTCGACGCCAAAAGCTCGTACGAAACGGACTGATCGCGGCAATCGTCGTCATCCCCCTGACACTGGTCGCCACCGGACGCCTCTCCTGGATCGTGGGTCTGTTGGCCCCCGCGGGACTGCTGCTACAGCGCATCTTTCGCCTACTGATGCTGCTGCTTTCGGCCCGCCGCTTCGCGGATCAAGTTCGAGCCGAACATGAACGGGCACGGCGCGCCTCGAACGATGCGCGCCACACGGGAGAACCCGACTCGACGGCAGGAGGGCCCCGAACCCACGGCAACCGCGGACGACGACACCGGGCGGGCCCACCCAACAGGACGACGCAAGGCCTGATCGAAGAAGCGTACGCCGTGCTCGGCCTCAAGGCGGGCGCCACCCGACGGGAGATCGTCGAGGCACACAGACGCCTGATCCGACAGGTGCACCCAGACAAGGGCGGCACCGACTACCTGGCAGCCAAGATCAACAGCGCCCGGGATCTGCTGCTACAGCACGTGAGAACGTGAGCGTTTGGGTCCGCAGCTACCAGAACGCCAGCCCGCATCCGTCACCAAAGCACGTGATGATCGTGCAAGTGATCGGCTTCGCAGGGCTTTCGGTGAAGGAGGC
>JAPPOR010000314.1 GCA_028817905.1 Myxococcales bacterium
ATATCAGTGCCGGTGTCCAGCTTGATCCGGCTCATCATCCGCTAGACCGCGCTTAGGTGATCAGCATTGGGGCTAGCCCGGGCTTAGCTCAGGGCTTTGGCTCGCGCCGGGGCCAGAGGGCGCCCAGCTCCAGCTCGATTGCGTCGAACGGTTCCAGGCGTACGCGTTCATCGTCTCCCCGCGTCGTGATCAAACGATAGCTGTCGTCGCCGTCGAGCCGAAAGACCTCGACACTGCGCGCGACCGGATCGACCAACCACACGTGGCGCACCTGCTCGCGCGCGTAGATGGGCAGCTTGAGCTTGCGGTCGACGAGCGCATGCTGGACGAGAGTACCTCGCACGCCCAGTCGGACGGAAGCTCGATGGCGGCCGCGTCTGGCACCGCCGCGAGCCGTTCACGGCGCCAACCCCCCAGGTCGGGCACGATCACGTCGGAAGCCAGATGCAGCTCGGGCTCGTCGAGGATGATCCACCCGCCGGGGCCGCCACGCCCGCGATGAAACGCCCCGCCGAGGTCCATTCCCAGCACCGAGGCGGCCTCGGTATGGGGCCCAGCAGGGCGCGGATGCGTGTACAGATCACCGTCCAGGATCTCGGCGACCACGTGGTCGGGAGCGTCGAGGACGTCCTGATAGGTGGCTTTTCGGCGGGCGGGATCAGCGGCCATGTTCCAGCAGAAGCAAGCCTACAGCCGTACCGAGACGGCTGCAATCCGCCGTCCGGGACTGTACGTCGCGGGTCACCTGCGCGGCCGGACCGGCTCCTGGGCGCAGCCGGTGGCGGCGCAACGTGGCCGCCACCCGGATCATCAAAGAGTGGTTCGTAGAAGACTGATTGGCATTGGCGCTTGCCTCTCCCCTATCAGGGCACCGTGCCCGCTCCCGAGGGGCCCTACTCCTGTGGGCCGGCGCGGGACCAGGAATCGGGCACTGGCTCGGGCACGGGGCAGGGGCTGACATTGTCAGCGCCCTCTAGAATAGAGAGATCGCACCTGCCGCGTTGTTCTCGAAGGTGTTGTCGGCCATGTAGTCGTTGAAGTCGGCGTCGGCCCGAAGCCCGAAGCCGGAGGAGTTCGAAAACGTACAGCTCTTTACGTCGACAGGAGCCCGCAGGACGAGGATCCCGGCGTCGTTGGCACCGCCTCCACCGTCCGAGAAGTGAACGTGTTCGAGCCTGCTATCGGTACTAACGTTGCGCTGGATGGCCACGCCTCGCCAAAAGCCGGGCTCGTCCACCACCCCACGAAAGACGATGGGGCTCTCCTCCGTGCCTACGGCGATGATTTTCGCCTCGTTGCCGTTCCAACCCACATCGAACAGCACATCGTTCTGCATCTCAAACTCCGCACCTGCTTCGATGGTGACATCCGCCTGGCGAATGTCGACCGTCGCCCGAAAGCGATAGGGCACATCGAGAGCGGGAACCGTCCCATTGCTGCCGATCGTCCCGCCGACCACCTCCAGGTAGTCCGACTCGTTGCCCACAAACGTACCGCCCGGAAAGCTCGTGAGCGCAGCTGGATGCACGATGCCCGCGATGCCTTCGGTTCCCGTCACCGTGAATGGACCGGACTCGGGGCCAAGGCCCTCCCCGCCGATGTTGATGCCATAGGTCGCATTGTCCTTGAGAATCACATCGCTAGCGTGAACGCTGCCGGTGATGTACAGCGCGCCCACCTCCCCTCCACCCGCATGCATCACCTGCACGTGCTTCAAGGTCGAGGCCGTACGGACCCCACTGCGAATGGTCAGGCTCCTCCATGCTCCTCGGCGCTCGTCCGCTCCGCGGAACACGATTGGATCTTCCTCGGTCCCGTCGAGATGGAACTCGACACTGGAACTATTCCATCCGAGCTCGACGAGTTGGTCGACGCCCACCCTGAACTCAACACCTGGATCCACTTCGAACATGATCGTATTGCGCACCGATAGACCGACGTCCAGCTGATAGGGGATCCCGATATTCGAAAAGCGAACGTTCGAGTCGACCCTGCTAAACGTCACGTGGGCGACGTCTTCGCCATTGCCACCAAAACCGCTCCCAGCAGGCACATCGTCGATCGCCGCGGAGCTTGTGAACGTTAGCGGCGAACCGGCACTGCCCATCACGGTCAGCGCCTGGCTGTCGCTCCGGAAACCGTTGGCGGACACGCCTGCTGCTGCCGAGTCTGTCACCCAGACGTGGTCGATCTTGATCGGCGCACCCAGCGTCAGCGCGTGGCCCGATGCACCCGCGCCCTCGATCAGGACGTGGGAAAGGACACTGGATGAAAGGACCCTTCCGCCGAGTCGGAGTTCACCCCAACTGGCCGAGTCGTCCGCGCGGCAAAAACGAACGGGTGCGTCCTCGGTGCCTTCGGCCACGATGCTATGAGCACCACTGTTCCAGCCGACCTCGACAACCGCACCGGGGTCGACGAAGACCGTCGTACCGGCGGCGATCGTCAAGGTCGTTCCCTGTCCGCCACGAAGAGAAACATCCCCACTCACGTGCACCACACCCGACCATTCGGCACCCCCGTCGAGCCTTCCAACGACCTGTGTCGCCGACGCCACAAGCGCGCGATCGCACGCCTCGGGCATATCGGCGTCCACCACTTCGACCTCGTCCGGCATGAACGCGCCGCCATCGGTAGACCCGCCCGCGCTCGCGCGGTCACCTTCGCCATCTCCGTCGCTGTCCCCGGTGCCGGGTTCGTCCCGGCCGCCATCGCCTTCCTCGGAAGTCTCCTCCTCGGGCTCCATTCCGCCATCGCGCTTGATTCGCAGATCCGGGTTGCCAATCGCCGTGCTCTCACCGCGCTCCACCGCCGCGTCCCCATCGTCGTCGTCCCCATCTAGCTTGAGCTCACACGCCCCTAGAAGCGCTAGACCGAGTATCAACACGCCCCCCAAGCGCAACGTTTCGTACGAGGTGATCATGGTCTCTCTCCTTCTGTCTCAGTGAGCCGCGCCTGGCACCGTTCCCCCGGGTTCGGCCCCAAGCGCGTGGACGTGCACGACGCACGCGTATTCGCCGTCTCTTAGGCGATTCCACCGCGCGCGTCCATCCGGCCAGAACGGGCCATGAGATGCTAGTGGCTAGGGGCGTGCCTTCGACTGGCCTCTTTGAGTCATGTAAAACACCACGACCTGACCGGTATTGGCCCGCCGAACGAGCGCACCTTCGCCCGCCCCTCTCTTCCATACCGATCGACACCTACCCGCGACCAACGCGGCCTCGCACCATGGCTAGCAGCACATTCGAGAGAGCCCGTACAAACCTGCCAAGGCTTGCGCTGAACATGGTGCGCGCGATCGCAGACCGGCGCAGCATCGAAGTGCGTCAGCTGTGTATTGGCATGAGGCGTCAGTTGCAGGCCTGCCGAGCAGCGCACTGGCCGAGTTCATTTGCGAGCCAAGCGGACTGGCCTCCCCAGGCATCGATCTCTGCCTTGCAGTCCATCGCGCACTGCGCTGCAGGCCCGTTGGAACACCCCGTGCGAATCGCGCAACGTAGAATCTCTCCGCATCCGCGGTTCGTGATGCAAGAGCCCAGGCTCTCCAGGCACCCGGAGCACATACAGCGACCCTCGTCATCGAGCTCATCATTGGACGCCAAGAGTTCCTCGCACGCGGCGGCGGTCTGTGGCGGGGCGGCAAGCCAGGGGCACTCCTTTCCGCACTGCGGCTCGATCGCCTGGCAGGGGTCAGTGCTTCCAAGTACCGGCATGAGACACGCTGCGCAGGTCGCACCGATGTTGGCTACACAGGAAGACTGATCCAGACCCGGCGTGTTGGGGCGGCACCCGACGTACACCTCGCAGGCCGCACCCTCGTCCTCAAAGGACCCCAAGGGCGCTTTCAATAGGGAAACATGATCGATTCCGCAACCCGCCGAGCTCTGGGTTCCCATGTTGGGCGAAGGCGCCGGCATGGTCGGCGGCGGCGTCCGCATACACGGCCGCTGACCGAGGACCTCGAGCTGGCCCTCCGCCAGGGCCCAGCCCATGCCCAAGGTCGTTTCCAGTGAGAACAAGAAGGCGCCGTCCGCGTATCCACCGAGGTCGAGCCCCTCCACAAAGGCCGCGATCGTAGCGGCCGGCAACGATGCCTCGCTGAGGCTGGTGGTATTGTAAAGCCGAAGGCCCTGCAACTGGCCGGCAGGGGACATGGCCGCCTCGACCGTAGCCTCGAAGTCGGCGTGCAGACGATCGTCGGCACTCGTCACCGTGAGCCGACCATGTAGATCGAGGGTGGGCGGTTGCGCCTCCAATCTGGCACAACCGTGCGATGGCGCTAGCGATAGGGTCAGGGGGCTCTGTCCGCTGTCAGGCCAGGCCACAGCCACCTCGGCCTCCGCCAGGACGCCTGTTACCGACTCACCTGAGATCTGCCCCACCAGAACGTCGGGCGCAACGACGAACCCTTCCCGCGGACCGAAAGCGATCGGACATGGATCGCCCGCAGGGAAGCGGGCAAGGGCGGAGCCGCGAGACGGAGACTGGGTCGCTGCGCCCTCCGCGCCTGCGGATGCGTTGCCCTCAGCCGCGACCCGCTCGCTCGGGGCGCGCTCGACCCGCCCATCCAGACCGCCTCGCATGCCCACGCCCGAGATTTGTACGAACACTCCCAGAGTCCGCTCGATGACCGTTTCCGGGTCCTCGACCTGCCAGGTGAGATCGCCCTGCAGAGCATCCATCGCAATCCTGGTCCGCACGTTCGCCACGCGAGGCGTGGTCGCGAAAAGCGTCACACCGATCGTTTCTTGGAGTGCGCCGCCGGAGGTGCGCAGGGTCATCTCGACGTCGACCTCCAGGCGGTCCGGGCAGTTCGGCACGAAGCGAGGCACCGCGATGTCCGGCGCTCCCGGCTCGATCATCTGCGGAGCGGGACGTTGATCCACGAAACGCAGCTCTCCAGCTCGGTAGCGCAAGGTAACCTCGATCTCACCTTCGCTGCCTGCTTGCGCCGTTCCGCGGCCCTCGTACCACCAGAGCGTTTCGGTGAAGGAGCCTTCGGCCAGGTCCAGCAGGTCCTGCGGACTGAAGCCAAGCTGGGTAGCCATCGACGGGTCAAGAAGCACCTCGACTTGCTCTTCGCAACCCCGGCCGGTGGGACCGCCCAGGTCCGCGCTGGTCTGTGCGTTTCCTGGTGTTGGACCGGGGCGTTCACCCGTAGGCTGGTGGGGTGTCTGATCGGGCGCCTGATCGGGCGTCTGCTCAGGCGTCTGCTCGGTAGGATTGCCCGTACTCGTCCCGAAGTCGTCACTGCCCGCATCCACGCAGCCAGCGACTCCGGCAACAAGCCAGCAGCACAAGGTCGCACGTGCCAATTTCGACATGGTTACTCCCCCTCTTCGGATAGCGGGAACATTTGAACGTTCACTTGAACAACGCGTTTGGCGTCGTCATCGGGTAGGTAGCGCTGGAGCAGCTCTGCCCTGATCCGCTCCAGGTCTGCCTTGAGCTGCTGCAACTGTGACTGGCTGAGACAGAGCGTGAGGGACGAGATCTCGCGTTCCTCCCGCGGCACGCGATCGATCGCCTCGCCCGCGTGTCGCATCATGGCCCGATGGAACCCGGCCACATGGTGGCCAAGTGGCCCGTCTCTCGTCTCCACCAGGGTCTCAGCCTGACGCCAGCGCCCAGCGTCATCGCGAACGAGCATCCCGAGGGATTCGAGTGTCTTGAGCGCCTTCTCGGCATCCTTCGGGGTGATGCGCGGCAGCAGCACGTTCGCGATCCATTTAGGGTCGTCCCGAAAGTCACGCCGCAGCACGAGTTCCCGAATCGCCGGAATGAACCAGTGTGAATGGTAGGCGTCCTGGGCCGCATCCAAGCGGTGAACCTTGCGAAACCGCCGAAAGCTCTGTAGGCGCTGATAGTGCCGTGCGCGAACGCGAGCGTTTTTGGCCTGGCAAAACGCGCACAGCTCCACGAAGTACTCCGCAGGTTCACCACCCAGACCGCACGCCTCTGCGAACCGGACCGCCATCTCAGGCGTGAGATTGCGGTCACCGTCCATGACCAGCTTGAGGTAGTTGGGCGACCGTAGCCGGGCCCTGCGGGAAAAGGCGCGCAGCGAAAAGCCATCGCGAGTCGCCTTCTGCCGCTCGTAGTACGCGCGCAGAAACGCCCGGTGATCCCGAAAGCGAAACACGTCGATCGCAGCACGCACGGCCATTGCGCCTACGATGCGGTACGCAAGCTCCGATCACCACCCACCCGAAACACAAATCGCATACCACTTGTATTCAAAGCAAAAGCACAGAGACCATAAACTCTTTGATTTTCGAATATTTATACGAACCCTCGTCGAACACAGGGTCACCTTGCCAAAGATTGTGTATTCGCAAGGCGCTCGCTGGCCGGTCGACAAGTCGGTGCGCGAGCGCAAGGAGCCGACCCGGATCGTGCACGGGCACACTCAATGATCCCTGCACACGTTGGCCCCTCCACGCGGCGATCGGGAGCTCGGGCGCGGCGCTCCTTACCGCACCCGGGGCCCCGATGTTCGCAGCCATGGACAGGCTCGGCGGCAGCTGGTAGGTGCCCCGACCCATGAAGACTCCCGTGCCGTCCTTGTATGAGCGCGCGCACGCAGTCGATGCGGGCGGTTCGCGTCTGTGCGTGTCCAGGCTCGGCGCCGCAGCGCCTGCGCTCGAACGCACGGTCATCTTGCTGCACGGCAATCCGACCCACATGGATATCTTTCGAGAGCTCGCGCCCCCCCTCCGCTCGATGCGAAACGTGGTGGCATTCGACCACCCGGGGCTGGGTCGCAGCGATGCCTTTCGCAATGGGGTTTGTACCCTTGAGCGCAGCGCAATGCTCGTGCCCGCCCTACTGGATGCCCTGGACATTCGCGGGCCGGTCGACCTGATCGGCCAGAGTCATGGGGCTATGGTGGCCGTCACGGCGGCGGCGCTGGTGCCCGACCGCATCCGTTCGGTGACACTGCTGGCAAGTGGAGGCACCCCGGCCCATGGTGCCTACCGCCTGCTACGGGGGGCTCCGGGAATGGTGCATTGGCTGCCACCGATCGCAGCGGGATTGTACGGTGGGACTTCCCGAACATCCGCCGCCCGGACGTTCACGCGGCTCGCCGTACGTGGCTCCTTCCACCCGCATGCCGCCCCAGGATGGTTCGTGGACGACGAAGTCACGAACCTGCGAGGCCCCACCACAGTAGCAACGATGGTCGCGCTCGCGCTGGACAACCCATGCGAAAAGGTCGCTGGGCATATCGGACAGGTCCAGTGCCCGCTCCTGATGGTCCACGGCGAGGACGACGAACTGGTGGACATCAAGTACGCCCGCAATCTTTGGCGAAAGGCCCCGAGCGACCCCCGAGGTCGCTTTCGAGCGCTACCGAACGCGGGCCATATGCTGCACATCACCCATCGCGATGAACTGCTGGCCTTGCTCGATACCTGGTGGCCACAGTGCGATCAGCGTGCCGGGTGAAGCCGTGTCTACCCGCCAGGCTGGTGAAGTAGCCGGGCTTAGCCAGGCT
>JAPPOR010000788.1 GCA_028817905.1 Myxococcales bacterium
AGGCTTGTGGTCTGGCTGGCCGACTCAGAGAGCAGTGACTCCAACGCGAACCACATCGCGGGAACCCAGCTTGGCGGCCGAAGGTGACACGTCGCGAAGCAACCCCACTTTCCGGAGCCAGCGTGCGGAAGCGGCACTCACGAGGGAGCCGGTCGATTCAGTCCGTGGTCGCGCCCAGATCGGTCTGTGTCGATCGTATAGGATGGCGGCCTACATGTGCGTTTGTGTTCCATGCCGTAGCCAGCTTAACTGCTGCAGTCGCACTTCCGCACAGCGGCTGAGCGTGCGGGGCTCTCCACACCCTTCGGGGCGCGCCTCTGTCCTACGATCTCTGGCACTTGCGCGTGCGTCTCCGGCCTTCTTGCGCGTCGCTCAAGATCCCGTTGACGTGTCAAATTGGAGGTATCTAGAGAAGCAGTGCACGGTGCCGCGTCATCGCACGCGGCATGGCTGATGTCGGCCAAGAAACTCTTCGACATGTAGACATTTGCTCAAATCTTCCTGTACGCCACTTCACGGTTGTCCGCCGACCAATCACGGGGAGAGAGATCGATGGGGATGCTGTCTGGAACCAGCGCAGTTCGCTGTGCGTGGCTAAGCATGGCAGTGGTTACGGCGTTGATAGCCGCCTGTGAAAGGTCCGCTGACAACGGGACGCCAAGGGCGCAGGTGACGGCGCAGCGCTCTGCGCTGATCCTGGATGCCGCCCACGGTGGTGGCACGCCGGGCTTTTACTTCCTGCCGCCGATGGTGGACAACCCCGGCGCCCAGGGGACTTTCGTCGCTCAGGCCGACCCAACCGTGAGCATCAAACGCCTCGCCGAAGACGGCGGGCTGCCGGAGGTTGTCGCGACGTACACAATGACCAGTGGTACCGATGGGGAGACCATCCAGGTCGAAGGTGGCACGCACTTCCATGTGAACTGGGACACCAAGACCTCCGAACTCGACGAGACGGCCACGTACCGAATCAGCGTCTCGATCGCGGGGCGCGAGGTCGGTCTTGCCGACCTGGACGTGGTGGACCAGGGCAATCAGCTCAAGAACGTCGACGACGACTTGTTTGTTCCGCTGCTCGATGGCCGCACGCTGCCCATCAAGTTTTCGGTCTATGAGCCCGCCGCATTCCACGTGGATGGCGCGGGCGGGACGGTTGAGTCTACGGGCGGCAATGGGACCTTTGACTTGCCGCCCGGCGCGCTGGCCGCTGGGACCTTGATCAGCGCTGATCCTGCCGGTCCCGCCTGCGATGCCCTGGTTGGTACGGTCCACGCCCTGTGGCCTCCGACCACTAGCTTGGCGGTGCCCGGTACGGCGACCATTGGGTATTCAGAGGCCAACCTGTCAGCAGGCACTGCCGAAGCCGAGCTCACGCTGTTGCGGGTGTTCGACGATGGGATTTGCGAAGACGTGACCGGCGCGACCGTCGACCCGGCAGCGAACACAGTGAGTGGCCCGTTTTCTGACTTCGGGCGTTTTGCCGTCGGCGCGCGTACGCGATCCGTGTCGATCGCCCCCTCCCCGGCGCTGCTGACCACCTTGGGGGAGACCACCACGCTCGTTGGGACTCCGCAAAGCTCGACCGGGGCGGCGCTACAGCGTCGGGTCGCATGGAGCACGGCCGACCCGACGATAGCGACTGTGGACGCGGCCTCCGGTCTGGTCGGGGCGGTCGCGGTGGGCACCACCGTGGTGAGCGGCCAGAGTGCCGACGTAACGGGCACGGTCGACGTAACGGTGGATCTGTGCCCCGACGACGATGACAAGCTCGAGCCCGGGGGTTGCGGTTGCGGCGTGCCGGATGATGACAGTGACGGCGACGAGGTCCTCGATTGCCACGACAACTGCCCCGAATCCCCCAACCCCGACCAGGCGGATGCTGATGGAGATGGTGTCGGCGACGCGTGCGACAACTGCACCGACACAGCCAACGGAGACCAGGCGGACGTTGATGGCGACGGCGTCGGCGACGCGTGCGACAACTGCGTAGGCACGTCGAACGCCGACCAGTCCGATGGCGACGGTGACGGTGCTGGCGATGCCTGTGACAACTGCGTCAGTACCCCGAATGCCGATCAATCCGATGGCGACGGTGACGGTGTTGGCGATGCCTGTGACAATTGTGTCAGTACGCCGAACGCCAGTCAGGCGGATGCGGATGCGGACGGGGTAGGTGACGCGTGCGACAACTGCGCGGTCACCCCCAATGCAAATCAGGTAGATGCGGACGGTGACGGTGTCGGTGACGTCTGTGATAACTGCGTGAGCACGCCAAATCCCGAACAGTCGGATGGTGACGCCGATGGCGTTGGTGACGCTTGCGACAACTGCGCGACCGTCCCGAATACGACTCAGGCGGACGCCGACGCGGACGGCGTCGGCGACGTTTGTGACAATTGCGCAGGCACCCCCAACGCGAGTCAGGCGGACGCGGACGTGGATAGCGTCGGCGATGCTTGCGACAATTGCGTGAGCATCCCTAACGCGAATCAGGCCGATGCAGACGTGGATGGTGTTGGTGACGCATGTGACAACTGCGGCAGCACTGCAAACAGCGACCAGATGGATGCTGAGGCTGACGGTGTCGGTGACGCATGCGACAACTGCGCCAGCGCAGCGAACAGCGACCAAGCCGACGGTGACAGCGACGGCGTCGGGGATGCTTGCGACAACTGCGTCACCGCTCCCAACGGAGACCAGGCAGATGACGACGGCGACGGTGTCGGGGATGCTTGCGACAACTGCGTGCCCACGTCCAACACAGACCAGGCCGATGGCGATGACGATGGTGTAGGCGACGCTTGCGACAATTGCCTCGCCAGTTCTAACAACAACCAGGCTGATAGCGACGGCGACGGTGTCGGGGATGCTTGCGACAACTGCCTGAGCGCGGCAAATAGCGACCAAGCCGATGCCGACGCGGACGAAGTCGGTGATTCATGCGACAACTGCATTGGTTTGCCAAACGCCGCTCAGCTCGACGATGATGCGGATGGCGTCGGTAGTGCTTGCGACAACTGCCCTGAGATTGCGAACGCAGATCAGCTGGACGCCGACGGCGATGCGCTGGGTAGCGTATGCGACAACTGCCCGGGGCAGGCCAATGGTGAGCAAAGTGACGTGGACGGGGACGGGTTCGGAGACGCCTGCGACCAGTGTGCCCAAGATGCGACGAAGACCAACCCGGGTCCCTGCGGGTGCGGTACGCCGGATACCGATGGAGACAGCGACGGTACGCCTGACTGCAACGATCAGTGCCCCGACGATGCTACGCGCACCGCGGCCGATTCAAACGACGCTAACTGCGACGGCGACGACGGCGACTGCGATGGTGCGACGGACGAGGACTACGTAGGTGCAGTTACAATCTGCGGTGTTGGCGCCTGCCGGGTTCAGGGCCTTTCGAGTTGTGTAGCCGGGCAAGTGCTTCCGAACTGTGATCCGGGCGTGGCAGCGAACAGCGATGTCACATGCGACGGCGTTGATGATGACTGCGATGAAACCGCGGACGAGGACTATCCCGCGTCTACCACGGAATGCGGTGTCGGCGTTTGCCTCTCGGCAGGCGAGCGAGGGTGCTTTGCAGGGGTAGAGATCGACTCGTGCATTCCCGGTCAGCCCACAGGTGACGATCTCAACTGTGACGGTCTTGACGACGACTGCGATGGTGCGGTCGATGAGGGGTTTGTAGGTACCCAGGTCAGCTGCGGAGTGGGCTTGTGCGCTAACAGCATTACGACCGCATGTGTGGGCGGCCTGGTGCAGGGCGAGTGCACGCCTGGCATTGCCGAGTCGAACGACGGAACCTGTGACCTGCTCGACAACGACTGCGACGGTTCCAGTGACGAGGACTATCCGTTTTCCTGCACGAACGAGTGCCTACCGATCGAGCTCGAAGCCACGCTCGGCTACGGTCCGCCTTCCGCGCACGACGGTTTTCAAGCTTTTGACGTTCCGCGACAGATGCACTTGCCGTTGCTTGTGCCCGTGATCGAGGGGAACGCCGGTGCTGGTACCCTCACACTCAGCTATCAGGACACCAACGGTGGATGGGCCCTGTGCGCCTACCGAAGCGGCGGCGACGTTGCTCACCCCTCGACCAGCACAGAGCTCTACGCAGCTCGTCACTACGTCTTTCAGGGGTGTACTGATGGGAAAGCAGCTGGAGACCTCGTCTCCCTGAACTGGATCTCGCTTCATGTGGACGGGGGTGACGACGCCTTGCCCGCGACCTCCGTGCGCATGGCACTCGAGACCTGTGGCGGTCGTTTTGGTCTTCCTGACGCGATTCCAATGCCGGACGACCTCGTCTATGGGTTCAATAGCGAGTTGGGGCTGGAGACCGGAAAACACCACCTGCTCGCTGTCCTTGCCCGTGGTGCTCACTGGGGAGAGACGACGGCGATGCTCGCGAGGGTCGGCGGTGCCCTGTTGGGTGCTGTGCCCAGGGTGGGGTTGGTAGTGGTTGGCTTCGATGCTGACCTGGATGATGAGGCGCTAGCTGCAGCGCGCCTGAGCATGGACAGCGAGCCCGTCGTCGAGTCTGTGTCGTTCGATGTCTTGCTTGGTCCTGGCCGCGTCCCCCCGACCCGGACATGGGCTCGCCCGGATGGCAATGCCTATCTGGACGGTGCCGCTGCGACGACTGGGTTTCCTGAGGCGCCATTCCTCGGCTATCGGTGGGGGGACCTATCGACGCCCGATGGGACGTGGGGGCTGCGCCAGATACGTGCGCCGGCCGCGTGGAACCTGATCGGGTCTCTGATCAAGGAGAACGTGAAGCCCGTGGAAGTAGCGGTCATCGATACCGGCTTCCGCGACCATGCGGATCTCGGCGAGCCCGACCCGGACAATCGTGCCTATGACCCGTTCCGCAGCGCTTTCGCGGACCCTGACGATCCCAAGCGCATATTCGAGCTCAAGCCAAACCTGTTCCTGCCGGCGGCCTATGCGGGGCCTGCTCCGCCGGCAACGCCCAGCACACCGAGTAACAAAGGTGCCCACGGCACACAGGTTGCGGGGATCATCGGGGCACAATGGGGCAATGGGCGCTATACTGACGGAGTCACGCCATTCGTTCACGTCCGAGGCGACCAGCTTTCTCGGGTGAGCGGGCCTGAACTCGCCCATGACCCGGTAGCGTTCGTCGATGTGGTGACAATGTTGGTTGCCGCTCATGTCGAGGTGACGGGAGAGGCCGCCCGAGTCGTCAACCTCTCGTTGGTTCTCAATTGGTACGCGACATGCAATGCCACCACCGTCATGACCACACGGTGCGATCCACGCCTGGGCGCCGACCTCCACGGGAATACGAATGTTTGCGCCGGTAAGGAGGTGGACATACAGAATGCGATCGATGACAGCGGAGACACGTTCGCGAACGTCGTCAAGAACCTCGACTCCCATGCCCTCATCGTGGTGGCAGCGGGGAACGACTCGGGCGTGACCTCGCCGACCAACTCTGGCGCTCCGTCCGGTGCATTCTGCGACTTTGGGGCGTTTCCATCGCGACTGACCAGTCCCTTTACGAATGCCGCGCTGAGGGGCGAAGTGGGCCGGAACGTTCTCGTCGCCGAAGCCCTGGGCGCATCGTTCGTGACCCTGGATCGCGCTCTCTACAGCAACTCGGCATTTCCCGGGGACGATCCCAACAAGGTGAGCGTTCTGGCGCCGGCAGGGGGTGCGCGTGCGCAGCTCGGTGAGTCGGTGCAGAGTCTCGAAGGAGGCGGTGCGTTCTCAACGGTTGCCGACTTTCGTGGCACATCGGCCGCTGCTCCCTTTGTGTCCGGCGTGGCCGCCTACCTGCTCGCCGTGTGTCCCGAGTTGACCAACGAAGATCTCGCGGAGGTCATCGTAGATCGCGCACCGCGGATATTCCTTTCAGGGACTGAAACGGATGCTCTTCTCGACATGCCTTCGGCATTGCGAGCCCTGCCCGATGTTCGGAGCAACTGCTCGGTCGACGTGAGGACCGCGTGGGCCGACATGGCTGACGGGTCGCGAGATGGCTATACGAAGGTTTTCATGCAAATCGACGACGCTGGAGGTATCCGACGCAGGCCGGCCTTCAGGAAATTCCGAGAGATGCCCAATGGCGTAGTGGACATGCGCGATTTTCGTCGCATGCGTGATCTCTATCTGATCGACAACGACAAATACGAAGACTTCGACTGGGCGGATGTCGACGGGGGACCGAATCCCGCCCGGGACACGAACCTCGATGGGGACGTCAATGAAACTGCCTTCGTCACTGAACGCGAAGACTTCTCCAGGGGCTTGCTTGGTGCCGGTCGCAGCAGCCCAGACGAGAACCTTAGGTCTGCGCGTGTGTCTGAAGATGACATTGAGCTGTTTGCCGAAGCCTATGGGATGAGCTATGCGAACAGAAACGATCCTGATGGGCCAGAGCGCTTTGGCGATTTCACTTGGGAGGCGGAGGACCTTCCGGACTTGCTGCATTCTGCGGATCTGCATATCACTACGGCGGACTGGATTCGATTCGATTGCAGGCAAGGGGAAGCGCCGTATCTAAGGGTTCAAGGCACCCCGCCGGCGGACGGGTTGCCGCCCAATGTTCAAGCCGCATTGGGTCGCATCGCGCTGCCGGTGGACGGATCAGACTTGGTGATCACGGTCCCCTATCTGACGGGCGTGACGGTCGAGGTGGTCGACGCTACCGGTGCCAACTACTTTCCGGGAGCGTGGACGAACGAATCCTTCAGCTTGTACCCGGGCGAGGACAAGCTTCTCCACCTCAACCCCCACTGCGCGATCTACAATTATGCCACGAGTCACTCTGGCGTCCCGCTACCCCTGTGGGTCTCAAGCTTCGAGACGGATCTGCGAAGCCATGCCTGTCCAGAGATCTGTCCTCCGGCTGGTACCGGTACCGGCGATGGTGATGGTGATGGTGATGGAGATGGTACGGGTACTGGTGAAGGAGATGGTGATGGTACGGGTACTGGTGACGGGGATGGAGGCGAGGGTGTCATGTGTCCCCCGTCAGAGTGCAATGACCTGCGTTGCGACGTAGGCGAGATCTGCCCTGAGGCCCATGGGGATTGTTGCGGCGACGGGATCTGCACGCTGCCGAGCGAGGAGACATGCCTTGCGGATTGTCCTTTCCCGGAACCTCCGGAAGTACCGATTTGCGGCAACAACGAGTGCGAGACCAACAAGAACTTCATAGAGGACCACAATACCTGTCCATGTGACTGCCCGGACCCGGCATCGGCGCCGGGCACCGGGGCAGGCGGCGGCGGTGACGGTGATGGTGACGGTCCCGGTGATGGTGACGGCCCTGTTTGCGGAAACGGCCAGTGTGAAGGCAACGAACCGCAGACGTGTCCTGGCGACTGTCAGAACGGAGATGGCGACGGCCCAGGTGATGGCGACGGCCCAGGTGATGGCGACGGCCCAGGTGATGGCGACGGCCCAGGTGATGGCGACGGCCCAGGTGATGGCGACGGCCCAGGTG
>JAPPOR010000389.1:0-6134 GCA_028817905.1 Myxococcales bacterium
CCAAATCACGTGCCCTCGCACAACTGTTCGACTCCGCAGCGCCATCGCTTCAGTCGAACATGCAGCGAGTATTCTCTCCTCTGCCGAAAGCGCTGCGACGCGGATCACTTGCACGATCATCAGCTGCCTTAGTGATGGGTGCGGGCTACGTGCGTGCGGCGGTGACAGCGATTTCGGCCTATCATTCGGGGTATGGACGCGCATACGACACCCGGCGGGAGCACACATCGTCGTACCCAGGGGCACGAGGATGCGGCGCCGGTTCGGGTGGTGACGGCAACCTCCCTGTTCGATGGGCACGATGCTGCCATCAACATCGTGCGTCGGATCCTCCAACAACACGGAGCCGAGGTCATTCACCTGGGTCATGACCGCTCGGTGGGGCACATCGTCACGGCGGCGATCCAGGAAGACGCGGACGCGATCGCCGTCTCCTCCTACCAGGGCGGTCACAATGAGTTCTTCCGCTACCTGGTAAGCGAGCTGCGAGCACGCGACGCCAGCCATGTGCGCATCTACGGCGGGGGCGGCGGGACGATCCTACCGGGTGAGGCCACTGCTCTGCAAGCTGACGGAGTGACGCGCATCTTCAGTCCTGAGGATGGGCGCGACTTGGGGCTGTCTGGCATGGTGGCTTCGATCATCGAGGACTGCCGGCGGAGCGCTGGGCCCACGGTTGGGGCTGAGGAGGTGACCGCCCTTGGTCGCGAGGCGAGTGACGCCCAGTTGGCGCGCGTCATAAGCGCGTTCGAGGGGCACGCCTCCCAGCGAGAAGAGAGTCCGTTGACCCGCGCGCTTGCGGATCGCGTTGCCGCCGGAGCGGGGGCCCACACCGCTGTCGTGGGCCTTACGGGTACCGGCGGTGCCGGTAAGTCGAGCGTGGTCGACGAGTTGGTGCGTCGTTTCCGACTGGCCGATCCCGAGGGGCGGATAGGCTTGCTGCTCGTCGATCCCACGCGGCGCAGGAGCGGGGGTGCGCTGCTCGGCGACCGGATTCGTCTCAATGCCGTACATCCAAGGGCAGCCGAGGACCGGGGCGTCTTTGTGCGTTCGCTCGCGACGCGCGCCAGGAACCGTTCGGTGGCGGCCGCCATTGACGATGCGATCGCGATCCTGAAAGTCGCTGAATTCGACCTCGTGCTGGTCGAGACCGCCGGCATTGGACAAAGCGACTCGGAGATCGTCGACCGTGTCGACACCTCGGTCTACGTCATGACGCCGGAGTACGGGGCACCTACCCAGCTCGAGAAGATCGACATGCTCGAACTGGCGGACATGGTCATCGTCAACAAGATCGATCGCCAGGGCGGACCCGATGCGCTGCGCGATGTGCGCAAGCAGTGGCGCCGCAACCACGTCGACTTCGGGGCTGACAACGCGGACCTGCCGGTATTCGGCACAACTGCGAGCGCATTCTTGGATCCCGGCGTCGATGCCGCCTTCGAATGGCTGCGCGCACGCGTCGCCGGCACGGCCCGCGCGTTTCATCGCGGGCTGCCCAAGGTGGCGCCAGCACAGGTGCAGCCTCCCCGATTGGCGGGTGGCTATCTGGCCGAGGTCGCCAAGACAGTGCGCGGCTACCACGAGGACACGGAGCGTCTATGCGAGGCTGCCGAGCGCGTCGAGGCGCTTTCGCGGGTGATCGAGGACCTGGAGGCGGACTCCGGGGGGGACTCGTACGCCACGGTGCGCGAAGCCATGGGTGCGCGTCGTGAAATGGCGTTGCGACTGCTGGAAGAGGGCACGCGTCACGCGCTTGAGGAATGGCCACGAGTGAGTGCGCGCTACGCCGCACCGTCGCAGACCTACCGCGTGCGGGGCCGTGAGATCGAGGCTGCAAACCAGGTCAAGACGCTTGCAGGGAGTGAGCTGCCCCGGGTAGCGCTGCCCCGCACGCGGGCCTGGGGAGAGCTTACCCGCTATCTCCGTGAGGAGAACCGTCCGGGCGAGTTCCCTTTCACGGCCGGTGTTTTTCCGTTCGAGCGCAAAGGCGAGGCCCCCGGGCGCATGTTCGCGGGTGAGGGGACCCCCGAACGCACCAACAGACGCTTTCATTTCCTGGCGTCGGGGCAGCCGGCAGTGCGGCTCTCCACTGCCTTCGACAGCGTGACGCTATACGGTCGCGACCCCGCCGAGCCACCAGACATCTACGGCAAGGTCGGCAACTCGGGGGTCTCGGTATGTATGCTGGACGACGCCAAGAAGCTGTACTCGGGTTTCGATCTGTGCGCGCCCAACACGTCCGTATCCATGACGATCAACGGGCCGGCGCCGGTGGTCCTGGCGTTCTTCCTCAACACGGCCATCGACCAACAGGTCGAGATGCACTTGCGGTCCCTAGGGGAGTTGGACGCGGTGCGGGCGCGCCACGCGCCCCTGCCTCACTACCGGGAAGCGTTACCTGCGGGCCATGACGGTCTTGGGCTGGGATTGCTGGGGATCGCGGGCGATGAGGCCGTTGCTCCGGACGTCTATGCTCGCATCCGGGCCGATGTGCTTGCGCGGGTGCGCGGCACCGTGCAGGCGGACATCCTCAAAGAGGACCAGGCCCAGAACACCTGCATCTTCTCTACCGCGTTCGCGCTGTCATTGATGGGTGACATCCAGCGGTTCTTCGTTGACGAAGGCGTGCGCAACTTCTACTCCGTCTCGGTCTCCGGTTACCACATCGCCGAAGCGGGCGCGAACCCCATCACGCAGCTGGCTTTCACGCTCGCCAATGGGTTCACCCTGGTCGAATACTACCTGTCGCGGGGCATGGCGATCGACGACTTCGTGGGTAACTTCTCTTTCTTTTTCAGCAACGGGCTCGACGCCGAGTACAGCGTTCTCGGTCGGGTTGCCAGGCGCATCTGGGCGATCGCCATGCGTGATCGCTATGGTGCCGGGGCGGCTGGTCAGCGCTTGAAGTATCATGTGCAGACATCGGGCCGATCGCTGCATGCGCAGGAGATGGCCTTCAACGACATCCGCACCACTTTGCAGGCGCTCACCGCACTGCAGGACCGCTGCAACAGTCTGCACACCAACGCCTATGACGAGGCCGTGACGACTCCGACGGAGGCGTCGGTGCGGCGTGCGCTGGCGATTCAGCTGATCATTCAGCAGGAGTTTGGGCTGAGCGGCAACGAGAACCCGCTCCAGGGCAGCTACGTCATCGAGCAGTTGACCGACCTGGTCGAGGCGGCCGTTCTATCCGAGTTCGATCGGCTCTCGGCGCGCGGTGGCGTGTTGGGAGCGATGGAAACGCTGTATCAGCGCAGCAAGATCCAGGATGAGAGTCTCGTGTACGAGTCCCGCAAGCACTCCGGCGAACTTCCCGTGATCGGTGTCAACACGTTCCAGCACCCCGACCAGGAGATCGCTTCGAGCCGGCCCACCGAGCTCGCTCGCTCCAGCGATGCGGAAAAGCGTGCCCAGCTCGAGGCGCTTTCGGAGTTCCATACGCGGCACGCATCGGTCGTGGACAGGTCCCTGGCGGAGCTCGCCCGTGCTGCTCGCGCGGGCGACAATCTGTTCGCGACCTTGATGCAGACCACCAAGCACGCGAGCCTGGGCCAGATCTGCGACACCCTGTTCGAGCTCGGGGGCGAGTATCGCAGGGCCATGTAAGGTTGGTTGAAGTCAACCAGAGGGGAGTTGCTTGGTGGCGCCCATCAGCGCCATCAGTTCGGTGGGGATGCGGCGCGCGCGGTGGGTCTTGAGGTGGACGCACGCCACCCGGACCTGGGCTTCGCACGCCGGCTCGCCGCTGCGGAGGCGGACGACTTGATGAAAGACAAGGCTGGCGGCGCGTACGTTGTCTACAGCTGTCTCGATTCTTAACAGGTCATCAAGCCGAGCGCCCCGCAGGAAGCGCATCTGGGCGGAGTGCACAACGAACGCCACCTCGTGTTCGAAGGTTGCGCTTTGCTCGATGCCCAGTGAACGCATCATCTCGGTCCGGGCCCGCTCCATGAAGCGCAGATAGTTGGCGTGATAGACAACTCCGCTGGCGTCTGTGTCCTCGATAAACACGCGCACTTGGTATTCAGCTGTGGCGAGCATGTGCGGGCCCTTGTAGCCCGAAAAGCGCGGGCCTGCATCCGCGTTTGCTTGAGTTGCGCTGACCGATGTGTGCATACCCGCTGGCATGCCGCCCGGGACTCCAGCCGCGGACCAGCTGTCCTTGGCCTTCGCGGCCCTGGTGTTTGGGCTCTACGGTTTCGTGCTGCTGCTGTTGGGCCGAGTGGCAAAATGCCGGCTCAGCACGGTCCTGCTGACGGCGCTGTTCTTGTGCGGGTGGTTGGGCCTGTGTGCCTTTCTGGCCGTCTCTGGTCGGTTGCTTGCGGACGTGGAGGCGGTCCCGCCCCTGCTCCTTCAGTACGTCTCCCTGCCCGCGATGGCGGTCGTCGTTCTTCTGTCGCTCTGGTCCCGAACAGGCCCATTTCTGGACCGCATTCCGGCCGATTGGCTGGTGTCGTTCCAGGCGTTTCGGATTCCAATGGGGCTGATTTTGTCGGGTCTGGCCGCGCAGGACGTGGTCCATCCGCGCCTGACCTACCGCGGGTACAACTTTGACATCGCAGCAGGTGTGGGGGCGCTCCTGCTGGGCTACCTGATGCACAAGCGGCGGGCTGCGCCCCCGACCGTACTGGTTTTCAACCTGATGGGGCTGGGGCTGCTGGGGGTGATGCTGGCCCTTTCGCTGCTTTCGCTACCGACTCCGTTTCAGTACTTCCGGGGCGGTCCCTCCCTCCGAGTTGTGTTTCACGTTCCGTTTGTGTGGCTGCCCGGTTTTGCGCTGCCGGTGGCGCTCCTGGGACACCTGCTATCCCTGCGAAAATGGGCGCGGACATAACCAGCTTTTATTTGCGCAGCGTCAATGATAAGGCTCAGCGGACAGCACGCCAGAGGTCCGCCGGCGGGGCCCTTCGTCCTAGTCGGCGCGCACCCCATCAACCGAACTTATAGGAGGCAACCATGGGCGTTCTCGTTGGCAAGCCTGCACCCGATTTCACCGCCGCGTCGGTGTCCCCGAAGGGCGAAATCTCGGAAGTCACCCTCTCCAAAGCAGCGAGGGGCAAGTATGCGCTGGTCTTCTTCTACCCGCTCGACTTCACCTTTGTGTGTCCGTCCGAGCTGATCGCCCTCGATCACCGCATGGGCAAGTTCAAGGAGCTCGGCGTCGAGGTGTTCGCTGTCTCGATCGATTCCGAGCACACCCACAACGCGTGGCGCAACACCACCGTAGACAACGGTGGCATCGGCCCCGTCAACTACACCCTCGTGGCCGATGTGAAGCACGAGATCGCCAAGGCCTACGACGTGGAATCCGAGGGGGGCGTGTCGTTCCGCGGCGCGTTCATCATCGACAAGAACCGCACTGTCCGTTCACAGATCGTCAACGACCTGCCGCTGGGCCGCAACATCGAGGAGATCCTGCGGCTGTTCGAGGCTGTGGAGTTCCACGAAAAGCACGGCGAGGTATGCCCAGCCGGTTGGCAGAAGGGCGATGCCGGCATGAAGGCCGACCGAGCGGGCGTCGCGGACTACCTGTCCAAGAACGCTGACAAGCTCTAACGTACCTGGCCACGGGTCGGCTTCCTGCTGCCCCGGCATGCTCTTCTGGCGTGACCGGCGGCAGCGGCCCGAGCCGACCGCCCACGCCTGATCTCAATGGTGGACCTGGTACGCGACGACCCGATCGGGCTGTTTTCGGAGTGGCTCTCGGACGCTGAGGAGACGGACCTGGTCGAGCCCACCGCCATGGCGCTGGCGACTGCCGACCGCCAGGGGCAGCCCTCGGTGCGCATGGTGCTGCTCAAAGGCCTGGATGCCCGCGGACTGGTGTTCTACACGAACCTGGCCAGCCGCAAGGCACGCGAGCTGGAGGACAACCCGCGTGGCGCTGCTTGCTTCCATTGGATGCCGCTCAAGCGCCAGGTGCGGATCCGGGGGCCTGTAGAACGGATTTCGGACGAACAGGCGGATGCCTACTTTGCCTCGCGGGCCCGCAAGAGCCGCATCGGTGCCTGGGCGTCCAAGCAATCTCAACCGATGGCTTCCGAGTTTGACCTCCACAAACGCGTCGCCCGCTTCGCTGCCAAATACGCCGTTGGAGAGGTCCCGCGGCCGGAGTTTTGGTCGGGCTT
>JAPPOR010000389.1:6361-7459 GCA_028817905.1 Myxococcales bacterium
CGGTTCCGCACGGGGTTCCGTCCTCGACCTGCTCCTGAAGCGGGTCGCCGCCGTCGCACACCCCAACGTGGCAGACGGTGTCCGCGGGTCGATCTCGGGGGTAGTCGTCCGGCGTGCCATCACAGCTGGTGATTTGGCAGTCTCCGACCGCCTCGTTGAGGTTCGTCTCACAACCGTTGATTACCTTGCCGTCGCAGTCTGCGTACGCCTCGGCGCAATCCGCTACGACGCACTGGCCGTCCTCACAGGCGCCGATCCCGGAGGGAACCAGGGCACACTGGAGGTCCGCCTGGCTGGAGTTGTCCACGTCGCCGTCACAGTCGTCGTCGACGCCGTTGCATTGATCCACCATGTCGGGGTTAATCAATCCGTTGCCGTCGTTGCAGTCGTGCCCTCCGCAGCGCTCCGAGACATGCCCGTCTCCATCGAGGTCCCCGGCGCGCTCACAGTCGAACTCGCAGCTGGTCGTCGTTTCTTCACACAGCTCGTGCGCATCGCACGGTGGAGTGCCTGCCACGCAGCCGTACTCGTTGGCATCTGCGCTTGAAGGCATGCAGCGCTCGACACCGTTGCAGTACATCATGTCGTCGCACAACAGGTCGCAGTTGGCGTTTCCCACGCAGTCGTCAGAACAGGTACGCCGGCGTGGCGTGTTGTCCCCGTCGCCGCCCTGACCGGCAGTGTCCATTGGCATGCCGCTGTCGCCCTCGCCGTCACCATCGCCATCCCCGTCCCCGACGGGTGTCTGGTCGCCGTCGCCGTCGCCGTCCCCGTTGCCCCCATCGGCCCTGCCTTGCACGGAGCGGTGCCCGGCGTTCGGCGTTCGGTCGAGCGTGCATCCGATAACCAAGACGGCGCACGCCACCGGGAGCCACAACGAGCGCTTGCGAGTTACCCCAGCATTCTTCATTACAAGACTCCGTCTAGGGCCGAAAAATTTGGCACTAGCGTACGTCAAGGATAGCAGAGCGCATCCCGCCCAAGCGATGTGCGCCTGGGCCGCCGGTGTGTGGGCAGGTGCTAGCCCGGATCACTCACGACTTCGACGCCGCCTCGCTTGTCCTTCGACTCGGCAGGACTTTGGCCGCCCTAGCCCGG
>JAPPOR010000365.1 GCA_028817905.1 Myxococcales bacterium
TGTTCGTGCTCGGGAGAAACCGGGTCAGCGCGAAACTGCTGCAACTCCGTTCGAAACGCCAAGCTCCCTCGCAACAGAGTAGCCGAACAAGTCGCCAGCTTCACTCGACTCGTAGTTCGGGAACGTGTTCTCGGGTCAGGTGAGTACCGCGTCGATCAACGCCGTGTCGCAGTACTCTTGGACGTGTGCGATTCGGCCTCCCGCAAACTGGTAGACCATGCAGTAGGTGTTGTTGTAGGCATGTCCGGCCTTGGTCGTGGCCCGGCCGTGCGCCTGGACGACGACGTGGTTGCCTTCGGCGATCAGGTGGTCAGCCAACACCACGTGGGGCCCGTCCAGTTGTTCGCGCAGCCGCGCCAACATGGCTCGGATCTCTGAGATCCCGGTGTAGGTTCTTGACCAGGCTGTGCTACCGATCTTCGACCAGGCGGCGTTCTCGCTGAGCAGCTCCCAAAATGGTTGCGTATTTCCTCGCGCAGCTTCGGCGTAGGCATATGCCAGGCGTTGCTTGTTCGCAGCGCTGGGACTATGGGGGGCGGGGTCGCTCATGTTGTTCCTCCGAAAGACGGTGTTGTATTTGTGCGCGTCAGAATGGCGCGCCGTTGCGCGTCCGACTTGGGCATTGTTGGGGCCGCCAAGATCGCCCAAGCCTGGGCGGGCGGGACACGCTACAGTCCTGATATGGATCCCCAAGCCAGGCCACGCCGCACCACCCGCGCGACCTATGTCGGGCATGGCATCGTGGTGGGCCGGATCGAAAACGAGTGGCGGCTCTTTCGGGGCATGAAGGACAACTATGCCTTTGTGGTCCCAGGATGCGGTACCTGGGAGTTCCTTTACCGCGGGGGAACCTACTCGCAAGGACCGGGTGTACTGCAGCTCAAGCAACCGGGCGAGCTTCTCCGCGAGCTTCGACGTGACGGGCCCGCCAGCTACGACATCGTGGTGTTCGACAACCAGGTCCTCGCAGCGGCCGGCATGGCGAGCTCCACGGCGCGAGAGTTGGTCTTCGACGTTCCCCAGCTGGTCGCCAACGATCCGCGCGCGGCCCCGTTGCTAAGCTTGCTCGGGTGGGCTAGGCAGGCCACGGCCGGAGCCGCCGAGCCACTGGCGGTCGAAAACGCCATCGCCGAAGCCGCGCTCGTGTTGGCATCCCTGGGAGCGCCTCAGCGCGCCGTGGGGCGCGAAGCCCGAACTGTCCGACGCGCCCGGGAGTACCTGCAAGACCGGATGACTGGGCAGGTCCGGCTGGACGACTTGGCCGACCACGTGAGGCTCGACAAGTTTCATCTGGTCCGGGCATTCCGAGATCAGGTTGGGGCGCCTCCCTATGCCTATCTGACGCATGCTCGCGTCCATCGGGCGCGCGAACTGCTCAGGGCGGGCTTGCCTGCGGGCCGCGTCGCATTGGAGGTGGGCTATTGCGACCAGAGCCAACTACACAGGCATTTCGTGCGAATCGTCGGCACGACGCCCGGCGCGTACGCAGCGTCGGCGCGTTCGGCACCGAGCTCGGTTGCCCTCGGCGCCTGTGCGCCGATGCGGTAACCGTGATCGCCGCTTCGCCTCCAGGCGTGGTGGCCACGACGCGGCAGCAGGAGCTTGTGGTAAGCCTACCGCGTGGGCGGAGGTGTTCGTCATTCGCGCGGCCGGTGCGTCAGCGCCAACGAGCGGCGCCGCATCTTCCTAGCCCGCTACCGAAGCCCAACCTCGTCGGCCTCATGCTGGGCTCGAAGAACCGTCGAGTCGGTTCGACAGTGAACATTTTGTCGAACTAGGTCGACACAAGAAATATTGTCGAGTACATTCGACAATATGGATGATGCGCGCCTGATGGAGATCTCAGGCTACTGGAGCTTCTGGGAGGCGCCACCCCGGCCAACCGTGCCGCGTGACGTCGAGCTGCCCCCGAAGCTCCGCGACTCCCTGGCCCTTGTTGTGCAAGGAGTAAGGCGCTGCGGAAAGTCCACGCTACTGACACAGATGCTGGACCGCTACCGGCTCAACCCAAAGCATTGCGCGTTCCTGAACTTCGAGGACCCGCGTCTCGGAACCCAGGTGGATCACACCCTACTAGACCAGTGGGTGGCGGCCTTTCGCAAGGCACACCCAAGGCTGAAGCGGGCATACTTCTTTCTCGACGAAATTCAGTCCGTCACCGGCTGGGAGAAGTGGCTGCGCACCCAGCTCGAGCGTCCGCGGGGGAACCATTTCACGATTACGGGCTCGAATGCGCGCCTACTTTCCGGAGAGCTTGGGACGGTTCTCACGGGACGTCACCAGACGGTCGAGCTCTTTCCCCTGGACCTGGCCGAGTTCAGGCGCATCAAGGCCGGGGCCTCCCTTGAGGAGTATCTGTTTTCAGGAGGCTTTCCCGAGCCGCTCCTGATGGAGCGCGGAGACCGGCTCCGGCAGCAGTATTTCTCGGATATCATCGAGCGAGACGTCCGCGAACGGCTCGGTGCCAGGTCCGTTGCGCCCATCAAGCAGATCGTCCAGATGGCGTTCGAATCGGCCGGCTCCGAACTCAGCCTTCGGCGGCTGGCTGGCGGCGCCGGCATCGCGGTGGAGACGGCGGCCGGATATCTCGAGGCTTGCGACTCGGCCTACCTGCTGCTCTCGGCACCGTACTTCGCGTTTTCCGAGCGCAAGCGAGCGGTGCGCAACCGAAAGTACTACCCGATCGATACAGGTCTGCGGCGCATGGTCGCGACGAGGACGGGCCTCGATCACGGCAAGCTGCTCGAGTGCGCTGCGTTCCTGGCGCTCAGACGCAGGGGCATCGAGACCGCCTACTGGCGGGACAAGGGTGAGGTGGATTTCGTCGCCCGGACCGCCGAGGGATTCGTTCCCATCCAGGTCAGCTGGGAGCCACCCACCGACCGTCAGCACCGCGCGCTCGAAACGTTCTACGAGACCTTTCCCCAAGCGCAGGAAGCCCTGATCGTAGGCCCGGAGGAGTTCGAGAACAACATCTTCGGCGAGCTCACAACCCCGGCATAGACTGAGGGGCGGTGGCCGCCCGGGGCAGACTTGTCTCGCCAGCCTCGTGCACGTGGGACGCATCGAGCTCTAGCCTGCGCGAAGCGTCCTTGCATCCGGCCCCGCGGCGTCCGCCGGGCTACACGCACAAGAGAAAGCCGAAGCGTGAACGTCAGCTCAGCCCCCAGGGGTAGGAACCTGGGGGCTGAGCCACGCGCTAGTATTCTATCCTGGATACGTAGTTCGTGCGATTGCGTGCGTCGGTGGTTGCAATCCAGAACTCGAGAAGGGGAGTCTCTCCTCTTGCGTAGTCCTGGTTGAGGGTACCGAGATACGTACGGCCCACGAGGGTTTTCCTTTCTGTCTGCCGGACGACCCACCCGTGGGCTCCGGTGACCACCGCGCGCCCTTCCACGAGCCCAGTTCCAAAGGCGTGAAATGCTCGAGGTCCCTGATGTGCCGGAGGCGCGATGACGAACAACAGGGGCTCTCCGCTGCACTTGTTCACGACCCTGCCGTAGGAGTACTGGAAACAACGTTGTGTCCCTGACACGGCACCGTTGCCTGCCGCGGCAGACATCCACGCTGCCTGAACATTGGAGGTCAACAGCATACTCGCTGCCACCGCGCACAGGGCAAATCGAAACACAGCTTGCTTGTTATTATTCGGCATCTCTTCTCTCTCTTTCTGGGGCTATTCCATCTGCTGGTTGTAGGGCTCTTCCGGTAGTTCAGTCCCCGGTCGGGCCAAAAACAGCGCTACGATCGCCTCCCCCTCCCGAGCCGATTCATCGCGGGTCACCATGCCTGCACCTCTCCAGGTGTCTCCCCTGAGAAAATCTGCGACGAAGGTCCGAGCCCTCGCCTCCTCTGCGGGCTCGAACCGGATCCGGCACAGTTCGCTACGACACTCCAGTTCTTCGACGGTCAAGCTCGCGCCCTGCACCTGGCTCAACCCGTGCTCGAGTCGTTCGGTCGCCTCGCTGGCCCACTCTCGATCGTATCCCTGGGCCTCGAAAACGGCATCTGCGTAGGCGATGCGTTCGGTCTCCGTAGGACCAGGTGGGACAGGCGGTGTAGCCCCGTGCTCGTCGACATGCAGGCTGTCCCGACCATCTCGCTCGTCAACAGCAAACCGGTTGTCACCTTGTGGAACAGCTTCCGTGCCTTCCCGAAGCCTCGCCAAGATGGCCCTACCGAGTTCGGCCCTGGCTGCTGCGACCTCCCTGGCCGACGTTCGGGCGACATCGTGCTCCCAGTCGGTCTCGGGCGTCTCCTTCGCGCTCCCGTAGGCGAGCACATAACTGGCTAGCAGGATTCCGCTACCCGCAAGTATGCTGACCTTAGTCAAGTTGGTCCCCCTCGTTGGATGAATCACAGGGCAGGACCTCGTGCAGACGCGGAAAGTTCTCGACCGTCGAGTCGTCGTCGAAGGCGCTACTGGCGCTGTCCTCCTTCCCGCGGATGCCGACAAGCTTCGTTTCGTTATCGCCCTCGAACACGCCCGCGAAAGCGCATTCAGCAAGTGTCGGCGCAGCCAAGCTGCTATCGGCTCGTGGTTTCATCTTGGTGTGTCCTTTCTTCTTCACGGGTTGCCTGTGCGCACTGAGACCTCGCGGTTCTCACGCTTGGCAGGCACCTACGAGGAGCCCCCCGGGACCCCCGGTCAGCTCGCTTCGATTCCTTTTGGACCGTCGGCGCCGGCGCAGCAACGCAAGTTTGCTTGCCGCCCTTCGCTTGGCACTCGCCAGCGCCCCCGACACGAGAAGCATGCTGGGCGGTTCATACCTCCCGAGTCGCGCTTTGAGGAATCGCGGGAACACCTTGGTCGCCAAGGCTTGCGCCCGCCGTCCTACCTTGCAGCTCCGGCGCGTGTGCTCCGGCCACACCCGACGCTCTCGATCGAACACTGCTGACGAGTCCCTCCACCCCGTAACAGCGGTTGAGGGCAATCAGTCTTGCACTGCCAGGTCGCGCGGAACCCTGTCCACGCTCGAGCTCACGGCGCAAGCTCCATCACGAACATGCCGCTGCTGCTGGTGGCTCCCCTTCCATGTCGGGCACTACTGCAACATGATCGCCCGCATCGATGAGACGCCTCAGGTCCAGGGCGAAACAGACGACATCGTCGCCCGCTTTGGGGGGTGGCCGAGGGCGTTTCTCGGTTAGAGGACAGCTGTCCACCAGGAAAGCGCGTGCGACTGGCGCGACCGTACGGACGCCGTGTCGCTGCCGGCAGCCATACGAAAGCAGCGTCGCCGGCAGGTGTGGCGACCTGTAGGGCCCCGAAGGGAGAAGGGACCAAGGGAACCATCTGTAGGAGAAAGATCATCCGATAGACATCGGTGCCGATTGCCCTGGCATCGCGATAACCTACTGACCATGAATAAGAGGGGCCTTACTTGGGGTGCGGCGATCGCGGCGGGCTTCGTACTCGTTGGCTGCGGACCTGGCATCAAGACCGGGCGAATCGGGCCCACGGTGCCGCTACCCTCGGGACCGCCCAGCTCGGCCTGCGAGTCGCAGGGGTGGCTGGAGCTGGCGCAATCGCGCGCGATCGCCACGGGCACGGAGTCCACCGGGCTCTATACGACGACCTATCGTGCGGAGATCGAGGGCTACGGCGTATTTCGTCCTGGTAGCGACGACAACGTGTCTTTGCCGGAGGTGCTTCCGGGGTTCGGCGAACCAGCACTGGAGGAGGCGCATATGGCGCCAATTCGAGCCGTTGAGGCGGCCGAGACGCGGGCGATAGTTTGGGGGGTCGTGGGCTTGGGCGGCATGGCTGCGGGTCTCGGGACAGCGGCGGCCATCCAGGAGGATTCGCCTACAGGGGCGGCCGTGGCGGGCATCAGCGGTCTCATTGTCGGTTTGATTGGCGTGGTTGGGATGCTGGTCGAGCAGCCATCGGGACCGGAGCAGGTCGTCGCCGACGCCCATCGTCAGCTGTTCTCGGCCAAGGTCGATGACATGAGTGCAGTAGCGCGCGGTGTGAACCACAGCAACGCTCAACAGCGGGGGCGCTGTGGCGGCGTCGCGCCACCGGATGTGCCCGCCGACTATGTTTTCGGGGGCGGCGAAGCGCAGCCGACCGTGGCCGCGCCGCCCCCGCCTTTGCACCCTCCCCCCGACCGGGGTTCGCCGACCAGCGGCGCGGGTGAGCAGCAGATCTGGTAGCAGACCGCTACCGCGCCGGCTGCTCCGCCTAACCCTCCGGCTACCGCACCGACCGCACCGACCGCACCGACGACGGGCGGCACTTCACCCGGCAGCAGTCATGGAACCGACTCGGCCCCTGCCAGGCCCAACGTAAGCCCCTTATGGGTCGCCCCGGTGCGTGCTGGTGAAGCCGCCGTCCCCGCGGTCCGTGGCCAGGATGTTTGGCCCGTGGTCTGGGCTTGTCCTTCCGCTGCTTAGCTTCGGTGGCACGGTAGGATTGGGTAGCTCAGCTTGTAGCGAAGATACCACCGGACGCAGGTCAGGATGAGGGATTCGGGAAAGTGGCGTCCCTTGAACATGCGCTACCCTTATCAGACCTCTCGACTCTTGCGACAGAGACTCAGCGGGTCTTGGTTGTGTTTGCACTTAGTCGCCTCGAGCTTGTGAACCGGAACTCCCGCTCGCAACTCTCTCCAACAAGACTGTTCTCCGCTCCGCATTTCTGCATCAGCCAGGCTGTCAAGGCGATAAGTTTTCGATCCAATTCCAGCTGCTTGCCTTTCGAAAGCACGCACCGCGGCCGACGCAGTGCTTTGCGCCCCAGCGGCTCTACGCTCCACGACAAGCCCCCGGCGACCTGCTCTAGGTGCAAGTAACGGACGCCGCCTTCCGAGGTGATCGCCTCGTACAGACAGCTCCCCGACTCAGATACCGGTGGTGGGCTCCCTCCGAGGCAAGTATTCCACCTGTCCAGAAACCCCTCCACCGCTTGCTCTATCCCACCAAGTTCCTCTATCGCGGATGTTCCTCACGTATCCATGTCCCCGTAGGTTCCCGCTGCCGCGATGACCGCAGTCGATAAGCCCCCGACGAGGGCCAGTGCAACGGGCACCGTGCCCCCCTTTGCATCCTCTTGAACCAGTAGACTCACAGCAGTCCCACTGGAGGTTGCCGCGCCGACGAGTCCCGTCGCCAATCGCATCACACGACGTAGGTCGTTCGCGCGCCGCGCCTCGCAGACTAGTGCTGAAACCCGACCAGCGCAGACTTGTGCTGCGATCGCTGTCTGCTCCATCACATGGCCCAGGAGTCCATTGTCCAACTGGTACGGCCATTGCACAGAAACTAGTGGCGCCGCAATCTTCGTACCATTCCCTAGCCCGGATCCTGTGAATCGCTTCGCCGATTGGCTTACTGAGTTTACGGCTCCACAGCCTGTTAGACATGCAACCATCCCTAAACTCAACGCTAGCAATTTCGGCTCTTCGTGAGAACTGGGGAAGGTGATTTCACGCGGCGATCGGGGTCGCGGGC
>JAPPOR010001025.1:0-4623 GCA_028817905.1 Myxococcales bacterium
ACCTTGTACGCGTTGGTCTGCGTACGCACCTGCTCCACCAGCTGCGAGATGGAAGCGTTCTGGCTCAAGGTCAAGTTGCGTTCGGCCCGCCGGTTAGGCGAGCGGGCAAAGCGATTGGCCGCGTTGCGAGCGATCGTGTAGGACCAGGTCCGCAGACTGCTTCGCCACCCGAACTTAGGTAACCCAACCCACATATCCTCGGCGAACATCGAAAAGGCCTCCTGGCCATCCCCGTGGTTGCCAAGCCGCGCGATCAAGAAGCTCAGCAGCTCGTTGCCGTAGCCCTGCAGAAGCAACGTGGCGGTGCGGTCGTAGTCTCCAGCGTCCCACGCGGCCTTGGCATCGGTCTCTAGCACCTGTGCATCCATCTTGTTGTGCCTCCGAGTAGACGCCGGACGGGCGGCACCTTCGCCTAGCGGGGGTCGCTGCCGACGACCGCCCGTAGGTGAACCCAGGTCGCGGGCCAGCCGACGCAGGCGGGAGAAGGTACTGTAATGCCTCGCCCAAATCACCCGCCCGTCCTCATCCAGCCTCTCGACCATCACCTCGCGTAAAGGCGCTTGGGCCAAGCCCGAGCTGGCAAGTTCTTCGATTTGTTGAATAAATTCATCCATTTGGAATGTTAGCGGCGACGCGTCGGAATCTGCGAAGGCGATTCGAATCACGATCTCACCTCAACGGGCACGGACCAGCGCCCGTGACGAGTGCTTGGCCGCCGCAAACGGGTTGCCCGCTTCGACCGGCGGCCGCTCGCGGATCAGCTGGGCCCGCGCCGAGGACCCGACGCCGGCGCCCGCCTCGACGGGGGCGGATGGCGCGACCACCACCGCCGAGGACGCGCGTTGCTCCGCCCGCACGGACGTGCCTACCTGTCCGGGCGCGGCCACGGGCGCCTGCAAGAGCATCGGCGCAAGCGCGAGCAAGAAGAACGCAAGCGCCCCCAGGGCGGAAAGGACCAGCCAGTGACCACGCTGAGCCTCGGTCATCGGGGGGGCAAAGGCTGCGTAGGCGTTTTCGGAAGTATTGGGAATCATGGTCGGTCTCCTGGTCACAGTGGCCTGGTTGGCCGGTTGCGTTGTCCCGGCCGCCGCGACCTATGCGCCGCGGCGGTCATACGTAGGAGGCGGCCCCGCCCACTTGTGAACGAAATTCTCGCCTGGACTGCTCAAAGGCTCCTCACGCACGCCAACTCCGCCCAGGCCCGTCATGGAACGACAGGTCCGGGCGGGGCCGTCCGCGCCGCCAGCCCCGCCAACCCGCTCGGCCAGGTGGTAACCTTCCCGCAAGCCACACTAGGAGGAGCGCCCCGTGAAGGAATTCATGTTCGTGTCGATTGGGTTCGAGAAACCTACCCCCGAGGTGATGGGACGGTGGCAGGCCTGGTTCGGGTCGATCGCTGACCGCATGGTGGCGCAGCATGGCCTCGCGAACGGCCGAGAGATCACCAAGGAAGGTACGCGGGAACTTCCATGGGGCATGGAATCGATCACGGGCTGCATCGTCTTCAGGGCGGAGAGCCTCGAGGAGGCGGTGAGCATCGCCGAGAAGTGCCCGATCGTGGCCAGCAACCGCGTCTACGAACTGCGCTCACACGGTTGAGCGTGTTCTGGCCGGGCGATACGCATGCGGCTCCGGCGTCACTGCGAGCAGTCGGACAGCGACTCGATCCACGCCTTGACCAGCGCCACCCCGTCATCGTGGACCCTACGCCGCCCCAATGGCGGCATGGCAGCCTGCCCGCCAGGCTCGGCTGCCATACGAAGCAACAAAGCAGAGGCCTCAGGCGCCCCCGGCGTGACCAGGGAGACCGCGGCGCCAGCCCACTCGGGCAACCGCTGTTTCGGCGGCTCATCGCAGACACCGACGTCGGGCAGTGGCACGCCGAAGCGCATATCGCCCGTGCAATAGCCCTGCGCCTCCAGGTGGCAGCTCGAGCAGTTGGCATGCAAATACGCGCGGGCGCGTGCTTCAAGCGGCTGCTGCACATCACGATAGTCCACCAGTGGGGCAACGCCCGTAGCAACCTCGGGGCCGGCTCCCTCGGCGAACAGGCCAGCCTGCGACAACCGCGCCAGCTGGTCCACAGGCTCACCCGTGTCAGGGTCGGGCGCGACCCGATCCAGCTGGGCGAGTTCCAGACCGAGGGTCATGTGGCTCGGCGCCGTGTGGCACGACAGGCACTGACCTTCACTGGGGATCTCCCAACCCTTGCGATCGCTGCCCACTTCTGGAAGCACATCCCCATCCGGCACACGGTAGGCCTCGCGTTGGGCGGCGTCCCACGCGTAGGCCACGCCGGTATAGCTCCCGTCCAGGTGCCGCATGAACAACCGCGTCTCCAGCTTGTGTCCGTCTAGCGAGAGGGTCTTGACTGCCACGCTGCCGGGGGGCAACTCGAAATCGCCGTCAGGCCCGACCCGAATGCCCGCATCCGGGGGAACCGACAGGAAGCGCGTCTTGCTCGCCCCGTCGGTCCAAAGAGGCGCGTTGACCTCAAAGGGCACGAGCGTCGGGGACGGCGCACCATTCACGTAGCACCCGGTCTCGGATAGCAGATCCGGAACGGCATCCGCCGCGCCCGGCGCAAGGCAGGTGGCGGAGCCGTCGGCTGGCGCGGAGCCCGCAGCCGACTGGTCCGGGGGAAGCGAGGTGTCCTTGGGAGGGTCCCATGGGTCGACCGAAGGCGCCGACGGCCTTTCGAGTGCGCAGCCAGCGTACAGCCCGACGAGCGCTGTCAGTATGGTCGGCAGTGTGGCAACCCTCGTTCGAATCCTCGTCTTCATCTCGACCTCCCAACCGGACAGAGGCGAGAGCAGTGAGCTGTGAAGCGAAACCGACAGGGGAACGCGGACGGGACTACGCCCCGGTCCCGCAATTCCAGGTTCTCGCGGAGCATGGGACCTAAACATGGGGGAGCGGCGTACACAGGCCGTCTCCGAGCCTTCACATCCTCCGGGCGCCCTCTCTGCCCCGATAAGCCAGGGAGACTGACCATGAAGAAGATCGCCACCACCGCTTTCGCTCTGCTCACCTTCATCACACTCACGGGCTGCGGTAGCGCCCAGCTCGTGCAGCGTCGCGCGGACGGCGGTCGCGTGGCCCTGTCCGGCGGCTACATGCCCTCCATGGGCAAAGCCCGCATGGTCATGCTCGAGCACTGTGAAGGGCGCTTTTCCTACACTGAGCGCAACGACGCGGTCGACTTCGTGTGCGAGCAGCGCGCACAGCTGGCGGCAAGCAACGCTTCCACAGTCGCGACTCGCTAGCGCCGACAAGGCAGCCGGAATGCCCCCGCAGGGGAGGTCTTGACCATGGGTCAAACAGGTCAAACCGCACCCGGTGGCACACACAGCATCGGTCCGGAGCAGAAGAGTGCCCTGCAGTCCGTAGGCCGGCCGGCGCAGCTTCGGTATACTGAGTGGGGGCTCGTCGGTCGATTGTGGTGCAGAGTGCGACCTTCGCACGTGCGGGCGGCGCTACGGCTGTGATGTCACGTATCCCCAAGCCTTGTTTGCTCTTGTTGGCGTTCGCGTCGGGCGGCTGCGCGCTGCTAGGCTACGAACCAGAAGAGCCAAAGGACGCAGCGACGGAGGCGCCGACGCCCAACGAGCGGCATGATGGCTCCGTTCCGGGTCGCCCGGTGGACGCGGCGATGCCCTGCCCCGGATGCGCGACCGGCGGTGGAGAGGCGGGTTGTGGGGATGGCCGGCTCACAGGGGCGCAGGGCGACGGGGACTGCGGCGTGCCGAACTGCGAACCCTGTGATGCAACGACGCCTTGCGTAGCCGATGCCGGGTGTCCGAGCGTTGGGTGCCGCGATGCGGGAGCATGCTGCAACGCACGAGACGGGAACTGCGACGGCAGGGACGACGACTGCGATGGCACCATCGACGAGGACTTCACGGGCTCGTCCACCACCTGCGGCGTGGGCGCCTGCGGCGGAAACACAGGGACCTTGACATGCGTCGCCGGCGCAACCGTCGACTCCTGCGACGCCCTCGCCGGGGCCGTGGCCTACGACGCCAGCTGCAATGGCGACGACGACGACTGCGATGGTGCCATCGACGAGGACTTCACAAGCTCACCCACCACCTGCGGCGTGGGCGCCTGCGACGGAAACACAGGGACCTTGACATGCGTCGCCGGCGCAACCGTCGACTCCTGCGAT
This sequence comes from Myxococcales bacterium, assembly GCA_028817905.1. Classification (GTDB taxonomy): domain Bacteria; phylum Myxococcota_A; class Polyangia; order Polyangiales; family JAFGIB01; genus JAPPOR01. The sequence goes on from JAPPOR010001025.1 coordinate 4,169, forward strand.
GCCCTTTCGGGAGCGGCGTCCGACGACACCAGCTGCGACGGATCCGACGACGACTGCGACGGCACCACGGACGAGGACTTCACGACCTCACCCACCACCTGTGGCGTGGGCGCCTGTGACGGAAACACCGGAACCGTCACCTGCCAACTGGGCGTGAACGTCGATACGTGTGACCCCCTTGCGGGTTCGACCCCGGAAGGTCCCGAAGGGGATGTCACTTGCAGCAACGGTGTCGACGAGGACTGCGACGGGCTTGTCGACGACGAGGATCCGAACTGCTGGTCGCCCTCGGGCTGGCTGTACCGAAAACAGATCCGGCTCTTCGCGTCGGAGGTCAGCGCAGACCTCGCCGACTTCCCGGTGCTGATCGCGACGACCGACGCGGACCTGGCCACCCACGCCGGAGCAAACGCATCGGACATCGTCTTCACGGCTGCCGATGGTCTGACCCGGCT
>JAPPOR010001025.1:5310-7399 GCA_028817905.1 Myxococcales bacterium
CGATGTGGATCGGTCTGAACCCCTATGGCCTGGGCATCCAGGAGTTCCTCGGCGTGCTGGACGAAGCGCGGGTGTCCGCCACGGCCCACACCCAAGCATGGATCGAAACCGAGTATCGGAACCAGAGCTCTCCGGACACGTTCATGACGTTCTCCTCCGCCGAGACGTTGTAGTGAGTTGTGCGAGCGCACGTGATTTGGTGATGGATGCGGGCTAGGGCTAGGGCTAGGGCAGGCATGGACCCGAGGAGAAGACCTCGGGAAAGCACCGCTCGTAGAGCTCCAGCTCGCAATTGAACAGCCGCGCCCGCTCGGCATTGCAGGCGTCGCAGTCGCTGCTGGGCGACCCGCACAGGTCCGCATTGCAGCACCTTAGGCGGTTGTGTGCCGCGGCACATCCATATCGCTCTTCGCACCGCACGAGCGCGGCGCTCAGGCAGCTCGAACACGCAGGGGTCGCTTCCGCGAGGCAGTCCGTTGCGCACCCATCGCCAGGGCCACACGTGGAAAAGCAGGCGGCCACGTCTCCAGAGCAGGCAGGTGTATCGGGAAGTTCCGGAGGAGCGCCGCAGGTGCGGTCCTCACACGTCCCATCGGTACACGCACCAGTGTGGCACAGACGATCCGGACAGCAGGGCTCGTCCAGGCTCCCGCAGGCGGAGCACATTCCCTCGATGCACATGGCATTGAATGCGCGGCACCCCGGCTCGGGAGCCTCGCTGCAGCTGAGCATCGTGCCGGCAGTGCAGAGACCCGTGGCACATTCACGTGTGATGTCCACCTCGTAACACTCGATCACGCAGCACGGCTGGCCGTTGTCCCCACAGGCCGCGCACTGACCGCCTTCGCATAGGCCGCTTCGGCAGCCTTGACCGCATGCGCCACAGTGGTATGGGTCGCTTGCCACATCGACGTCCTCGTCCACGCGACCATCGCAATCGTTGTCTTCGTGATCACAGTGGCTGTCGTCGGCCGCAGGGGTCATTGGATTGTCGTCGTCGCAGTCACTGCCCCCGCACACCGCGGGAACAAAGCCGTCGGCATCGCCGTCAAGCACGTCAACGCGACAGGTACGGGAGCTAGGGTCGCATCGTTCTTCCACCGTGCACGGATCGTCGTCGCCGCAATCGTCGTCAGTCGCGCACGCCGAGCCGGCAACGCACCCGGTGCGCAGGTCGCAACCGCCGCCCGGGCACTTCTCGTGGTCGGCGGACGGACGGCACACGTGCCCCAGACACCGGTCGTTTGTGCACGCGATACCGTCGTCGCAGTCCTGATCGGTGCTGCAGGCCATCACCAGCCCACCGGTGTCGGGCCCGTCCGCGTTGGCACCCGAAGCGGTCCGGCCCCCGTCACCCACTTCGCCCTCGCCTGGCTCGTCATTCGACGACCCGCAGCCGAACGGCGCTGTGCTGGAACAAGCGAACACAAGCGCCGCAACACCCCAGTGCAAGCCTTCGCCGCGTCGGATCGACACCTCTTCTCGCTCGGCCATCCCCTGGTACCCATGACAGCACACGGCGAACATCGCGGCAAGGGCGCTCGCTTGGCCCGCATCCATCACCAAGTCATACACGCTCGCACAACTGATCGACTCCCCAGCGCTTTGGCCTCAAGATGTGACCGTGTCCGTGCCCGGGACCGACGAACGTAGCCGTCGAACCCAACCGCAGCCGGGACCGGCGTGCTATTCCCGGGCACGTCTTCAGTCAAAGAAATAGCGAGTATTCCCTCTTTCACCGAAAGCCCTGCGAAGCCGATCACTTGCACAGTCATCACGTGCCTTGGTGAATGATCCGGGCTCTGATCATTGATCACAAGCGATTTCAATGACTGCCCCGATGTCCACGTCGCAGGGCTGATAGGGGGCGATGAGGGGCACTCGCCATGCCACCGCCCCGGGCGCCCGATGGCGCCGCGAGGAATGTCCACGCCGCAGGCGCGATTGGGAATCCACGCCCAAGACCACCCTCGCGGGCGCCCGGCCGCGACGCGGCCGATGCCCGCGCCGCAGGCTAGATGCACTTCGCGCACTGGCCTGGAAACGCCCCAGCCCCACCCGGGTGACTGACCGACCCGTGGCCCCCAGG
>JAPPOR010000077.1 GCA_028817905.1 Myxococcales bacterium
TGGACTCCGCTTCCGAAGCGATTTGCACCTGGGCTCCGAGGCTTTGCAGACTCGACACGTAGGCATCCCGCTCCTGCCGGGAGCGAGTCCGCTTCACAAGCATGGGGACACTCCGGTACAGCCTATCGGCCGCCAACGCGTCAATGCCAAAGACCCGTTGCAGGCCCTCGATCGTGCGCTGAGGTTGACCGTGGAAGGAAACCACAACGACCCCGCACTCTGCCGGAAGTAACGAATCCCTAGCCAAACGGGCGCCTCGTAGGAAAATTCTAGGCGAAGGCCACCTGCCCTGCCAACCTGTACGGCGCTGTACTCAACTGGCGTTGGGTTCAGCAGACGAGCCCGCCGTGGCGCGCGGCTTGGCGAGCACCAGTAGTCCTCCAGGCGCGGCCACGACCCACTGACACAGGCGCAACATCAACGCGATCACCAGTGCGTCCCCCTCGGGCACGGCTACCAGCGCCAGTAGCTTGACCAGAGCAACCTCGACCACCCCGACACCTCCCACGGATATCGGGATGTATACGGAAGCGAGTGCGAGGGGCACGAGCGTCAGGGACTCGGTCAGCGCCACATGGGGCGCTACGGTCACGATCAAGGTGTGACCCACCAGCGCTGCCAACAAATGCGTCACCACCGCGGTCACAACGGCGGGCGCAACCGGCCAGTAGCGACGCACGACGGGCAGCCTCTGCAACAAGTCAGCGAGCGGAGCCGGCACCACCTGGGCCAGGCGGTTGGCAAACGCCAACCCAAAAAAACCCGCCAGGGCCAACAGCAAGCCCAGGGCACCGAAACTGCCGAGATGTTCCATCCCGGCGAGGGGAAACATCAGCGTGGTTCCAGCAACGACGACGAGCATTCCGCCGAGCCCCATCGCGCGCTCGATAAGCACGGTGGCCAGCGAAGCGGCCGCTCCCCGCGGACCAAACGCGTCGCGAATCGCCAGCGCTCGCACCACGTCGCCCCCGACACCCCCTGGAACGTACGTGTTGTAGAACAGTCCGATCAAGTACCAGCGAAACAGGTGCAGCAGCGAAACCGCCTCCACCGCACCGAGCGCGATCAGCAGCAGGCGCCAGCGCGCTGTTCCCACTGCAATCGCACCGTAAAAGATGCCGCAGGCCGCCAACAAGCCGGTCAGGGATGCGCGCGCATAGGCGGCTTGCACCTGGCTCCAGTCGACTGTGTAGAACAGGTAGGTGAAAGCGCCGATCGTAGCGGTGATCTGGACGACCCAAAGCACGCGACGGGCGCGTGCACCGCGGGTCGACCGTTCAGCAGGCCCTTCGTCCTTCTGACGATCTCCGGGCTCGCTCACCTCCTCATGCCCCGCCATGACGGACTCGGGGGCCTCCCATGGGGCAAACGCCCAGCTCAGGCGCCCGACCCGACGGGCGGTACCGTCGGGACCTGGGGCTCGAGGGGCAGGTCGAGATGGAAGCGAGTATGCTCACCCGGTTCACTCGAGATGGTGAGGCGCCCGCCGTGCCCTGAAACAATCGCCTGACTGACCGCCAGCCCGAAAGCGGAACCTCTGTTGTCTGTATTGCCATCAAACGGATCGAAAACACGCTCGGCCACTTCCTTGTCCATGCCGATTCCGTTGTCTTCTATCACGGTTCGCACGAACTTTTCGCCACCTTGCGCGTGTAGCTCGGATCGAATGACGATCCGCTTTTCCGGATCACCCGCCGGGAAACGGGCATTGAGCGCATCCCGTCCATACGTGATCAGATTCATGACCACCTGCTGAATCTGCTGCGGGTGGCAAGGGACATCGGGCAGATCCTCGGGGATCTGCACCTCGATGTCGATCTGCTCCTTGCGCAGCGCCGCCGCGGTGAGCGCCAGCGTTTGTTCCACCAGCTGACCGACCGAAGCCTCCGTATAGGGCTCACCCTCCTGGCGCGCGAAGGACAGGAGATTGCGCACGATCGTTGCCACCCGCTGGGCCTCAAACAGAATCTCGCCCGCATATTCACCCAGCGGTTCAGAATCGGCGCGGTTCCGGATCAGCTGGGCGTAGTTCATGATGCTCTGAATCGGATTGTTGATCTCATGGGCGACACCACTCGCGAGCGATCCAAGGGCCTCGAGCCGCTGTTGCTGGCGCACTTCAGCAGGGAGCCCCCGGCCCTGGGTGTCGGGTGCTACACTACGTCTCCGGCCATCTCCCCCTGATGTCTGCACCTTGGCTGTAGCTTATCATCGCCGCCAAGGTTTGTCGCAGTTGTCGCACTCCCGGGGGCGGTCACCGCGTGATACCCTAGGTCGCCATGGCAGCCCGAATACTCGTCGTCGATGACGAGGCCGGCTTGCGGGAAATGCTACGGGTGCTCCTGACCCGCGCCGGCTACACCGTTGAGGTCGCCGACGGGGAGTCGAAAGCCGTGCAGTGCCTGCAGGCGGCCGCAGCGAGCTTCGATGTTATCGTGACGGATCTATCCATGCCGGACGGCTCCGGCATGGGCGTATTGCGGGCAGCCCGTGCCCAAGATGCGGCTTCTGAAGTAATCCTGATCACCGCCTACGCGACCACTGGCCAGGCCGTTCAGGCCATGCGCGAAGGGGCGTACGACTACGTACAGAAGCCCTTCAAGAACGACGAGCTCCTCGCCACGGTCGAGAAGGCGGTCGAGAAGCGCGCGATCGTCGCGGAAAACCGCGCTTTGCGCGCGAGCGTCAAAGCCAGCTTCCGCTCGGGCGACATCGTGGGCAAGAGCGCGGCCATGCAGCAGGTCATGCAGATGGTCGAGCGGGTCGCGAGCGCCCCGACCAGCGTGCTGATTACGGGTGAGAGCGGAACCGGCAAGGAGGTCGTCGCTCGGGCGCTTCACGTTCTGGGAGAACGACGGGACCACCCATTCGTCGCCATCAACTGCGCAGCCATGCCCGAAGCGCTGCTGGAGTCGGAGCTTTTTGGCCACGAAAAGGGTGCCTTCACGGGGGCCAACCAGAAGAAGGATGGCCTATTTCGCGCCGCGGAAGGTGGCACCCTGTTCCTGGATGAGGTCGGCGAGCTTCCGCTAGCGCTGCAGGTCAAGCTCCTGCGCGTCCTTCAGGAGCGCAGGGTACGCCCTGTCGGGGGTCATGAGGAAAAGGACGTGAATGTGCGCGTTGTGGCCGCCACAAACCGGGAGATCAGCGAGGAGGTCGCCCAGCAGCGCTTCCGGGAAGACCTCTTCTACCGCCTCAATGTGATCAACCTTCACCTGCCGCCGCTGCGCGAACGGCCCGAGGACATTCCCCTACTCGCGGAACACTTTCTGACGAAGCATGGGGCGCTGCAGGGAAAGCTTCTCGAGTTCACGAACGAGGCGCGGCGCTGGCTTGCCGGGCGCAACTATCGCGGCAACGTGCGCGAACTGGAAAACGTTGTCGAACGTGCCGTCACCCTCGCCCTCGGCTCCAAGGTGGAGCTATCAGATGTCGAGCAGGGGCCGAATGACAGCCCCCCACGGCCCGTCGTACCCGTTTCGATCCCGGAGGAAGGCCTGGACCTGGATGCGCATCTGGCTGAGATCGAGCGACGGTTGCTGCTCGCTGCCTTGGAGCGCACACATGGCGTACGCAAGGAAGCCGCAAAGCTACTCGGCATGACCTTTCGTTCCTTTCGCTACCGTCTCGCCAAGTACGGACTTGGAGATCCGGACGAGGTCGAGGCCGCTGGCGGGTAACGTTGTTCGTGCGCGCACGCAAACCGTTGCACTATACTAGAGGCAGCGGAGGTTCCATTGACGATGAAGCGAGTACCCAGCAGAGGCTCTTACCGAGCTCCCAAGCGCGCGATGCGACGCGCTGGCTTCACGTTGATCGAGCTCATGATCGTGGTGACGATCCTCGGCGTCCTGTCGGCTATCGCGATCCCATCCTATACCTCGTACGTCAGCAAGGCGCGTGTCGCCGACGGCGCCAACGTGCTGATGTCGATCGGCGCCCGCCAGGAATCGTACTATGCAGAGTACGGCCAGTACGTGGCGATCACGAGTGCGTTCAACAACTACAACCCTGACTGGATCGCCAACCGATCGACGCTGATTCCGAACTCGGCAGCCCTGGACCATGGCGGCTTGCCCTGGCCTACCGCCGCCTCAAACCCGTTTGCCACGGTGCTTGGCCTCCGGCACGGCGGAATCACCTACCTAGGGTATGGATGCGCGGCGGGCGGTCCCGGCAGTGCCCCCGGTGCCCCCTTGAATCTGCGCGCGGAAGCCTGGTGGGTGGCAGGCGCCGTGGCGGACATCGACGGCGACGGCCAGTACGTAATCGTCGAGCTTACATCCCAAAGTCAGGCGCCGTGGTTCTCACAGGCGAAGGGTTGGGAGTAATACCGACCCGCTGTAGCGCTCCCGTTTCCTTCGCGGAGACGCCATCATGAGAGCGCGTCCGTGTGAGTGCCCGACTCGTCACGTGAAGCGTGTGCACGGGGTGCGGTAGGCGCCAGCGCGCAGCGGCTGGCTGTTCTCTCTGAAGAGGCCCTTCGCGCCTCAGCCGTTTGAGGGGTGTCCTGCGGCGAGTATTCGGTCGCTCGCGAGCGGCGCAGTGCAGAGCAGTGCAGAGCAGGTGTGCGAGGGCCCAGGACTGAGCGATGGGATGCGGGCTGTTGCGAAGGCGACGCACTGCGGCCGTGGCTCAAGCGCTTGGGCGAGCTCGACAGAGACCTCAAATGGTGTCGGTGACATTTTTCGTCCCCCGGACCGCGCCCTGTGACGCGAAGGGTCACCGATTTGGGAAGGGCAAGAATAAGCAGTATTCAAATTTACAGTGCTTTTTGCAGTCAGGATGGTCGTATCCAGCGTGGCACAACTTATGCAAATCGATATTTGCATAGCGTTACACAAATAGTGAATCGCAAGGATCTCGCGACCCGGGTCGCAGAAAGGCAAACAAAGCAGACATGGCAAAATTGTTGAAGAAGAAGTCGGGCTTCACCCTCATCGAGCTCATGATCGTCGTGGCGATCCTCGGCATTCTGGCGGCGCTCGCGGTCCCGGCGTTCATCACCTACGTGAAGCGCTCCAAGACGGGCGAGGCGACCATCAACTTGAGCAACATGTTCAAGACCGCGGCCAGCTACTACAACCGCGAGAACGCTCCACAGGGCCTCAACGTGATGGGCGGTACCACCAAGTGCATCGTCGGCAACCAGAACGCTCTGCCCGGCAACCCGGGCGTGGACAAGCAGCCTTTCTCCGGCACCGGCCAGTTCGGCACGCTCGGCTACTCGATCGCCGACCCGGTCTACTTCAGCTACGGCATCACCTCGGCTGTCGCGGCTGGTGGCTGCACCCGCCCGCCCAGCACCAACGACGTGTACACGTTCTTCGCCAACGGTGACATCGACGGTGACAACGTCGACTCCACCTTCGAGCTCTCGGTCGGTTCGAACGGCGACAACGAGCTGTACCACGGCGTCGGCTACTACGTGAACAACGAGCTGGAGTAGGCTTTGGCCGCACGCGCCCGTCTGTCGGGTGCTGAGCTCTCCCGCCATCGCGGCGGGAGGGCTTTTTTGTTTAAGCTTGTCAGTCGCATATGGTGCAATTGCCTGATGAGCGCCGGAAAAACGCTGGCGGTGGGCGTGCTCGCCGCGATCCTGATCGGGGCGGCCCACGTATCGCGGGGCCATGCGTTTCGCCACAACCTGCAGAGCCAGCGCTACGAGGACCGGTACTACCTGCCGCCGCCCAGCTGGCTGGTGGTCTCCTCGCTCGGCTACCGCGAGGCCCTGGCCGGCTTTGTGTGGACCGCCATGCTCGAAAACTTCGGCGAGGAACTTCAGCACAGGGGGCACGCGAAGTACTTCTTTCACTACGGCGATGCAATCGTCACGCTCGATCCGTTCTTCAAGCGCGCGTACCAGTGGATGGGCACCGTATCCCTCTATCGGCTCGGAAAGCCCTCCCCGGCCGAGTCTCGCCGCGCCGGTAGCTATCTGGAACGCGCTGCTGAGGTCTTCCCCGAGGACGGCGAGCTCATGTGGCTACTCGGCGCGCATTACAGCTACGAGATGCCGTCGACCACTCGGGTCAAAGAAGAAAAAGCCGAGTTCAAGCGCAAGGGGCTCGAGTACATCCGAACCGCGGCCTTGTTGGGAGCCGGACCCCCGTGGCTGGGGCTCACGGCAGCGACCGACCTTGAAAGCTTGGGTCAAAAAGATCGTGCGATCCGACACTTGAAGGAGATCTACATGACCGTCGAGGATCCCGATACCAAGGCCCGGATTGGCGCGCGCCTGGCGAAGCTTCAAAACGCCTCATTTCTGGAAGCGATGAACCGCGCGGAGATCAACCTGCGCAAACGCAAGCAAGAACACTTTCCCTATCTCGAAGACGCCATGTATCTGTTGGTCGGCCCGCGTCCACCGGTCGACGAAGCGGGCGCCATGTTGCGCTATTTCGATCCGTTGGGCGAGTGACTTGAAGCGTCCCTTCGGGAAGGTTGTTGACGGAGCGGGCCACGCAGGCCGCCGGGGACCCCTTTCTCGCTCGCATGGCCCCTGCCCCAGTCGCGGGAAAGCCGCCCGATAGTTGGCGCGCCCTTCCCCCAATCCGCGGGTCGCGCCGCTTCGCTCCGGCTGCACACCGCAACGTCAAAAAGGTCATTTTCTGGAACGTACCCGGGAGGTTTCGCGGGTTCCCCGGCGGCGGCTGAAATTTCGGCAGCCAGTGTTATGGGCGGGACCATCTTGAGGCAGACTACCCGCCATGCGGCGCCCCCATGTACCCGACGCTTCCGGTTTCACGCTCATCGAGGCCTGCCTACTGCTAAGCGGCCTGGGTATCTTTCTCGCGATGGCGGCGCCCGCCTTCGTCGACGCCTTACGCACGAGCAAGACGGCCGAAGCGGGAGAGCTGCTCGGACGCATGGTTCGGGGCGCAAACGCATACTACGTCGCATTCCACGACGTCGAGACGCAGGAGGGAACCCGCAAGCGTGGCCAATGCTTGCCTCCCGACGCGGGACCGGTGCCGAGCGTGCCAGGCCCTGATGCACAGACCATCGACTTCGGCGCCGAAACGACTCCGGGTGCGGAAACTTGGACCGCCCTGGGCTTCGAGCCACCCCACCCGGTGCACTACGCGTACAGCTTCACTCCAACCGCCACCGGTTGCATGCTCGCAGACGGAGCTACCAAGCCAACCATCGTGCACTTCGTAGCTCGTGGCGACCTGGATGGCGACGGAACACTGTCTGAGTTTCGTCGCGTAGGGACCGCGGGGCCCACCGGTCTGGAGCTAGACCCGCTTCTGGTGGTCGACCGTCGGGTCGAATAGATAACGGGGCCCTGCCCTGCACCCCACGCGGCATGTGGCCCAGGCGCCACCCGAAACCACCCCCGCTTGCAGCTCATCCCCGGAGCGCGCAGCGCGACCTAGCGACCTTGTCCAG
>JAPPOR010001063.1 GCA_028817905.1 Myxococcales bacterium
GCCCGCGACCCCGATCGCCGCGTGAAATCACCTTCCCCAGTTCTCACGAAGAGCCCGATTTCCCCTCCCCGACTGCCAACCAACTCGTCGTACAACGCGTCCAGCTGTTCCACGGCAAAGCAGGGACAAACGGCCCATCCGCTCCGATACTGATAGTCCACGAAAGACCAGTTCCCCGTGTTGTACCAGAGGCGAACATGAACGATGGCGCCCGTCGTCGGCAACCCGGTCACGGTGTGGCTCGTCGTGTTCAAGGAACCACTGCTGAGGATGTCGCGCGACCCTCTGCTGGTGCCAACATAGAGCCACCAACGGTTGACGGCAGTATCGTTCGCCGACCAGGAAAAGGTCGCGCTGGGCCCGTCAAAGGTTGAACCGGGCGTGGGACTGGTCATTTCAGGGGCACTCTGCCCGGCAGCAGCAGAGACGAATGAGGAAAGCATCGCCACCAAGGTGACGATGATTAGATGTCGATACTTGGCCTGCATTCCCAGCTCCTCCTTGCCTCTCGAAACCGATCGCGAAGGCAGTAGGGAGGTATGCACGCGTCGCAACCCGGACATCGCAGGCGAATGCGAGCCACCTACACGGCTTCTATCGAGCCACTGCCCTTTCCCGAACGATCCTGCGGCGAGCGGTGCCTTCCACGTGGCAAACTGCGGAAGCATCGTACTTGCTCGCGATCAACCGGCGGTGCCCCAGGGTCGAGTCACGACGAAGGCACACCGCCGCGTCCGGGGTGCTCATCACGGAGCGCTTGGCTTCACATCACGCCAGCCTGAAGTGGTTCCGTAGGGAAGGTTCACCATGAACGCCTCGATCTCGCGCAACTGACCCCCGGCCACCTTGAAGAGCTCGAAGAGCAAGGTGCTGCGGGGATGACGCATTCTCTCGGGGAGCTCGAAGCGGCGGCCATCCCTCAGGTCGAGATGGGTGACGGTGCCGGGGACGTCGAGAAAAGCGATCCCCCATACAAGCCCGCGCTCGGTGTCAACAATGGGAAAACGACGTTCACGCATGGACTCGATGTAGCCAAAGAAGCCCCGGTCAAATTGCTCCGCGCAGCCCATGCTGCCTGGACGATCCGCCCGGTTGGTCGTCCGAACACCGTTTTCCGTGCGGTTGCACTCAACGTGAAATGGCACCCGCGCAGCAGAGTTCAGCTCGATGCCATCGAAGTATCGGTTGGCATAGTCCACCAGCTCGTGCCGCGATTGCCGTTCATCCTCTGCAATCGGCGCGTCGAACAGCGGGTTCGGCTCGACCAGCCGCTTCGGGTCGAACACAGAGGACTCCCCCTTGCGGCACACGAGCGTCTCGGCCTCGCGGATGGCTCCGCCCTCGAATGCGAGTCTCGAACCGAAGACGCTGAGCGCTTCGTCTTCCTCGACAACCGCAAAGACCGCAACCTGCTGGGTCTCCGGGTCGGCGACCAAGTAACGGTAGCGCACCGGACACCTCCTCCCCAGCAACCCGTCGGCGATCGAGATGGGTTGACAGTTCTGGGTCAGTAGGGCCCCCGAGGTGAACTCGAGCGTAGCCACGGCGCCCTCGGCCAATGCGTCGAGATAGCGATGGCCAGCGTTGAGTAGCGCATTTCGGGTTAGGGGCATCGCGATGGTCATATCCGGGCTCCAAACGAAAGCGTTGATCTACCAGCTTGGGACACGGACTCAAGAGTCGGCCCGCTCGTTCGCAAAAGCCTCCTGAACCTTTGGGCCCATCCGCGGCTCGAGGGTCGATTTCCACTCTGGTAGCAGACCCGAAAGGATTCCCCTTCAGGGATGGAGTACCTTGCCTACAGGGCCGCGGTCTACCACCGCGGGGCGACACGCAACGAAGGAGCAGCCATGGAGTTTATCGAGGAGATGACAGAACGGGGCGTCACCGAACGTCGTTTTCAGCTGGAAGTCGACGGCGAGACAGTGCCCGGCATCCTGTGGACGCCAGAAGATGCACGCGGAGCACGGCCCCTGGTGCTCCAGGGTCACGGCGGGACACAACACAAGCGAGTACCCAATATCCTGTCGCTCTCGCGTCGCCTGGTCCGCCACAATGGCTATGCCGTCGCGGCCATCGATGCCCCAGGCCATGGTGAACGGATGACCGACGAGGACCGTGCGCACAACGAAGCGATTCGGCGCGACGGGGGAGCGATGACAGACGAACGCCGCAAACAACTGGCCGAGCGCGGAAGGCGAGTCACCGGAGAGTGGAAGACCACGCTCGACGCACTGCAGAAGCTCGATGAGGTCGGCAACGCCGGGCCCATTGGCTACTGGGGGGTATCGATGGGGTCAGCCTTCGGCATCCCCTTCGTAGCCGCGGAGCCACGTGTCACGTGCGCTATCTTCGGACTCGCCGCCCTCAGTATGGGTCGGCGCGCCATCGCCGACCATGCGGAGAAGATCGAGGTCCCCCTGCTGTTCATGAATCAGCTCAACGATGAACTCATGACACCCGAGTCGGCCCTCGAACTGTTCAAGGCATTTGGCTCCAAAGAGAAGACGATGCACATCAACCCGGGCCCTCACATGGGCATACCAAGGTTCGAGGTCGAGCAGTACGAGTTGTTCTATGCACGGCACATGGGGACCGCGGAGCCGTAGCCGGCGCGGCCATCCCGTTCACAATCGATTGGGTAGCAGGCGGGGCTGCCGGCGTGCGAACGTTGTTCAACCCGAGGGGCGCTTGGCGCGCCGTGCGCGAAGGACCAACAGGAGCAAGCCGCCCACAAGCGTTGGCAACCCCGTTGAGCCCACGAGCCCCCCCGGCCGTACCGCCCGGCAACCACGGTCAGGGGATGACGGTCCGTCACCCGATGTCGAGCGGACCGGCAGGGCGTGGTTGGCAACGCGGCCAGCGGCCCTACGGTCGCCCGAGGCCCGATCGCGCAGCTGGCCCGACGGCATGGCTGCATCTGGCTCTTCGCGTTCACCGACAAACGGATCGGCAAAGACTGGCGGTGCGTGCATCGGGTCGCCTACCGAGGAGCCAGTCTTGGAGCGTCCCGCGTCGGGTCCGGCACGCCGGACGCCCACGTCTGCGAGCCCGTCCCCGCCGCCATCCTGGGGAACGCCGCCATCGCCGTCCACGATACCTGCGTCGAACGGCACATAGTCCGGGCAATCGCCGCGCTCGGCCTCGCTGGCACCAGCCGGCGGACACGACCAAGAGGTCGCGACGGGCTGGCCATAGATGCCGGTCAGTTCGAGCTGCATGCACCCGCTCGCAAGGTCCGCGAGCCACTCGCGAGTCGGCCCCGCGTCGGGCCGGAAGGCCCGCGAAAAGTCTCGACCATAGTAGAGAAAGTCAAAAGAGCTGTGCCCCGGCTCGAGTAGGACAGCCCGCGCCCTGTTCAACTCGTTGAGCTCTCCGCATGCCGTTCGCGAAGTCACCCGTAGCAAGACCGGATCGGGCCCAGGATTCATCGCCTCGACGTGCAACGAATAGGAATGGGCATAGACGACCAGTTCGCAGCTCGTTCCCGTGCGCGGGCGGACCGGGTTCTGTCGCCAGGTCAACTGGATGCTTGGCGCGGGCACCGGCACCTGGGTGACCACGTCGAAATGGCGCACCTGTGCGTCCCAGCCGGAGGTGAGCGTGTACCCCGTAGCAGGCCGCAACGGGCGCAACGGCCGGACCACATACAGGGCGGACTGGCACATAACGATCGCACTCTCGTTCTCGTACCCGTATCGCTCCGCGCTGAGCTCGAGGATCTCACCCGCCGGGCTGGTCAGAACCCAATCACGCGGCTGGTTGCTCGACAGGAAGAAGCCCGCCGCGGGGACAGTGGCACCCTCGAGAGGCGAACGCACCTGGGAAACCAGACCACAAAGGCACGCGGATGCATCGCCGGGCCGAGCCACGAGGACGAGCGCCAGGACCAGGGCGAAGACGCAAGCCGGAGCAGACGAACCCGAGTCCCGTCGGCACTTGCGACCTGGGCTTTCCATGACGTCTCCCACAAACCCGCAACCCATTTGGGCAGCACAGCCAACGAGCGAGCTCGAACCTAGCCCGCCACGGGCCGACGCTCAATCGACGAGTCCTTACGTCTGGTTTAGGAATACTAAACCCACAGTCAACCTATTGCTTGTCTCCATGCCCCAGCTGGACGCCCGCACGCCGACCACCTCGCGTAACCGCGTGTCATCACGGCCCGCATTAGCAGTCTTTACAGAAGCGTTAGAATTGATCGGTTGTCGCTGGGCCCCTTGACTACTAGACGCCTGTTTAAGGAGGCACTGCATGAGACTTCAGCCACGTTCCGTGAAGGCACTTTCAGACCGGAAGCGCGGGCGACGCTGGGCACGGGTGAGCCCCTCGGTCGCTTTAGCAATACTTATCTCTAGCACGCTCTGGGGTGGATGCGGAGGCGACCCGGAGCAGATGGCGACAGGTGGCGGGGGCCCCGGTTCCGAGAGCGCACCGAACGTCGCCGAAGCGCCCGCGGCGCGTGCACAACCAGCGACCGCGGGTGAGGGCGCGCGAGGGACGTCCGCGCCGGTCGGCTCGCAACAGACTGCAGGCGTCTCCGCTCGGGCCCCGGCCGCACGAACGCCCGACGTGGGCGAGAGCGGTTCGCCCACCACGATCCAGCCCGCTGCAACGGAGGACAACGGCGGCCCGAGCGGAGCCACCGCCTGGTGTGGGGTTCGGGACATGCTTGCCACCCAGTGCGGCAACTGCCACGGCAGCGAACCATCCTTCGGCGCGCCCATGTCCCTCGTCTCTCACGACGACCTGATGGCCGCATCACCCGCTGACGGTCGCCCCAATTTCGTGGTTGCCATGGAGCGCATCAAGGACGACCGACGCCCCATGCCTCCAGCACCCAACCCGAAGCTGCTCGATGCAGACGTCGCGATGCTGCAGGCATGGGTGGACGCTGGCACGCCGACGGGCGCGAGCTGCGGCGAGCAGCCTGCCCAGGACCAACCGGTCGACAACGAGGACTGCCTGGACTGTGGCAACTACCACTGCGAAGACGGTACCCCTATGCGCTTTCTCGCCCACGCGGAGTCGACCCCGGGGGACACCACGCCCGTCGATCTCAGCGCGGTCGGCGGGGCCGTCACCCTCGGCGACCCCAACTACTACGCCTGCTACTACTTCAAGGCGCCGTGGGGCGAAAACGCCATCGCCAGCGGGTTCCGACCGGTGATCGACAACACGCGCGTGCTCCATCACTGGCTGCTGTATGCGAGCAAGGACGCCCCCGCCGACCTGTCGGATGGCCTCGTGCGCGGCGAGTGCCAGGCGCAAGGCGATCCGAATCGCGTCCTGCTCGGCGGATGGGCCCCCGGTCGGCCCGGGATCCGGTACCCCGACGATATCGGACAGGAGCTGCCGCACGGACCCAACACCATGCTCACCCTTGAGATCCACTACTACAACAGCGAGCCAGGGAAGCAGGCCCTGGATCGTAGCGGTGGCGAGCTGTGTCTCGCATCCGAGCCCCGCCCCCACGTCATGGGCGCCCACTGGCTCGGCACCGAGAACATCAACGTGCCCGCCGGCACCTCGGCCACCCCGGGTGACACGTGCACACCGAAGATAGCCCAGGGTCAGACGGCCACGCTATTCGGTCTAACGCCTCACATGCACGAAGTAGGCAGGCACGCAAAGTTGGAGATCATGCGTGCGGACGGCACGATCGAGGTGGTCCACGATGCATCCTTCGGTTTCGAGGAGCAGATCAACTACCTGTTTGATCCACCGGTTGTTGTCCACGCCGAGGACAGGCTGCGTGCAACCTGCACGTTCGAGAACACGACCAACTCCCACGTGGGCTTCGGCGATGGAACCAACGAGGAGATGTGTTACCTGTTCGTCACCGCCTACCCGGTGGGCGCACTCGGCAACGGCTTGAACGGTTGCTATGGGGGCTTCTGCCTGCCCGGCGCCGACCGCCGCTGCATCGACAACGAAAACATTCTGCATGGCATTGGCGGACTATTCTAGCTAGGGTTCGAAGCCCATCTGGTAGCACGGTGACCGATAGGCGAAGTTCGTGTTGAAGTCCCAGTCGTTCAGCGTCCCGAGACAGCTCGGGTCCCCGCCGAAGCCCTCGATCATCGTAGCGAACTGGAAGCACGCGTCCTCGAGTGGGCCCTGGCGGGTGCAGCACATCCGAAGCTCTGCGCACGGACCATCGGGGGTGGATGGCGGCGCACAGGCCTTCAGGTGGTCGCCGCAGAACCCGACCGTGCACGACGTAGCGTCGGCCAGGCAGATGGCACACGCCTCGGACGGCCCGCACGCCGCTTCGCAGGGCCGCTCGGAAGACGCGAGACACCCGACGTAGTCGGTGCACTGTGCCACGCACGGCTCCACGCAATGGTCCAAGGTGCATGTCGCGAGTTCGTCCGTGAGGCACTGCGGGGAGCCAGCCCCCGGGCCGCCAACTCCGCCAGCGAGCGCAAAGATGCACAGACCTGCCAACTTGTGCACCACCGCGGCCGAAGGAGGTGGGGGAGCGATGCCGCTCGGTTTTGTGGTGTCCGCAACGATGGCTCCGCACGCGAGCGGCGCGCCCGTGTCGGGGTCCAGCACCGCCAGTGAGTGGCCGAGGATGTCGGATTCGGGGGGGCCACCCAGGGTCCAGCCGGTCGTTTCGGCATGTTCGCGCAGCTCGTACAAGCTCGCTCCCGGCGCGCCCAGGCAGAACGCGCCAGAGCTCAAGCGACCGCGCACGCCGTCCCAAGGTTCGGTCCCCGAGGCAATGGCGCCGCAGTCGCCCTCAAAGATGTGCGTCGGATAGACGTAGGCGGTCCGGCAGTCAACGAGCTTCACATGCAAGCCCACGCCCTGGGCGTTGGTGCGAAACTCGGCCTGACCCGTGATGGGCCAGTGGGCGGTGACCGCGTTGGGATCGCTCGGCTCGGCCACGGCGGGGTCGACGGTCGTCCGGGGTCCCACCTGGGTGAGCATCACCGTAGCCCGGGGCACGCTGCCCGTCGTCGCGGTGGCGGCCTCTGGGCCAGCGTCCGCCGTGTTCCCGGGCGGGGCGTTTGACCCCGCACCATTCGAACAGGCGGCCATCAGAGACAGGCCGGAAGCGAGCAGGGCAATGGTCCGGGTGTGTGGCGACGACATCGTGGGCTCCCAACGCGCACCGAGGTACCCACGCGGGCCTCCGGCACGCACGCCAGAATAGACGTCGGGCGCACCGCCGCACTAGTGATCGTTTTCACGCCCCCGCGGTCCCACCTTCGGTCGTTTGGGGCTGCACGCGACACATCCCGTTGGGGGCGCTTGCGGGCGCGCACAAAGGCGCCGGGGAGCAGCGCTAGGAAAGCCACGCCCATGGCGCGCAGGGCCGTCATCCACGGCGCCAAGCCGCCCAACGTCCCGACGGCTAG
>JAPPOR010000457.1 GCA_028817905.1 Myxococcales bacterium
ACCTGGCAGAATAGGATGAGTGCGCCGAAGAACAGGTGCGACCCGAGCAACCCCGTCCAGCGGTTGCCAAACAGAGGCTCGACCGTGGTGACGACGTTGGCCATCAGCAGGTAGGACAGCAGCAGGAGCGGCAGGCTGCGCCGTCCCCAGGGGACCCCGGTGACCAGCGGCGCAGCCGTCGCGCAAAACACTGCGAAGAAGCTCCCATAGTGGTGTTCCCAGGCGATCGGAGACGCCATTGTGGCGGCCATCAGGGTAAGCGCCATGGTCGTTGTCTGCGTTGCCTGTTGTCGCTGTCGATACGTGCCCCACATGGCGACCGCAATGAAGGCGACGGAAGTGACCAGCGTGACAGCGTAGACCACCGGGTGATAGGGCGGAAAGCCATGCCGCTCCCACTGGATCGCGCTGCCGTTTCCCAGCAGTCGGTTCATCAAGCCATTGACACTCTGGTTCGGCCAGAAGGCCTCGCCGCTCCGTGACAGCTCGCCCATCACGCTCAGATAGTTCAGGTGATTGTGCCACCCGAAGGCACCGACGGAGAGCACCAGAATAACGACCCCGGTGCCCACAAAGCCCGCGGCGAAGCGGTAGCGGCGCACGGTGAGCGCCCATAGGATGAGGAGCCCGTATTGCGGCTTCATGCTGCAGGCGATGCATGCGCACACGCCCGAAAGTGTTCGCCACCCGCGCTGCTCTAGCCACAGACTCGCAGCCATCAGCATGCCCAGGAAGACCTGC
The DNA here is from genome assembly GCA_028817905.1 of Myxococcales bacterium. GTDB lineage: Bacteria > Myxococcota_A > Polyangia > Polyangiales > JAFGIB01 > JAPPOR01. The sequence continues at coordinate 742 of JAPPOR010000457.1, forward strand.
ACCTGCCCAAGCACGCTGCCGTGTAGCAGCGGATAGTAGGTGAGGCCCAGCGCGCATACGCTTGCGAGCACGACCCCCGGGCGCTCCCAGGGCCTTGCTTCACCCGCCGCGCGCCGGTAATGAGTCAGCAGCAGCGAGGCGGACAGCAGGATTGTGATCAGCACAGCGAGTCGCGAGCCAAGCCCGACCCAGGTCACGATCGAGTTTGCGTGGCCTTCGAGCTCTGAGCCGCCGACCCGCGCGAGGTCCGCGACGTCTTTGCGCGGGAAGAGCAGCATCACTAGCAGGGAAGTCGGCGGATACTGGAACTTGATGTGGTCCACGCGGAACACGTCGTAGACGTCGCCGTCCGGTTGCTCCTGGATGCGCTGAAACGCCACCGCCATCGGCCACCAGGAATCCACATCCGGACTGTGCAAGAATGCCCGGCTGCTGCCGTAGGTCATCTGGTCAAGCGCTTCGCCGGGTCCACGCCCGCTGGCAAGGAGGCCGCCAAGCGCCAGCGTGTTGACCAGGACGCAAGCGCCGAAGGCCACCACGCACAGCCGTCCGAGACCTCGGTGCTCAGCGCTCGTATTCATGTGGCGATTCTTATCGCGTTTTGCCTTCCTTCACAGGTTTTTCGCCTGCTTAGCGTATCGCGAGCGCCGGCGGAGGCCAGGCCAACGCTTGCCAGCATTTCGTACTTTGGTGGCACCGCGTCGTGGTGGCAGCGTGCTCGCGCCCTTCGCTTTTTCTGATCCCGAAACCGACCCTTCTCTGCTCTCGTCTGCCGGGCTCGGCGCTATCGGGGAAAGGGCACGTTGCCCTTTCCCCGATGATGACCTCCCTTAGAGGCTCGTGTCCGCGGGGTCCAGTTTGACCAGGAAGGCCGTCCCGCTTGGCTGACGGCCAGCGATTTCCCCGGACGCGCCAAAGTCCACTCCGGAACCGAAGATCCGGCCGGTCACCATGATGCGCTTGTCCCCGTCGACCGCTACGTCGAGCACCAGCTCTGTGCCCGTCTTCCCATAGCGGCGGCCCCACAGGAAGCTACCATCCTTGTCCAGTTGAACCACTGCGATGTCCGTCTTGCCGGCGCTTCCAAGGATCCCGATGGGCGTGTCGCCGAAGTTCGCTTCGCCCCACAGGGACGTGCTCAAGTAGATATTGTCATCAGCATCCACGGCGAGGGCGCTCCAGGTATGCTCCGGTCCGACATCGGTGCGTGCCTGGTCCTCCTCGTTGCCGTACCGCTTGGCGAAAATCGGGTCGCCGTCCCCGTCCCACTTGACCAGGAATAGATCGCGCTCACCTTCGCTTGTCAGGGTCTCGTCGCCGACGTCGAGGGTGCCCGAGAAGTAGCCGAAGGCGATCGCGTTGCCCTCGCTGTCCAGTCCGAGATCCTGGATCTCGTCGGGTCCGCTGTCACCCAACCGCTTGCTCCACAGATGGCCCAGGCGGTCGTCGAGCTTCGCGATGAAGATGTCCCGGTCGCCCGCACCTTCCAGGACGGGGCCATTGAAGGCGATCGAGCCCGTGCCTTCGGTCAGGCTGCCGCCAAAGTATCCCGCCAGGTAGATGTTGCCGTCAGCGTCTACCGCCACGCCGCGCCCGTAGTCGTCACCGTCACCGCCGTAACGAGCGGCTGCAACGACCGTTCCATCCGCAGTGATCTTCAACAGGAACACATCCCGGTCGGCGGGCTCCTCATCGAAGCGGCTTGACCTCAGGGTCGTGAACCCGAAGTTTGCGACGCCCTTGAAGGTGCCCGTCACGTATACGTTGTTGTCACTGTCGACCGCCACGTCTTCCGCGCGGTCCGCGTTGACGCCGCCAAAGACGTGACTCCAGATGTGGTCACCGTCAGGGCTCAGCTTCACCACGTGGATGTCGGTCTCGCCGTCGCCGTCCAGATCATCCTCGGGGTCCTCGGTGGGTTCCCAGTACTCCACTGTTCCGAACGACCGGGTCAGCAGGATGGGATGATCCGCATGGTCGACCATGACTTGCTGGCCGAACTGGCTGCTGGTGTCGCCGTATGTCTTGCTCCACAGCAGGTTTCCGAACCCGTCGTACTTGTTGAGGAAGATATTGGCCTTGCCACCCGGGGCGCTGACCGTTCCTGCACCAAGGTTGACCGAAGCCTCGAAGTCACCCAGCAAGTAGACGTTGCCTGCGCTATCGACCGCGACGCTACGGCCATTCTGCGATGAGTTGGGCATGCCGTAGCTTCGGCTCCAACTGGTCGTACAGCCGCTCGCGGGGGTCAGCGTATCGCAATCGTCGTCCGCTTCGGTATTGCAGTCCTCGGCTACCCCGGTGTAGTCGCCTTCACAGGGCCCCCAGAAGTTGGGCTGGCCGTCATCCCCTGCCATGCACGTCTGCATGCCGCTGTGGCACATACCCACATCGAGCGTGGCGATCGGGCCCGAATAGCATTCCGACATTTCTCCGATGTTCGTGCACTCGTGCGGCAGCGAGACCTCCGGCGGCGGTTCGTCATCCTCCTCGTCAGGCATTTCGCTTGGCTTCGGCGGCTCAGGTGGAAGCAAGCCACTGATCCATTCGCGCATGCACAGCAGCTCGCCTTCGCTCAGCTCATCGAGCCCGAGTGGCATCGCAGCACCGCATTCCGAGGTGCCTGCCACCTTCTTGTACAGCACGCTGCCCATCGGGTCGGAGGAGTCGGCCAGCACCCCGCCACACATGGCGGGGGCGCCGGACACGCGGTCTTCGACCCCCGATGAGATCAAGTCGAGGCCGACCTGTGCCATGTCGCCCTCGTGGCACGTTGTGCTTCCACACTTCTGATCGAAGAGCCCCGCCATATCACATCGTGTTGTGTGCATGGGACCTGTGTCCCGCTTGTCTGCGGGATCGTCGTCACCCATGTCGCTGCCAGTGCCGGAATCGGGTCCAGGCTGGGCGGGCATCGCACCTTTGTTGTCGTCGCCACCGCATGCCACGGTAAAGCAGAGTGCGACGGATGCTACAATCAGACAGGCAGGCAGGGCGGCGGTTCGGCGTCCGATGCCGGGACCGTTCACCGCGAAGGCGCGTGCTTCATCCGCGCTCTTGTACTTAGATGGAACGGTTTGCGAGTTGCCTGATGCCTGCATCTTCTCTCCAACAAGGTCGAGTGTTCGTGTTCAGAGTTCGTTTACGGTTGTTGCTAAGTGGTCTGATAGGGCTGGCGTTCGCTTGCGGCGGATCGGGCGATTCCAGCGCTTCTAAAGAACCGGATGAAATGCATGTGCCGTCGGGTGATGGCGACGGCGATGACGGCGCGGAGGGAAATGGCAACGGGCTTGGTGATGATCTCCGACCTGACCGCGACGAGCCACCAGAGCCAGGCCCATCCCCCATTCGCCGCATGACACGCTTTGAGTATAACAACTCGGTCTTCCAGTTGTTCGGTCAAAACACGCGCCCTGCGGATGCGTTTTCGCCCGACCAGGAGGCACAGGGGTTTACCAATCAGGCGGAGGCCCTAGTTGTAAGCCCCCTGCTCGCCGAGCAGTACGCTGACGCGGCGGAGAAGATCGCCGAAGCGCACGCCGACAAGATCATGGCGGAACTATCGGGCTGTGATGCGGGCAACGAGGAGCAGTGTCGTGCTTCGGTCTTGGATTGGCTGACATCGTTCGGCGCACGCATCTATCGACGACCGCTGAGCGACGAGGAGATCGACGAGCTTCTGGAGCTGTTTGGAGCGGCGACCGAGATGGGGGAGGATGCGTTTGATCCGCATGTGGGCGTGAGTGTGACACTCTCGGCGATGCTCCAGTCTCCCTACTTCCTTTACCGGATCGAGTCCGGCCAGGCGGACGACGGGGACGTGATGCGCTTGACCCCCCACGAGATGGCTTCACGGCTTGCGTTTCTGTTTTGGAACTCAACTCCCGATGCGATCCTGCTGGAGAAGGCGGACGCGGGCGGGCTCAGCACGCGCGCGGAGATTCGCGCGGAGGCGGAGCGCTTGGTGGTCGCGCCGCGGGCGCGTGAAGCGGTCAAGAACTTTCACCGCGAGTGGCTAGGCTTGCGCGATATCGAGGGCCTTGCGGCGATCGGCAAGGATCTCGAAATCTATCCAGACTACGAGGAGTCGATCTTGCCGCTCCTGCAGCAGGAGGCGGAGGAGTTCTTCGACCACGCGATCTACGAGGAGGACGCGAGTCTGATGACCCTGCTGACCGCCCCTTGGACCATGATGAACGCCGAGCTTGCGGCGTTCTACGGGGTGGAGGGGCCTACCGGTGACGAGTTCGAGAAGGTTGCGTTGGACGCGGACAAGTACTCCGGGTTCTTGACTCAAGGGGGCCTATTGGCGGTGCACGCGAAACCGAATCGGAGCTCTCCCATACACCGCGGACTGTTCGTACGAGAGCGGCTCTTTTGTCAGATCCCACCATCGCCTCCTGACAATGTTCCTGAGCCCCCGGAGGTCGATACATCGCTGACGACACGCGAGCAGTTCGCCATGCACGAGGCGGAGCCCGTGTGCGCTGGCTGTCACCAGCAAATCGACCCGATCGGTCTGGGCTTCGAGCATTTTGACGGGATGGGTCGGTATCGTGACAAGGAATGGGGCTTGGAGATCGACGCGAGCGGCGAGATCATTGGGACGTCGGACGCGGACGGCGAGTTTGATGGGGTCATCGAGCTGGGGCAGATTCTTGCCAACAGTCGCCAGGTATCCGACTGCTTGGTGACGCAGTGGTTCCGCTATGCCTATGGCCGCAGCCCGGTGGAGGAGGACGAGCCGACCCTGACCTTCCTTCAGGATGCCTTCGAGGCTGCGGACTACGATATCAAGGGGCTTTTGGTCGCCCTGACGCAGACCGATACGTTCCTGTATCGGAAGCGCTTACCTGAGCCATCGGCTCAAGAGGAGGTGTCCCCATGAGCCGCAAAACCCTCTCGCGTCGCGCTGCCTTCAGGGGGCTCGGTGGTCTGTGTGTCGGGCTGCCCCTGTTGGAGGCGATGACCGACCGACGAGCGCGGGCCCAAACGAAGCAGCCGCCCAAGCGACTGCTGGTCTGGTACACCCCGAACGGAACGATTCCTTCGAACTTCTGGCCGAAGGATGGCGAGGACTTCCTGTCGTCCCCCATTCTGTCCGTGCCCGAACTCGTGGAGCACCGCGAGGATCTGCTGGTGGTCAAGGGAGTGGACATGGTGTCCGCAACCCGGGGCCCAGGGGATGCCCACCAGAAGGGGACCGGCCAGTGCCTGACTGGAATCAAGCTGCTCGAAGGGGCTTTTTCCGGTGACGCGGGGCAGAGCGCAGGCTGGGCGGGCGGCATCTCGCTGGACCAGCGGATCGCTGCTGTGCGTGGTCAGGAGACGCGCTTTGCGTCGTTGGAGCTCGGTGTGCTCGTGGAGGGGGCGCACGTAGGGTCGCGCATCAACTATCGGGGGGCTGGCCAGCCGCTTCCACCCGAGAACGACCCCGCGCGTGCATACCGGCGACTGTTTGGCGACCCGAACGCCGATTCGGGTGCCGTCGAGCAAGCGCTGGCGCGCCGCAGGGCGGCGCTAGACCTGGTCCGGGGGCAGTTCGACCGTGCTCGCGGTCAGGTCTCCACCACCGATCGGGACAAGCTGGACATTCACATCGCATCGATCGCGGATTTGCAGGACCGCCTGCAGAAGGTCGACGTGGTCTTCGAAGGCCAGTGTCAGCCGCTGACGCTGGACAGCTTGGACGCGACCCGAGTGGCCAACATGCCCGCGATCGGCAAGTTGCAGATGGATCTGATGGCGTTGGCGTTCGCCTGTGATCTCACACGCGTCGGCACGCTGATGTGGACCCACTCGGCGGCCGACTACGTGCTTGGATTCGTGGGCGACGACATCAAGGATGGGCACCATTCGCTCGCCCACAAGGGCGACGAAGATCTGCCGAAGGTCGACCAGAATACCCGCATCAACCGCTGGTACATGCAGCAACTCGGCTATCTCATCAGCAAGCTCAAGTCGATTCCAGAGGGCGATGGCACCGTATTCGATAACACCGTCGTGTTCTGCACAAACGAGCAGAGCAAGGGCAACAACCACGATCGCAGGGGCATGCCGTACATCCTGGCGGGCTCCTGTGGCGGCCACTTCCGGACCGGGCGCCTAGTCGATGTCGGCGGCAAGGTCCCACACAACCGGCTCTTGACCTCGCTCCTGCACGCCATGGGCCTGGAAGACGACACGATCGGCGATCGGGAGTTCGGGACAGGCCCCCTCGCGGGGCTGACCTAGGCTAAACAGCAGGCTCTTGGCTCTCACGTCTGGGGGCATCGACAAGCGTCAGGCGGTTCCCGAAAGGGTCCTGGATGGAGAGCTCCTTGCCACCCCATGGTCGTTCTTCGGGTGCACCCGGGCGAACGTACTTGTAGTCCTTGTCGCGTAGAGCCTCGCAGTAGTCAGAGAGGTCCTCGATGCGAATGCGGATGGCGGCACCGGGGCAAGCATCGCCGAAGTGCTCGCTGACGTGCAGGACGACGTCTCCGCGGCGCAGGCCCATGTACAAGGGTGCGTTGTCGTCGAACCGGTGTTCGAAAGTCACCGCGAAGCCGAGGAAATCCACGTAGAACTCCTTGGCCTTCCTCTCGTCAAAGCTACGCAGGACCGGGACCACGGGCGGCAAGCTGT
>JAPPOR010000239.1 GCA_028817905.1 Myxococcales bacterium
TGACCTACGACGGTTTCTGTTCGGGCATGGGGATGAATCGCTGACGCAAACCATGCCCCCGTCCGCATCAATCGTTTGAAGCCGCCTTCTCCGAAGCGATCGAGATTTCGCGCGGGCAGGTCTCCCCGGAGCTGGTCCACGGTGATTTGCACGATGAGTCTGGGCCTACGCAGTACATGCTTGGGTCTGCCTGTCATGTTGGGTGCACACGCGGTGCAAGAGATCAGAATGAGTCCAATGACTGCGCGGTGGTGTCGCATCGGCCTTGCCTCCATGAGGGCACCGCGGTTCCGGGACCACGATGTGAAGCATTGAACGTGTGCCAAGCTTGCCATCTGTTGGAAGAAGGTGTCAGGGCTTTCGTGTGTGGGGCATGACGGTATCTGGTCTTCCCTTGAGGAATTCTCCTGGCGACTGGGATGACCAACTGTGAGGCGAGCCATGCACAGGTCTGCGGCGCACATCTGGGATCGAAGCTGAGCGGCCTGGTCTGTTTTGGAACCCAGCTGACGGCAAACGGGTGGAAGGCATCCCACACAACGTCCAGCGAGAGCTGCTGCACGATGCTGACGTGCGATCCGTTCTTGTGTTCGACGTTTGTGGACTCAAGGACGATCCAGCCGGAGGATCCAGCCAGGCACTCCGGCGCACCGTGTCTCTACGTGCGGGGCAAAGCTCGCTAGTTGCTTGCCCGCGCAGCATCCAGGCGCTTCACCTCGGCCTTGAAGCTTCCCGGGTCGACGGCTGCCGTGTAGCGGAGATGGATGAGCACGTCGCTGACCGACACCATCTCTACCTGCTGGCCTCCGATGGTCCGCTCCTCGACCATGTCCGGGTTGCTGGCTGCCGGAAGCTCGAGGCGCCAGTTGGAGACCACGCCCGTGCCTTCGAAGGGGAAGTAGCGGTCGTCCAGGAAGAAGTTGAGGACAAACATCCCGTGGTCCCGGTTGGCCTTGGACACCGCGATCTGCTGGTTTGCGCGCCAGTCGGAGCGCACCGCCCCTGGAGCAGGCGTGGCATCCTCGACGCCCCGTAGATAGCGCACGCCCTCCAGATCGGGTTCGAGCAACGTTCGGTGTCCGAGCTGCATCAACGTCGCGTGGGGGCCCCGGTGGGGGGAGAAGTTGGCCGTGGTTTCGATGGTCAGTTCAAGGGTCTTGATGACGCGGAAGTAGTGCCCGGGAAAATCCTGGTCGAACAGGGCCTGGGGCAGCGCGAAGTCGCAGGTCCCCGCAAACTGCAGCGTGAGCAGGGCTTCGGGATCGATTTCCGCCAGCGAGATGGTTCGTTCGATCTCCTGGAAGCGGCTGTCATTGTCGAGTTGGTGCTTTTCGAGCTGGGCGAGCTGCAGGGACAGGGCCTCTCCTGCCAACAGACCGCGGCGGCCTGCGTCGAAGTTGTTGGGCTCGATGAACGTCCTTGTGGTCGGAAGCTCGTACTGCAGCGCCCGCTCGGCGGCCTTGGCCGTATCGTAGGCCACGCGATAGGCCTGGAAGTACAGCGTGGTGAGTCGCGAGGCCATCCAGTTGAACAGTGACTCATTGGCGAACTTGCTCCGGTGGAAGCTCTCCACCTCGCTCGCGTGCTGCTCTGTGCGATTGTGAACAACGAGTGCATGCTCGGCCGCAGCCAGCTGGATGTCCGCGGTTGCCATCTGGGCTTCGATCTCCTCGAGCTCCAGGGCCGCCTGGCTCTGCTCGTGCTTCCATTCCTGGTCCCTGCGGTGGTAGTCGGCGCCTGTCGAGATCATGTCGGAGGACCGGTCCAGCCCATCGGTGACCACGCCGAGTATGTTGGCGGCCGTCTCCACCGCGGAGGACGCCTGCTCGCCGCCGACCTCGACGATGACCACCGGACTGCCACCGAACCCGGATGCGCCCACCGTGATCTGCGGCAGCACCGCGGCGGCCGAGGCCTTCGTGTCGAGAATGCCCTTGGCGACCGAGGTCACCAGCGCTCCGCCCCGAAGCACGAGCTCGAGCACCTCGAGGGCGCTGAGCCCCCCCGAGATCAGATTATCAAAATGGGCTTTGCGGTCCGCGACCGTGGTCTTGGTTGCTTCCAGCTCCCGCTTGGCAGACCTTGCGGCCGTGATCTCGTACCCAATCGCATCGCGCGTGAGGGTGAGAATCGACTTCTCGTGGCTCGCTTGGAGCAAGGTCAGTCGTTCCTCATCCCGGTCGCGGATGGCATCGAAGAGTTTGGACCCGAAGTCGACGACCATCTCGGTGAACTCCTTGGCGCGCCCGAGCACATCGTCGTATCGGTAGTGGGGCACCGGGAAGCTCAGCTGGGATACAGCCGAGGATACGCTGGCCCCTTGGCCCACGGCAGCGACCAGATCGCCGGGCGAAATCGGCGGTTGAAACAGGGCCAGCTGCCGAAAGACGCCGGCGAAGTTCAGGCTGTTGCGGATCTTGAAGAGGCGATCCTCCACGCGGTCCCAGTAGCCGACGAACTCTGCGTTCTCGGGCACGCAGAACGATGTCATCAGGTGACTGAGGATGGGTCTGCTGGCCCCGTTTGCCGCACCGGCGGCGACCGAGGCTTCGATCGAGGACATGAAGACGGAGTCGGCCCCGCCCGAGTTTGCCCGCGCGGCCGCGAGGATGCTCCGTACGTCCTTGTCGGCTTCGAGGAAGTGGTGCACCTCGCCTTCGGGCTTGTCCTCTCGGACGCGCGTCCCCTGTGGGCGCGGCCCCAGGATGTCCTGCGCCAGCAGGTAGAGCTGCAGTGCTTCGTTGATCGCCTCTCGCGTGTCCGCCTGAAACAGCGAGTCGCCCCAGTCGAGCAGATTGTCGATGTATTTCATCACGATCGCTTTCTGATAGGCGCTCGGGCGCAGGGTCGCGATCGCGTGGGGGTCGAAGGGATCCTTGCGGTAAGTGGCCAAGGCGTGGCTGTCCGTCAGCTCGTCGATGAGCTTGGAGAGCGAATGCTCCTGGAAGGGGCGATAGCGCCAGTAGCTCGTTGTATCGCCAGGGCCGGCCGTGCCAGAGGCATCGCGCCCCGCAGTGGGATCGAAGATGTAGTGGTACCAGCGCTGCGCTTCTTCGTACTTTTGCTCGGCGTTCAGCCGATTCGCCACCAGGAACGGGACGTGCAGGAAGAGCTCTTCGAAGTAGGTGCCGAAACTGCCGCCGAAATCCAAGCTGGCGGGTCCGGGGTTGGGGGAAAGTGCCACCCGAGCCGTGTTGGGCGAGTACTCGGCGGCGAAATCGATCTCGGTGGCGCTTTGCGAGTCGATGTGCAGCAACCGGTCGACCCCACCGCGGTTCAGGCTTGCAATCAGCTGGTCCACACCCAGGCTCGACAGTCGTTCGAACCGGAGACTGGGACTCGGGTTTACATTGGCTAGCAGTGGGTCCGCGTCGACGTCCTTGCGGGTGAGCGAGAGGGCCTGGAGTTCATTCGACTTGGTCGACGAGAGCGTCTCGTAGTCCACGTGCAGGCGCTGGGTCATGGTCCGGATGCCCGCAAACACCTCGGGGCGCGCGTCACTGGTCGGGGTCGGTGGCAATAGCCGCGCCAAGTAGTGCTCGTCCCCTGCATCGACCAGAAACCACCCGGGCTGATTCCCCACGTCCTCGACCCCAGACTCATGGGTCACCAGACCCGCAAGGATGGAGTCATTCGCGGGCACCGTGCTTGCCGACAGTGGGATCGGAGCGTGCACGGTATCGCTTTCACCCGTAACGAAGTCGCGGAACCCGAGTGCCGGTGTGCGACCCATGCGTAGCACGGAACTCGAGGCCAGCCTGGAGCTTCCCACGGCGGTCATGCCCACGTCGAGGAACGCGCCGTTCGATCCGGGTCCCGACAGCGCGGGTTTGATCGAAAAGCCCTGGTCTTGAAGGGTGCTCCGCATGCTGGCGATCCGGTCTCCGTAGAACAGCAGGATGCGCTCGCGGCCGGCTACACGGTCGGGAACCTGGAGCTTGAGCCGTGGGGGGAGCTCGAAAACCAGCGGGGAGGCCGGGATTCCGACCGCGCCGCCGAAGCGCGGGGGTTCGTCCAACCGCAGGCGGTAGAGCCCGGGCTGGTCCGCGATGCGGACTGTCCGGTTGGCACGCAGTTCCTCCGCTGTTACGGCCTTCGCCCACCAGCGCAGTTCAGAAGCCTGGACCCGATACTCCGGCGCGTCGCCGCCGGGTGCAAGCACGGGCTCGCCCAGCTCCACCTCGCGTCGCGGATGTGGTTCCTGCAGGGCGATGCTGCCCACGGTCACCGTCTCCGGGCCCACCGTGGTTGCCTTCCCTGCGCCTGCTGCATTGCTGGGAACTGGCAATGGCTCCGAGGTGACCGTGACTGTGACGCGATGACTCGACCCCGATCTGCGCTCGAACCGGTAGGCCACGTGGGACCATCGGCCCAGCGGGATCGTGACCTTCTGCTTCCCGTCATCGGGCACAAACTGCACGCCGGCCGAGGAGCACAGGAGTTCGGCATCGTGGGAGCGATACTTGGGTGCGTACGCTTCCTTCTGGACAGCGAGCTCCTGCGCGAACCCGATCGCAGCGGCCCGGACGGGCTGCAAGGCCACGGGGGAATTGTCGTTGACCTGCTCGCTTGCGTTGCTCAGCGCTGCCAGTTTGGCTTGATAGGCCGCTTTTTCGGCGTCGGAGCCCAGAAGCACCAAGTCACGCTGGGCTTGCAGAGCCGTTCCGGCATGGCTTCGGGCGGTCTGGGCGTCGCCGGCAAGCCCCTGGGTCAGGGGCGCCAACGCCGCGATAGCGGCATCGATTCTCTGGCGATTGTCGTCACGGCCTGGGGTCTCCTCGACGACATTTCGCGCGGTAATGGAGAGCGCTCCGCCGTCGTACTCGAGGATCGTCATGGACCGTTGAAAGTCCGCTGGCGTCCTTGGCTCGTTGGACCCGGCTTGGGAAGGGTCGATGTGAAGCCACATCGAGATGGAAAAGCTGCCATCGGGCGCGTGTGTGGTAGGGGGGCCGGTGAACACGGCAGCGACGTTGGGGTTCGGCGATGAAGTGTCTCGCAGTTGAAGGACACGCGTCTGGTCTTCGATGGGTGCCGGGGCGTCGTCATTGTCGCCGAGCTCGAGGCGAAGCAACCGCTGCGCATACGGCTTCCTCCATTTCGCCATCCTCATCTGCGTCTCGGTGAGGTCCGAACCGAGCTCACTGAACACCGCCGGGGGACTCCAGCCACCATTGGGCTCCTGGTGGGAGGACTTTACGACCACCTGATAGTACACAACGTTGCGCTGGACGCGGGTCTCGATCTTTGTGTTGTAGAAGTAGTACTCGGAGTCGATCTCCCAGTCGCCTTTCTTCAGATGCTCGAAGTCCTCTTTGGAGAGGGCCCGCTGCAGCGCGCGCCCGACCCGTATGGCCTCGGAGTCATTCTTCTTGGGTGTGGTCGAAGGCGGCACTTCCCAGTTTCGGATGTGCTTGTCTTGGAAACCCTGTCGAACGGATGCCGGGATCGCGAGGTCTTCGGAGCGCGTGAGCTCGGTAAACTCGGTCCAGAAGAGCTGGAGCCTGCCGAAGGCATAGACGGGGGCGACGAAGTCTCCATGGATCGCCAGCTCGAGGCTTCTCCATGGCGTCCAGGTCGTGCCGAACTGGGTCGTGCGACGCTCTCGAAGGTAGAAGTCGTAGGGCGCGACCTGGGTGCGACCGATCAGGTAAAGCACCTCCTCATCCGACGGGAGCGCGGCGGCTGAGGCAGGGGGTCGCTCTTCGGACGAGGTTCGCAAATAGCTGCCCACGATCTTGAGCTTTCCGAGCTCTGCCAGTGATCGGAGATAGTTGCCGAGCGCTTTGCCGGCGGTGGCGTCCGATACCTCCTCCTGCAGCAGTTCCTTTTCGAGCGCTTCAAACTCGGGCGTTTTGGTATCGCGAAGTTCTGGTTCGATGTAGTTCTCGGGGTACAGGAAGACCTTCCGGTTGGCTTCCCACACGCGGTAGTTCTTGCGCCACTCCCACTCCGCCTGAGGGATCGTCTCGGGGGCGACCCCAGGCTCGAGGTCGAGCAGGCAGCGGTGGATGTACCGCTGAAGGCTCGAGATCGCTTGAACGATGCGAGAGGTTTGGACCTTTTCGCTGAACTCGGGGTCGAGCAGGAAATAGGCAGAGAGAAGATCGGGCGCCTCACTGGCGTCGAGCTGCGGGAGCTGGCGCTCGAGCCGCACGCGGGCGGCCGCCAGCATGGCGTCCCGCCGCTGCACCGACATCGCGGGATCCAACTTGCCGATTGCGGCTTCGAACTCCTTGTCCGAACGGGTGGCTCGGAGCAGCTGCCGCAGACGGGCGGCGTGGAGGGCAAGCGGATCGGCCTGCGCCGGGTCCGGGTGGGTGAACGCCCGCACCAGCTCGATCAGTGCGGCGACCTCGGCACCCGTCGTCTTCGAGAGCTCGAACACACCGTGTAGTGTCTCCAGCAGCGCGATGGAGGGCACCGCGGAGGCTCCCAGCTGCGCGATGACAGCTTGCACGTCATCCGCGGGCCAACCCCCGAGCTGGGCAGTCGCTTCCTCGGAGTGGCCGGGAGCCCGCTCGAGCCAGGTCAATAGCGCCGCCTGCTCGATCTGGAGCTCGGCCGCCAGCCGCCGGAAGCTGTCGAGGGTTGCCAGATCGACCAGGGTGAGCGCGAGGCCGTTGGCGATGCCCAACACAGCCGGCCGCTCGAGCAGGGTTTGGGTGGCTTCCGAACCCAGCTCGAAGCGGGTCCGCATCAGCTCGATCTTGCTGAGCTGGATGACGAGCTGCTGGACGTCCATCGGACGCGACTGTCCCGCCGCAAGACTCTCGGCGAGCTTGGCCGCGCTCAGTCCTAGAAATGCGCGCACCAGGTCGAGGGTTTCGCGGGCAATGCCAAGGCTTTGTGCGAAGGCATTCAGGAGGGCTTCGGACTGAGCCTCCTTTGCCTGACCGAGCACGGTGTGAAGCGTGCCTTCCGAGCCGACGATCGCGTCCTGAAGCCGCACGCGAGCCCGCAAGAACTCGAGGGTCCTGTCGGCAAGTTTGGCGATGACGTCCTCGCGGTCTTCCTCGGGTCCAGCGATCGGCCCGGCGATCGTTCCGATGTGCGCGATGATCTGCGAGCGCAGGTCCGCGACCGATCCTGACAACGTGGCCACCGCCTCGGCGGACAGAAGATTCTGATCCTGGAGCCAGGTATGGAACGTCTGCCACAGGTTGGCCTGCAAGCGATTGAACGCTCCTTCGAGCGGCACCAGGGCTTCGGACCAGGTGTCGGTGATGGCGAGTATCGGGAGAAGGAAGCGCAGGTCGGATGCCTGGCCGGGCCCGTTGGAGTAGCTCGGTGCCACCAGGCCGGTGCTCGGGGCGTCTTGCGCCTGTTGGAGTTGGAC
>JAPPOR010000135.1 GCA_028817905.1 Myxococcales bacterium
GCGCGACCGCGACGGCCTCCGGGAAGTTGCCAAGCTCGAACTCCGTGCACGACACATGCGGCAGACGCATCGCACGGCTGCCTCTCGATGCACTCCCATCGGGCGTCTCGGGGTCCGGTTGCGAAGAAAGATCGCCGGGGCACTCGGCGCCATCGTGCGACGAGCCTGTCAAGTCGTGCTGGCTCGACAACGGGAGGGACCTGGGGCTAGCCTCTCGGTCGATGCCCCAAACCTTCTTTGAAGATCTCCACGTCGATCAGGAACTGCTGATTGGGCATTGGGACTTGGACGAAAGCCAGATCGTCGAGTTCGCCAAGCAGTGGGACCCGCAGCCGTTTCACATCGACTCCGAGGCTGCGGCCCAGTCCGTGTTCGGCGGGCTGACGGCCTCGTCGCTGCACCTGTTCGCCATCTGCACGCGCTTGTTCTTCGACTACCCCAAGCCGATCGCGACCCTGGCGATGCTGGGCAAGGATGAGGTGCGGTTTCCGAGTCCCGCCCGTGTCGGAGACCGGCTTCGGTACTGCACGCGCTGCGTCGAGGCGAGGCCCTCCCGGAGCAAGCCCGATCGCGGCGTGGTCGTGCTGGCCGATCGCGTCGACAACGATGCGGGAGAGCCGGTCATGACCCAACGGGTAAGCCTGCTCGTCGCCCGCGCCAGGTAACCATCACAACCCGCTTGTTTTCGCGGGACAATTGGTAGACAACTGCACACCCATGCAGGTGGTGGTTGCCGAGAAGCCCTCCGTGGCTAGAGACATCGCGCGCGTGCTGGGAGCCGGAACCCGCCGCGACGGCTATCTGCAGGGAGGCGGTTACGCCGTAACCTGGGCCCTGGGGCACCTGGTTGCGTTGCCAGAACCCCACGAGGTCGACGCTCGCTGGAAGCGCTGGCGTGTGGAGCACCTCCCGATGTTGCCACGGCACTGGCCGCTGTCGGTCATCGAACGCACGGCAGCGCAGTTTCGAGTCGTCCAGCGACTGCTCAAGGATGAGCGCACCCGGACCGTCGTATGCGCCACCGACGCCGGACGCGAGGGCGAGCTGATCTTTCGCCACATCATGGAGCGCGCAGGGTGCACCAGTCCGGTCAAGCGCCTGTGGATCTCGTCCCTTACCCCCGCCGCCATTCGCAACGGCTTCGAGCGCCTGAGGGACGGCACGGAGTTCGACCGACTGGCGGCGGCCGCCCAGGCCCGCAGCCGCGCCGACTGGCTGGTGGGCATGAATCTCTCGCGGGCATACACCTTGTCGATGGACGACACCCTTTCGGTCGGCCGGGTGCAGACGCCGACCTTGGCCATGCTGGTGGCTCGCGACAGGGAGATCCGTCAGTTCGTGCCCGAGGACTACCTGGAGGTCTGGGTCAAGCTGCCCTGCGATCCTGCGCTGCCCGATCCACCTTGCGAGCTCTTCGAGGCCCGCTACGTGGGCAGCGGTGTCGAGGCTCGGCTGCTCGCTGGGTCCAAGACCAGCACGCGCCCGGCACGGCTGCCGGCCGATGGAGAGTTGGCCCAGCAGCTGCTGCAGCGACTTACGAAGGGCGAACTTGGGGTCGTGCGCGTCGATGTGGTCCCGCGGCGCTTGCGTCCGAGCCTGCTCTATGACCTGACCGAGCTGCAGCGCCACGCCAACCGGTTGTTCGGCTGGAGCGCGCAGCGCACCCTCGAGCTGGCCCAGCAGCTCTACGAAAAGCACAAGTTGATAAGCTACCCGCGCACCGACTGCCGCCACCTGAGCGGCGCCCTTGAGACCCAATTGCCCGCGATTGTGGCTCGCATCGCGCCTGCCTATGCGGGCGGGCTTCCTGCGACATTGGCGAATCGTCTGGGCCAGGGCAAGCTCGGGACTCGCTTTGTCGACGACCGGCGCGTGACCGACCATCACGCGATCATCCCCACCGATCGGCCCTGCTCACTGTCACCTCAGGGTGACCTCCACAAGCTCTACGACCTGGTCTGTCGGCGGCTGCTGCAGGCCTACCTTCCCGACTATCAATACACCGACACCACGCTATGGCTGGAGCGGCCGGCGGGGCCCGAACACGATAACGACCTGTTCCGCGCACGCGGCCAGGTCGTAAAGGAGGAGGGCTTTCGCCGGCTCGATCGGCCCACGGCCCGTCGTTCGCGACCGGCTCGGGGCGCACAGGCGGCCGCCCCCCCCTTGCCTGACCTGGCCGTCGGACAGCGCTTGCCGGTGATGGAGGCAGGCGTGGACAAGCGGCAGACGCAGCCGCCGCGGCCCTACGACGACGCGAGCCTATTGACGGCCATGGAGACCGCGGGCCGTGCGGTGGACGACCGGGCACTTTCCGATGCCATGCGCGAGCGCGGGCTCGGCACCCCGGCCACTCGCTCGGCCATCATCGAAAACCTGCTGGGTCGTGGCTATGTCGAGCGGGACAAGAAGCAGCTGCGCAGCACCGACAAGGGCGAGCGTTTGATCGACAGCGTACACGAGCAGGTGCGCTCACCTGCCATGACGGGAGAGTGGGAGCACAAGCTCAAGGCCATCGAGCGTGGTGAGGGAGACTTGGAGCAGTTCCTGGCGGCCATCGAGCGCTACGTGCAGGAGGTCGTGAACGCCGTCGTGGCGGATGCGCCGCCGAGGCCCTGTGCAGCAAGACCGGCAGCTGTGGCAGCAGGCGGTCCAAGCCAGCGCCTGCCCGCTGCCACAAGGCCGCCGCCGTCCTCTTCGCCGCCGGCGCTCGTCTCCCTGAAACCGCGGGCAGCGCGTCCGCAGGTCGCCCACGGGCCCGCGGCGCTCGAGTCGAACCTTCGGTCGGTGTTTGGGCACGACAACTTCCGTCCCAACCAGCAGGACGTGTGCAAGCGCATCGTGGCGGGCGAAAACGTGCTGCTCGTCATGCCCACCGGTGCGGGCAAGTCCCTGTGCTATCAGTTGCCGGGGCTGGTTCGCGAAGGTGCCACGCTCGTGATCAGTCCGCTGATCGCCCTGATGGACGACCAGGTTGGCAAGCTGCAGACCCTGGGCCTGCGCGCCCAGAGCATCCACTCGGGCCGGGATCGCAGTCATAGCCGGCAGGTGTGTCGCGCCTACCTCGACGGGAAGCTCGACTTTCTGTTCGTGGCGCCCGAACGGCTACGGGTCCCTGGATTCTGCGAAATGTTGGCGCGGCGGCAGCTTGGCTTGATCGCGATCGATGAGGCGCACTGCATCTCCCAATGGGGTCACGACTTTCGTCCGGACTACCGGATGTTGCAGCAGCGTCTGCCGCAGCTCGGCAAGGCGCCCGTCGTCGCGTTGACCGCGACCGCGACCGGGCAGGTGCAGTCCGACATCCTCGAACAGCTGGGCATCGAGGATGCGTACCGCGCAGTGCATGGCTTCCGTCGCGGCAATCTCGCGGTAGAAATCGTGCAGATGACCGCGGGTGCCCGCGCCGCAGCGTTGCAGTGCCTGCTGACGGACCCGGCGCGTTTGCCCGCCATTGTCTACGCACCCACCCGCAAACAGAGCGAGGCCATGGCCAGTGCGTTGGGCGAGCGCTTGAACGCCGCCGCATACCACGCGGGCATGGCGCCCGAGCAGCGCGAGCGTGTCCAGTCGCGCTTTCTGGCCAGCCAGCTCGATGTGATCGTGGCCACCACTGCCTTTGGCATGGGTGTAGACAAGGCCGACGTTCGTACCGTCGTACACACGGCACTGCCCGGCAGCGTGGAAGGGTACTACCAGGAGATCGGCCGCGCCGGACGCGACGGCTTGCCCTCCCGCGCGGTGCTCCTGCATTCCTTTTTCGACCGCAAGACGCACGAGTTCTTCTTTGAACGGGACTACCCGCCCGTCAGCGAGCTTGCACGTCTGCACAAGCTTCTGGGCGAGCAGCCCCAGCGCCGTTCGGATCTGGCCTTTCGGCTCAGGTGGGAGAGTGACCGGAGTGAACGAGCCATCGACAAACTCTGGGCCCACGGCGGCGCCGACGTCGATCTTGACGGCGGGGTCACCCGCGCAGCGGCGCGCTGGCGCAAGCCCTATCAACAGCAGCGTGAGCACCGACAGGATCAGCTCGAGCGGATGGTGGCCCTGGCCGAGGGCCATGCGTGCCGAATGCTTCAGTTGGTTCGTCACTTCGGCGATCAAGCCGATAGCGGACAGGAATGCGGCCTGTGCGACGTGTGCGCGCCCGACGCGGTGGCGATCCGGACCAGCCGCCCACCCAGCGACCAGGAGTGCGCGCAGCTGGCCCTTCTCCTCGAGCACGTAGCCCGCGATGGCGGGCGCTGCGCGCCAGCCATGGGCACCCTGTTCCGCGACACGCTCGAGGGCCGCGTCGAACGCCGGCGCTTCGAGGAGCTGGCTGCGGCCCTCTGTCGGGCTCGACTCACGGTCAGCGTGGAGGACAGCTTCGACAAGGACGGCAAGACGATCGCGTTCCGCCGCCTGGCCCGGGGAACTGACTGGCCCCGCGGCCCAGTCCCCGACCATGCCGAGCTCGCCAGGGTCGTGAGGCTCGCCGAGGGACACGGTGATGAGGATGGGCCAGGCGGGCCCCGAAAGCGCGCCTCACCCCGCGCCTCACCTCGGCGACGCAGGCCGCGGACCGCCAGCAAGCGCAAACCGCGCAGCTCCACCCGGCGCCGGTCCCGCACAGGCGGCAAACGCAAGCCCGGGTAGCACAACAAGATTTCGCTCACCGCGGCCCGCTAGCTAGTTAACTTGCGGCCCTGGTGATCTTCGATGGGGGCCGCAGATGCGCGAGTGGGCCGAGCCGAATTCCAAAGCGTTCGCGTACGGTGTCCAGTGCCTTGGCCATGTGATCGGGGCGGCTCTTGACGAACCGCATGAGCCCCACAAAGGAACGCAGGCGCCGGTGCAGCGGCAACATCAGCATCGGGTCAAGGCCGTTTTCCTTCGCCGCCCAGCGGGGCAAGCGCCCCATGATGAGGGTGGTGTTGTGGACGGTCATCGCGATGCCCACGGCGGGGAGGACGTCCCGGCTGGCGTCGTGGAGCTCGCGGACGTCGGTTTCGTAGAGCGGAAGAGATGCCAGGTCGCCACGCAGGAATAGGTGGGAAAGAAAATAGGACGCTTGCGAGGAAAGAAAGTGGGTCGTAGACGTCGGCTGAATGGACAGAACGTTGGCGCTCGCTGAGAGGTAGGGCTCGTAGGGAGCCTTCTCCCTGGCGAGATAGCCTGTTGCGTTGATCAGGACGGATCCAGGGGCGATCGGCCGCCGCCCACCACGGCGAAGTACCATGACGGGACCGCTGGGTCCGTCCACGACGTCTTCGAGGTGATCCCGGATGACCTCGTCGAGCCCCCGCCGTATCTCGCGGTTCTCTTCCGGGGACATCAAGCCGAACAGGAACCTCCGGCAATCGTCGTGCAGGGACACGCCATAGGTGCGACGGAAGTGCGCCATCACCTCGACTTCATTGCGACCGTCGAAACGGCCAGCCACGTCAACAAACGCATCGAGCGTCGTGGCGCCCCCGAAGTGCCGCCGCAGCCCGCGGGGAGCGCTCAGGTCCCGGTTGAGAAACATGGTCCCCGCACCGATCAACATGCGTACCCGCTTGTTCGGCATCGCGCGAATCAGCGCGTGGGCCGTGTCCATGCCCGTCTTGCCGCCCCCCACCACATAGACGGGACCCGTGCTCTGCTCCACCTGCGCGTCGAATATGTCGGAGCGGTCGGGGGACAACGACAGCACCGCGTCGCTAGTCACCTCCAGCGGCGACATCGGCTTGACGTTGTACCCGAAGGCCTTGATGAGATGGCGCGCTCGAATGGTCAGGCTCGCTCCATCGGTCAGACGTCGACAGTGGATAGTGACGGGATGCGCTCCACGTTCACTGTCCTCGTGCTCCAAGTATTCGTGGCCAAAGCGGGCCTCTAGCCGCGTGCGTTCCTTCAGGACCTGGTAGCAATACTTCAGGTGGTCGACCACCTCGCGTCTGTGGGCGAGGTGGTACCGGTCGCTTTGCCCACGCCAGGCGATGTTGCCAGCCGTAAAGATCGGATGAGGCTGGTGCAGCCGAACGTAGTCGTAGGCACCGTGCCACATCCCGGCTGGCTCAGCCTGCCGGTCGACGAGCACGATCCTACAACTGCTCGTCCGTTGCCGGCTTGCCGCAAACAGTGCGTTGAGCCCGGCGATGCCGGCCCCCAGGATACAGACGTCGCATTCCAGCACCTCGCCATGGGTACCATCGGTGCCTTGGTCTTTGATCACGGGTACTCCTTTTCGGGTGCGACCAGCTTAGCTACCGTCGATGCGGCCGGCTAGCGAGCCCTTGCCAGCGTATCGAAGATGAGAAGAAGTGCTGCCGCCGAGGGCTGCTGGCCCACCCTTTGCGCTAGCCCGGATCATGCACCAAAGCGTGCGATGATCGTGCAAGTGATCGGCTTCGCAGCGGTTTCGGTGAAGGAGGGAATACCGGACCGTATTTTCGACTGAAGCGGAAGCGCTGCGGAGTCGAGCGCTTGTGCGAGGGCGTGCGGGTTGGTGCATGATCCGGGCTAGAGCCCAGGTTGCGCACCTACATGCCGTACTTTCCGGGCACACAATATGGGGGGTGAACGGCACAGCTTGAGAGCGTCATCCGTACCGGATTCCGCACCGTCCCCTGGCTGGGAACACGCCGACATCCACCTCCGCGACCTACCACTCGCTATCGCGTGAAAGGACTCCCCGGACGATGATCGCACGGGTTGCGCCCAGGAGAAGCCGGGACATTCTCAAACAACTGTCTAAAAAGACTCGGCGTAGTCCTCAACGGCCGCGTCAATGACCTGGAAGGCGTGGGCACGGTCGTAGGTTTTGGCAATCGCTGCGGGGGCTTCGCGACCGGGGACCAGCTTGTAGGTGGAGAAGTAGTGGCGCAGGCGCTCGACCAGCTTCTCCGGCAGGCCCTCCAGGTCCTCAACGCCCCCCCAGAACAGGTCGTTCTCCAGCACCGCGATGATCTTGTCGTCGGCTTCGCCATTGTCGATCATCTGCAGGCCGCCTACCACGCGGGCGTTGAGCAGAATATCCGCCCGGGTGATGGGCCGCTCGCTGATGACACAGATGTCGAGCGGATCGCCATCGCCGCGATCCGCGAGGGGACCCGCCAGGGCGGCCACCCGGCGACCGCAATAGGTTCTGGGCACGAAACCATACAGGGTTGGGGGCGAGGCCGAGCTGCGCTGGGGCCGATCGACGCGGAGATAGCCTGTCACCTTGTCGCTCTCGTACTTGACCGCATCGAACGGGGTGATCTCGACGTACGCTGTGACAATCGTGGGTGGGTTGGGTCCAACCGCAAGCCCGTGCCACGGGTGCGGGCGCCAGCGATAGGAGGGCGGGGGGAAACTGCTCATACTC
>JAPPOR010000344.1 GCA_028817905.1 Myxococcales bacterium
CCCTCCAAGAAAAATACACCCGCTACCCTTTGACAAACGGTAGCGAGTCCGTCCCCCCGAGGCTAGAAGCGGCAGTACCGGGGTTTGGTCTCCCCGAAGAAGGGGACGCACTCCGAGGTGCTTGGGCACTGCCCGTGGTCCGCGCAGGTCGTCAGGCACTCTCCGTTGCCTCCGCGGATCTGCAGGTCGTCCTCGCATCCGCCGCAGTAGCGGAGGATGCCCTCGCAAGAGCATCCCAGGCTATGGTCACGACAGACGGCACTGGCCAGGCCGCAGACGCTGCCCTTGTCGGCGTCGCTCGAAGGGTCCGACGCCCCGCAGTGGTTGCTCCGACACTCGCGACTTTCCGTACACGGGCTCCCAAGTGGTAGGCCCACGTAGCAGCTGGCTTCCTGAGCGCAGCGCCCTTGGCGATGGAAGGTGTGCCGTTCGAGCAGCAGATCGACGGGGAATCCTGCGCACTCGGAGAACTCCGGGTAGCAGGCACTCCCGTTGCAGTCCCTGAAGGTAGCGTAGCAATCATAGCACTCCCGCGTCAGCCCGCTTCGGGTCACGCAAGCCTCGCGACAAGCGCCTTCGTCGAGGGTGTTGTCGCAGGCCACCAAGCAGTCATGAATCCGCCCGTGGGTACCCGACCGCTTGAGAACGGCGAAGTTATCCAAGCCATCACACGCACCATACCTGGCACCCGGTAGACCGACTGCCTGAGCGGGTCCGAACTCCACCTTCGGCGACGCGATCACGTCGACGGGCTGGGTAGCGACCGTGGGTTCGATCCGGCCGTCGCCAAGAGCGCCCTCAATGCGCCTGCCCCAACACCGGACGGTTCCGTCCTGTCGCAGGATCCAGGCGTGGTCCATCCCGACCGCGAGATCGATCGCCCCCTCGATGGGTGCCTCTAGATCCCCCAACCAGCAAGCCACACGGCCCTCGGCGTTGCGAGCACACCTTTGACGTCCGCCTACCCCTACCTGCACGGCGCTGCCATTGCCGTCGACGGTGTAGCCGAAGTTGTCGGCAGCGTCGGTGTAGCAAATCAGTTCGCCGCCCCCAACGGTACATGGCTCGCCGGTGCCGCTCACATCAACGACGTCGGCCCTACGGGCGAGGCGCACGCGACCCTGCACGTACCGCCCCCCATGGCAGACGACTGCACCGTTCGTGTGCAGCGCGCACATCCAGTAAGGTCCACCAACCAGCCGTTCGATCGCACCCTCGGCCGAAGGCGCCATCTCAAGCACCGCCGTCTCCCCCCCGTGGACCAACCGGCACTCCAAGCCCCCCTCGGCTAGCGACCAGCATAGGCGGTTTCCATCGGTTGCGATCAGGTCCGCATCATCGGGGAGCGGCTGGAACACGGGGATATGCACGCGATCGCCCCAGCACAGGGCGCCCTCTTCGATACGGGCGCAAACGACGTCCCCAGCGCCGATGATCTCGGTCGCACCCCTGACACCGGAAACCGGCACCGGTCGCGGAATCAGGCTGGCTTCACCCGTTCCCACTTCCCCGGCGAGATTTCCTCCCCAACAGTAGACGGTGCCCGCGTCGGTGAGCGCGCAGGTGTGGCTTCCGGAGGCCACTAGGTCCACGGGGGTCTCACAGCCACCGCTGGGCTCGTGGCAAGTCAACGGGCAGCTTGCGTCTACACCCTCGTCCGCCACGCCATCGCAATCCTCGTCCACGAAGTTACACGCCTCCATGGCCTCAGGGTGGACTCCCGGGTCGTCATCATCGCAGTCGAGCGGCCACGCGCTGCCATCGTCGTCCCGGTCGAGATGTCCATCTGCAGCGCGGCCGTCGAGCAGCTCCCCAGCGTCGTTCCCGCCTGCGTCCCGTCGGCCGGCGCTTCCTGTGCTGCGGTCACCTCGGTCGTCTTGGGTGGTTTCGCGGTCGTCACGGGCATCGCCGCGTGCCCCACCCTTGCTCGAGCCGCAACCGATCGCCAGTACAAGCCCGAGCATGAGCCGTATCCCCATTTTTCTCATCTCCCCAAGGCACAGGTGCCGCACCGCCCGTCCCAACGACCGCGCAGGCATGGACGACCGCTTAAGCATATCCCGCACCCACGGCAAACCAAAGCGGGGGCGAAGTCTGTGGTTGTGGGTGATCCCCCAAGCAATCGTGTAGGAGCAGACTCTAGCGAAATAGGTACCGCACACAGTGGTCCGAACGACTCCGTTCAGCGTTGGAAACGGCTGCCTTTGTAGGTCAAAGCATGCGCAATGCGCTAGCTCGCCGCTCTGCGCGTCAATGATGCCCGCGCGTGCGAAGCGCTCGAGGGCCTCGACCAGCTGAGAGAAGAAGATGGGAACCGACCCGAAGAAGCTGACCGTGCCCCCCTCGTGCAGGTCAAAAAATAGAATGCGCTCGACGTCGAAGCTGCGCCAGTGAGGCCCTTCACAGAGCGCCTGGGCCTCAAGCTCTCGATGGCTCACCAAGCAATAGGCGGCGTGAGCTGCCGACTGCCACCATGGGTCACCTTGAGCTGCATCGCGCCAACCCATGCCTCCATCACCGTTGCGTGCTGGGTCCAGAACGCCTCCAGTTCTGGCGTGTCATAGACAACGGCTCGCGTAGAAGGCATTCCGCAAGACGCTGTCTTTCTTGCATTCTTGCCGATGCCCGAAATGCCTCGAGCCCGCAGCCCCAGGCGCGAGCACCGTGCTACATTCATCCCATGTCGGACACGGCACCGCGGCTCGCGACCTACGATGACCTTCTAGGGCTCGCCGAGGACATTCACGCCGAAGTGCTCGCCGGTCAGATCATCACCTCGCCCGCGCCGCTGCCCATGCACGCTCGGGCCCAACGCGCACTCGGACGCTTCATCGGCGGTCCCTTCGACGACGACGACGGCCGCGGCGGCCCCGGCGGCTGGTGGATCCTCCCCGAGGTCAACGTACGGCTGGCGCCCCATGACGTCGTCCGACCCGACGTGGCCGGCTGGCGCCGCGAGCGCCTCCCAGCCCCGTGGAACACGCGCCCGATCGACGTTGTGCCAGACTGGATCTGCGAGATCCTGTCCCCTTCCAATGCCGCCCACGACCGGGTCACAAAAGCCAAGCTCTACGCAAAGCATGGGCTTCCCAACCTGTGGCTGCTGGACCCTGCGGAACCCGTTCTCGAGGTCTTCCAACTCACCGACGGTCGCTGGACCTGCGTCGGCAGCTACGACGACGCGGCCACCGCAAGGGTCGTTCCATTCGAGGCCATCGAGCTGGCTGTCGACGCGCTGTTCCCGCCCAAGCACTAGGTCCGCGACCTGCTGATCGCCTTCGAGGTTGGCCAGAAGGCCCACGCTTCTGGGCGACACCCAGGCGCTGGTGCCGTCTCTCGGCGAGCCTGGGTCTGGGCCCTGCCG
This sequence comes from Myxococcales bacterium, assembly GCA_028817905.1. Taxonomy (GTDB): domain Bacteria; phylum Myxococcota_A; class Polyangia; order Polyangiales; family JAFGIB01; genus JAPPOR01. Next base: position 3,365 of record JAPPOR010000344.1, read on the forward strand.
GTAGGCCGTGGGAACTAGCAGTAGCAGCGAGCCCGCCTGAGTCGAACGTTGGCCCCTTGACGCTCTCGTGGGTAGCGCCCCCCGTGTCAACGGGCAAAAAAAAAAGCATCTAGCGCCGCGCGCTAAGTGCCTGTTCTTAGTTGGTTGCGGAGGCCGGATACCGCCTCAAGTGAGTTTCGCTGGTGGTCGATGGGAAGTGCCCGAGATTGTGCGTAAAGGCGCTTAGTTGGTCGCGGGCGGGCACCGGCTCGGCGACCATAGGGTGACAACAAACTCCAGACGCGGCGATCTGGACGACGACCTCCGCTATACTCGCAGGACCACGATGTCTCCCGTGGCCGGATGACGACGGGAACCATGAAGGGGAGGTTTGAAATGACCTCGAAGCGAGCGTCGGGAACCACCGCGCAACGAACCATTGCCGTCCTAGGCTCGGCGGCTTTCTTCGTGGTCGCCCCATGTACGCTGGCGGGGCTCGTTCCATGGTCGATCACGAGTTGGCAACTCCGGCCGCCATTCCTTGGTCTGGAGCTGACGCGCGGCATCGGCGCGATCATGATCCTCGCAGGTGCGCCTGGGGTCGTTGACGCTTTTGCGCGCTTCGCGCTGCAGGGTCTCGGCACCCCCGCGCCCATCGCGCCGCCCCGGATGCTCGTGGTGAGCGGTCTCTACCGTTATGTGCGTAATCCAATATACGTCGCGGTCGTTGCCATCATCCTGGGTCAAGCGGTGCTGATGGGCGATTGGCGCCTCGTCGTCTACGGCGCGCTGCTCTGGATCTTCTTCCACGTCTGGGTCGTAGCACTCGAAGAACCCACCCTCGAGGAGACGTTTGGGAGAGAGTACGAGACATTCCGCGCCGCCGTCCCGCGCTGGATACCGCGGATGACCCCATGGCGGCCGTGAACACATCGTGGGCTTCGCGGGCCGGGGTCCGCGATCTAGCCCGCATCCATCACCAAATCACGCGCCCTCGCACAACTGCTCGGCTCCGCAACTGGGAACAGGACCGCCGCAAGAGCGACCCGGCTGCGGCTGAAGCACGAGACCAGGAAAGCGCGTCTGCAACCGGCAGCGGTGGCAACCACCACCCGACCAGCGATCGCGCAAGTGGCTGCCCGTCGAGTGCGCCTCGGTGGGCGGATGTCGAGGAGACCTCCGCCCACCAATCCTGAGCCGACGGACCCGGAGCCGCCTGAGGAATGCCACCCCACCCACCGAGACAGTCACCCGGCGGCCGCGTCCAGTCGCGGGAGAGCATGGCCGAAGGTCGCCGTGACCACATCGGCATCGCGCCCTATCTCCCGGACAGCCTGCTCCAGCGCTACTTCGGTGCCGCCGTGGTCGATACCGAAGGCGCCCAACGCGCGTTGTCGCTGTTCGGTGGGCACCGCCAGGAGCCGACCTAGCGAAGGCCGAGCCCTCCGCGGAATGCGCGGAACGTCTGAAACGACAAACGCCGCAATCTGTGAGGATTGCGGCGCTATCGATTGGTTGCGGGGGCCGGATACGCGGGCTGTATGCCGAGGTGGCGGTGGGGTTCGAGGTGAGGTTGGCAGGGTGACGCCCGGCGCCCACGGCCCCAGGAGGACAACATGCGAACTGCGCCCAACGGGCGGAGGCGGGCGCTGCCAAGTGCCTGTGCATCCTATATTTTCCTGGAATAGCACGTCCGTGTATGCAACAAATCGTATGTCTTGGTATATTATGACATACATTTCGTACCATGACTTCGGAGCCCTCAAAGACCTCGGCACTGCTTGCCCTCGCACGGAAGGGCCCCGTGCGCGCGCGCGATCTCGACGATGCCGGCATCCCACGCAGCTACCTGACCCGCCTGTGTGAACAAGGTCAGCTGGAACGCGTCGATCGCGGCCTCTACCGGCTCGCGGACGCGCCGGTCACCGAGCTGACCTCCGTCGCCGAGGTCGCCAAGCAGGTGCCCCACGGGATCGTGTGCCTCCTGTCTGCGCTTCAGGTCCATGGACTGACAACTGAGGTACCCCACGCCGTCTGGCTTATGATCGATCGACACGCCCGGATGCCCAGCATCCGGTACCCTGCACTCGAAGTCGTCCGCGCCAGCGGCACCGCCCGCGCGCATGGCGTCGAAACCCGCACCATCGAGGGCGTCGAGGTCAAGCTCACCACGCCGGCGAAGACGGTCGCCGACTGCTTCCGCTACCGTCGGCACGTCGGCCTCGACGTCGCGATGGATGCCCTCAAGGACTACCTTCGCAAGCGCGCTGGCAGCGTAGACGCACTCGAACAGGCGGCACGCGCCGATCGCATCTACGCCTTCATGAAGCCGTACCTCGAGGCCCTGGTATGACCAAGGCCTCGGACACCAAGGACGTCGCGCGTTCCGTCCGCGCCCGGCTCCTGAACCGAGCGCGCAGCGCTGGAGAGGACTTCCAGCTGGTGCTGACACGCTACGCCAACGAGCGGCTGCTGTTCCGCCTGGCAAGCTCTCAGCACGCTTCCGACTTCGTCCTAAAGGGGGCGGTCCTGTTCACCCTGTGGACCGGCAAACCCCATCGCGCGACCCGCGATCTCGACCTCCTCGGCTTCGGCGACCCGGGCATCGAACGCGTTCGCACAGTCATGAACGACCTCCTGGGTCTCGAGGTACCCGACGACGGCGTGCTGTTCGACTCGGGCTCGCTGAGCGTGAACCTGATTCGCGAGGGCCAAGTCTATGGCGGCGTCCGTGCTGAGCTGGCGGCACGGGTGACAACCGCCGTAGTTCGTCTCCAGGTTGACGTCGGGTTCGGGGACGCGATCACACCGGAAGCCAACCTGGTCGACTTCCCACCACTGCTGGACTTCCCGGCCCCGCGCCTACGCGCCTATCCGCGCGAGACAGTCGTGGCCGAGAAGCTTGAGGCGATCGTGCAGCTGGGCATGGCAAACAGCCGCATGAAGGACTTCTATGACCTCGCCCTCCTCGCCCGCCAGTTCGACTTCGACGGCGCACTGCTCTGCCGTGCCATCCAGGCGACCTTCGAGCGGAGGCAAACGCCAATTCCGACTGTATTGCCACCAGGGCTGACAGAAGCCTTTGCCGAAGACCGGTCCAAGCAGGCGCAATGGATGGGCTTTCAGCGAAAGACGGGGGCGCGCGACGTTGAGAACCTGGCGGGCGCCGTCAACGAAGTGGCCGCGTTTCTCGAGGGCCCCATGCGCGCCGCCGCAGAGCAATCCGAGTTCCACTTGCGCTGGGAGGCTGGCGGACCCGACTGGGTCGCCGGCTCGACATCCCGCTAAGCTTTCGGCGCGCTATCCTTGTTCGCTGCCATCGCAGCGAACATCGTGGGTCGCGAAGGCTGCCAAGATGCGCGCCGTCTTGGCGCCCACGCCCCGGACCTCCAGCAGGTCGGCCTCGCTGGCCGCGAAGACGCGCGTAAGGCTCCCGAAGTGCTCCAACAGGCGCTCGGCACGGCCTGGGCCAATGCCCGGGCACGAAGCCAATACATGGAGACGGCGGGCCTGCAGGTCGCGGGGGTTGCCGTGCCGGGATGCGAGCCCGTGGGCCACGCGTCGGCGCGCCTGGCGCGAGATGGCCTTGAGGAGCCACACCGTTTCCTCGGCATCGCGCGCACGGAACACAGGCAAGTCGAATACCAACGAAAGCACCAGGAGGGCGCCCTGAAGCTGGCGGCGGCCTACCCCGGTGCGTCGACGACTGCGATAACCCTCCAGAACAATGGCAGCGGGTTCGACGGTGCGACAAAGCCGGTTGGCCTGGCCGAACAGCCGACCGTCGATGAGGGACACCTGGAAGTCGTCGAACGTCTTGCGCTCGACCCGCAGCGCGCCGTCGACAATGTAGTCGCCCACTTGGGGACCAGGGGACGGATCTCAGGAACTTCCTGAGATCCGTCCCTCGTCCCGCCTCGTCCCGTCCCATCGTGTGATGAACCCGTGGCCCGACGACAAGGCGTACAAACGCCACGG
>JAPPOR010000413.1 GCA_028817905.1 Myxococcales bacterium
AGACGGTCCCGCCCCGCCGGAAAGCCGCGAAAACGAATATAGGGACAGGCCCTAGCCTAGAACGCTTCTGCGATTCCGACGTACAGGCCCCAGGAGTCGAACAAGCCAAGACCCACGTCGGCGCGCAGATTGAGCCGCTCGGCTTCGTTGAGGCGAAAGCGAAGCCCTCCGCCCAGGGACCACTTGCTGTTGCGCAGCGCGAATGTACCGAGTGTTGGGGCCACCGCGCCCGCGCCGAGGAACGCGACTGCCCCCAGGCGCCAGAAGAGAGGCATGCGGTATTCGACCTGGCTTGCCATCAGGTAGCGGTCCCGGAAGCGGCCCTCGAAGTAGCCGCGCAGCAAGCGTTGACCGCCGATCAGGGCCAGACGGTGGAACGGCGTGTTTCCCATGCTGGCCTCCAGATAGAGTTGGACGGCGATCACGTGCGTCTGGAAGGCGGGCATGAACCGGCGCAGATTGGCGACCATCTTGGCGAAGTCGAACTCGCCACCGAGGAAGCCATGAAACTGCATGTACGACAGCTCGTAGAAGCCACCTTCGCGTGGCACCAGCAGATGATTGCGGGTGTCGAGCAGAATCGTTGGCCCGACTCCTACCACGCGACCCGAACGGGCCCCGGGGATGCGCCCCGTCGCCAGCAGGCCTCCTTCTAAGAAATCCGAGTTGCGTAGGAACTCGGCGTCTCCGCGGAGTTCCAGGAAGAACGCTCCCACGAGCTGCCTGCGAATCTGCGTTTGGATGCGCGGTCCGCTTGACAGATACCACTCGCGGCTCGCTTCTGGGGCGTCGTTGCCCGTGCCCCAAAATGCGTTGGGGTAGTGTCGGTAGTCGGCCTTGGTCCAGAACCGCCAGCGTTCATCGTCCCAGTACAGCTCCTGGATCAGTTCGAAGATCGCCTGCTCGCGGGTAGTCACCAGCGCGACCGCGGCAAGGCTGGAGGGCCGCGACCGCGTGCTTTCCTGCTCGAGACGAAAGAAGTGGGCGGCGAATGCGCCGACTCCAAGCTGGGTCTCCGGCGAGAACGTGACGACTGGCAGGGCCGCCCAACCCGAACGCGGGGGTTCATCGTCGGGTGTCGGAGCTTCCGTACCAGTTCGCCCACCAGGCGTATCCGACGGCGCGTCAGAGTGTGTGTCCGACTGGGGGGCACGGGGCGGGTCCGCGCGGGCACGTAGTTCGACGCTGAGAGCCGAGCCCAGGAGCAGTACCAAAACGGACAGCCCGCCACGGTTTGCGGCGCTCGTCGCGGCCGTACAGGCCGCGCCCAGGCGCTTGCGGGGGCTTCGCGCGGCGCTGCCAGGCGGGTCCCCTGCGCGCGCTCTGGCTGCGCGCGGACTGGTGGTTCGCCGGGTCACAGCGAAGGGCCACCTACCTGGCTTGGTGCTCTCATGCAACCCGCCGGTCGTCACGACGCCTGTCAGAGGTCCCTGGGGAGCGTGCCGTCGCGCGCACCGGTGTACAATCGGACCCCTGCTGCTCCTTGCCTGGGAGCGAACGTGGCGAGGAGTCGAGCAAGGCGTGGGAGGGCGTGCGTTTTGCAGTCGGATGGTGGGACACGTCCCTTGACGGGTCGCGGGAGTCCGTGAAATGACTCGGCGTTCCGTGGCCGACGCGCGTACAGCAAACGCCGGCGAGGCGCTTCGCCCCGCCCTATCCACCGGCGCGGCACTCGCGCTCGCGGAGACGCCCGAGATTGGGGACGGAATACTTGCGTCACTGATGTCCCAGGCAGCGGCTATTCGGGATCGGGCGTGGGGTCGCACGTTGACGTTTTCGCCCAAGGTCTTTTTGCCTCTTACGAACGTCTGTCGCAATCGCTGCGACTACTGTTCGTTTCGACGCTCGCCGGGGGATGCCGGGGCCTGGACGATGTCCGGGCAGGAGGTGGAAACGTGGCTTGCGCGTGCGCATGCGCAGGGATGCATCGAGGCCCTGCTGTGCATCGGAGACAAGCCCGAGAGGGCGTTCTCGGCCTACCGCAGCACCCTTCGAGAGCTCGGCCACGCGGACACGGTCGCGATGCTTGAGGGTGCGAGTGAACGCGCGCTGCGGAGAGGCCTCTTGCCGCACACCAATGCCGGGGTCCTGACGCGGGCGGACATGGCGAGGCTCCGTCCCACCAACGTCAGTCTTGGTCTGATGCTGGAGAACATCAGCCCGCGGTTGTGCGAGCGTGGGATGCCCCACCACCGTGCGCCGGACAAGCGTCCGGAACTGCGCATGGCGATGCTGCGTGAAGCGGGCCGCCTACGCATCCCGTTTACCACCGGAATCCTGATCGGAATTGGCGAGACGAGGCGTGAGCGGGTCGAGAGCCTGTTGGCCATTCGAGACGTCCATGCCGAGTACGGACACATTCAGGAAGTGATCGTGCAGAATTTCACGCCCCGACCGGACGTGGTCATGTCGGGACACAGCGAGCCGGCCGATCGTGAGATGGCCCATGCCATCGCCCTGGCGAGGCTCATCCTACCTGCCGAGATCAGCCTGCAGGCGCCGCCCAACCTGAACTCCGCGCGTACACGGTTGTTGCTGGACGCAGGCATCAATGACTTCGGCGGCATCTCCCCAGTCTCACCCGACTACATCAATCCACGCCATCCTTGGCCCGCGCTCACGGCCCTTGCGGAGGCTTGCCGGGGGGCGGGCTTTGGCCTACGGCCGCGCTTGCCGATCTATCCTCGCTATGCCGACGACCCGGTCTTTGTCGATGCGGTACTGCGGCCGGCCCTTTCCCAGGCGCGCGCGCGGCTTGCGGCGTTCGATGTCCTGGCTGAGTCGTCGCTAGGCGGTTCCGAGTCCAACCCTCTGCCTATGCGGGCAGTCACGGGGCGGTTGTGACAGGGGATGCAGTGCGGACGGGTGAGCAGCTCGTTGAGGCCCTGTTGGCCGAGGCGAGCCCCACGCTTGCGCCGGTCCTCGAGCGGGCCGTCACCGGCCGGGTACCCACCGTGCAGGAGGCCGAATCCCTACTTGCCGCCCGCGGCCGCGATTTGCTCGCGCTTGTGGCGGTCGCCGACCATGTGCGCCGGGTCCAGGTTGGCGACGCCGTGAGCTATGTGGTGAACCGCAACATCAACTTCACGAATGTGTGCGTGATGTCGTGCAAGTTCTGCGCGTTTTCACGCACGCGACGCTCCAGCGAGGGCTACTATCTCGATACCGCCGAGATCATCAGGCGAGCGCGCGAAGCACAAGACCTCGGCGCGACCGAGCTCTGCATCCAGGCGGGTCTGCCGCCCGATCCGCCCAACAACCTGTACATCGATCTGATCGTTGCGCTCAAGGCGGCCGTTCCCAACCTGCACCTGCACGCCCTGTCCCCCGAAGAGATCAAATACGGTGCAGGCCTGCGCGGCTTGCCCGTAGCGGAGTTCCTGGCCGAGGCCAAGGCGGCGGGCCTGGGGTCTGTGCCCGGCACCTCCGCGGAGATTCTGGACGATTCCGTGCGCAAGCGGCTTGCTGGCAGCCGCATCAGCACCGACGAGTGGATCGAGGTCATTACGTCGGCGCACCGGGTCGGCCTCCCCACCACCGCCACCATCATGTACGGGCATGTCGATACCCCAGGTGATTGGGCGCGCCATCTGGAACTGCTTCGGAGACTACAGCTGGAGAGCGGCGGTTTCACCGAGTTCGTGCCGCTTTCCTTTGTCCACAGCGAAGCGCCCCTGCACGTCAAGCGCATGCTTCCCGGCGTGCGCCCGGGCCCCAGTGGCGACGACGCGATCCGAATGATCGCCGTTTCCAGGCTGGTCTTGGGTGACAGCTTCCGCAACATTCAGACGTCCTGGGTGAAGGAAGGCATACGTTTGTCCCAGTGGTTGCTCGCCTGCGGTGCGAACGACCTGGGTGGCACGCTGATCAACGAGAGCATTTCGCTTGCCGCCGGCGCCGGGCATGGCCAGCTTCAGTCACCGGCAGATCTGCGACGCGTGATTCGCGACGCCGGCCGTCTGCCCGTGCAGCGCAACACGCGCTACGAGCCCGTGCGCACGTTCTCGGCAGACGGCGATGACGATCCATGCGAGGCGCTCGATGGCGTGGACGACCCCGACGCCCGCTTCGGCAGCTATCACCAGCTGACCAAGCGGGCTGCCCGGGGACGCGCTTAGGTCCAAGGGTCGCCGTTCGGGTGTGGCGGCCCTATGGTCGTCTGGGGACGCGCATAGGAGTGCCCACACGAAACGCAGCCGCACCTTGCAACGCCCTGCGGGCACCCGGCTGAAGACAGGAACTGAGAATGCTCCGGCTCCGAGCCATCACGTGCCGGCGTCGGCTCCCCCCGGATCCCGCACGATCCTCCCGTCGACGCAAAGGCAGCGGTCGAACTCCGGGCAGTCCCATATGCGTCCGTGGCGAAACGAACCCGTGGTGTACTGGCAGATCAGCTTGCCCGCCGCCGGGCCCGGCGGACCGCCACAGTGCGCCGCGGTGGACACGACTTCCCCGCCGCTGCAACTGCACGAGTTGCAGCCGTCGGAGCAGGTCCACACCTCGCCGTCGCTGAAATCACGTCCGCCCTCTTCACATCCGAGGATCAGATCACACCCTGGCAGCAAGCACAGTCCAATGACGATCGTTCCGACTGCCCGCATCATCCGCTTCACCTCCGGGAGACCATGCTGCATGACGCGGCGTCATTCCAGTACCGCACACCTCAGCCATCCGTAGCACGGTCCAATGGTGCCGTCGATCTCCCCCAGGTCTCGATCGAGGGTCTGTCTTGCAAACGGATGCCCGTGCGCGCCACGTCATCGGCACCGGCACCGGCACCGGTGAGCACAGGAGGGCTGCGTAGGCCGCGTCGAAGCTGCGATGGATGCGCACGGGGCGACCGTGAAGCTGCTACCGTGCTTTCGCGCATAGCCCATCCACGCCCCTCGGCAGAAAGGGCCCGTTCCCAGCCCGGGTCACTCTCAACAGGATCTGCTGCAGGCGGCTCGCCAAGCGCGCCGGGTAGGCGCCTCGGGGGATCGCCAGCGCGGTGTAATGGCTGGCGACCTCCGCAAGGTCGGAGCGGGCGCAGCAAACCGAACGGCGCGATCACGCCGTCGATCACCCCGCGGGCGAGCGCACTGCACACTTCGCCCGTGGGCATGTGGACGGTCTACATTCCAGTCTACATTCCCTTCTACATCCCTGGGTTGAGCATCGGAGCGAGCTTGTCGTAGAGCTCCACGAATTCCGTGCGGTCGGCATCTCGGGATGCCTGCGGCCGGATGATGCCTTCGATCGTGGGCAGCGCCGCGGGATCACCGTAGGGGCTCTTCTTCAGAATCTCGGCGAGCCCGGCGACCGCCACCGCCCAGGCGAGGTCGTCATCGGCGGCCGGCAAGCCCTCGTGCACGTTGTCGGGGGAGAGCGTGGCCTGGATCTCGGCGGCCGGGTCGGATTCACTTGCCTCAGGCGACTTGTATCGAACCTTGAGGAGCACCAGGTCGGAAGGGTCGATCTCGCGCTCGCCCTCGACCGGTTCACCATCGTCGGTTGCAGGCGCATCGGCGACCTCCGGCAGTTCCTGATTGGTCAGGACCAGCTCGTAGAGGGCCGTCACCGTGTGGCCGGCGCCTACTTCGCCGGCATCCACGCTGTCGTCTCGAAACAGATCGTCGGCGATCGCTCGGTTCTCGTAGCCGAGCAATCTATAGGCTTGCACATGATCCGGGTTGAACTCCACCTGGATCTTCACGTCCTTGGCGATGTGTTCGAGACTGCTCAGCATGCGCTCCGACACATAGCGCTCCGCGTGCACGGAGCTCGAGATCACGCTGTAGATGCCGTTGCCCGCATTGCTCACCTTCTCCATCATGCTGTCGTTGAGGTTGCCGATGCCGAATCCGAGGGCCGTCAACGTGACTCCGGTTGTGCGTTTGTCCTCGATCAGCGTAACCAGCGCGTCGTCGCTGCTGGCGCCGACGTTGAAATCACCATCCGTGCACAGGACCACATGGTTGATGCCGCCGTCGATGAAGCCCGCCTGGGCCTGTTCGTAGGCGAGCTTGATCCCGCTGGCACCGGCTGTGCTGCCGCCGGCCGCAAACGAGTTGATCACTTCGGCGATCTGGGCCTTGTCGGCGACCGCGGTGGGCTCGAGGGCTACCCGGGTCGCGCCGGCGTAGGTCACGATCGAGACTGTGTCTTCGGGGTCGAGGAAGTCGAGGGTCAAGGTCAGCATTTCCTGCACCAATGGAAGCTTCTCGTTGCTTCTCATGCTTCCGGACGTGTCGATCAGAAACACTAGGTTGGTGGGCTTCTTCGCGAATGCGGCCCTGGGCTTGCCCTGGATCCCGACGCGCAGGACGGTGGTGTCGCGGCCCAACGCATCGGAGGCAGCCGAAAGTGAGATCTCGAACGGGGCCGCTCCTTCGCGGTCGGGCGCCGGGTAGTCGTAGCTGAAGTTGTTGATGTACTCCTCGAGACGCACGCTTGTCGGACGCGGCACGATCCCCAGGTTGACGTCGCGCCGGAACAGGTCGTAGCTGGCCGAGTCGACGTCGGCGGCGAACGTCGAAAACGGGTCGTGCGCGGTCACGACGAATGGATTGGTTCCCACACCATCGTAGCGGTCTCCCTCGTTCGACGCGGACCGCGCTGGCATGGGTTGGGCGCGTCCCCTGGCGGGCTGGGAGCCCGGGACCGCGCCGGGCTCCATAACGCTCGCTTGGTCGGGGGCGCTTTGAGCGGGTGGGGGCGCCTCAGGCGTCCAGTCGGCGTTCCCCGCCGATGCGTCGTCTGAAGGGCCGGTCGGCTGTTGCGTCGAGCCGGGCGCCGGTGCCCCAGCCCCGGCGGTGGCATTCGTGCCCATCGGGTTGGCGGTCGCGCCCACCGGGTTGGTGGTCGCCTTGCCAGTCGCGCTGCCGGTCTCCGAGGGTTGGCCGGTTGGCGCGGAGGGCGGTCCCTGGGTCTCGTCCGGGACGACCGCATCGCCCGTCTGGTCCGTCCCTCCGCATGCGCCCAGCGTCCAAGCGAGCAGTCCCACTGCGAGTCTACGTGAGATCATGATCTCCTCCTTGCGTCGGCGCACACGCCACCGCTGATGCCGTCACTGCAAGGCCAGTGCCATCGCTCTTGGGCTGGAATTAGAGGCGTTTTCGGTTCGGCACGGTGCCCTCGTGGCACACATTGCGTGCCAGGGTGTGTCAAGAATCGATGATGGGGTACGGCGGCGCGGCACCCGTTGCCCGCTGCTCACGGTCGTGGTGGTAGTCAACGCTCGAACGGTGAGGTCGAGACGTCTACGACCCCACGTCTCCGCTAGCCCGGAGTCACGAATGATCCGGGCTAGCCGCCGAGCAGCCGGCCTGGGAG
>JAPPOR010000394.1 GCA_028817905.1 Myxococcales bacterium
TGTTCTGCGCGGTGGGCCTGGAAACGACCTGATGCACGCCGGCAAGGGCCGGGATCATCTGGTAGGCGGCAGGGGGGACGACGTGCTCATCGGTGGCGCAGGCCCCGACACCATAGAAGGCGGTCCTGGAAACGACGCCTGTTGGGGAGCCAAGGGTAAAGACAATCTGTCAGGTGGCAACGGAGACGACCTCCTGTTCGGAGGCGCCGCGGCCGACGACATCGCGGGCAACGGCGGCAACGACTTGATGCGGGGAGGCAAGGGCCCTGACGTCATCAAGGGCGGTGCGGGAGAGGACATGATTCGGGGTGGCAAAGGCCGCGACGACATCCGCGGCGGAGGCGGCAACGACGCCATCGAGGGAGGACCTGGCTCGGATGCGCTGGTCGGCGGTCCGGGGGGCGACCTGATCGAAGGCGGACCCGGCGCGGACGATCTGACGGGTGGTCCGGGGGTCGACACGTTGAACGGCGGTGGCGGGACCGACACCTGCAACGAGGCACAGGGGACCACGGCGAACTGCTCTAGGTAGGTGGATCGGAAACAACCGGAAGGAATCAACGAGAGGAACATGACCATGAAGAATAGAAAGCTCCGGAGTTGTACGGTCATTGCGTGGCTGGCGGCGGCAGCCGGCTGCGCGAGCGAGTCGCAGGCCGGCGATCAGGCACCGGGAGGAGGCGCCGATGCGGCGCAGCTGGCCGAGGTGGCTCGCATCGAGCAGGCTCTCGGCGGCTCCCACCAGGGGCGCGTTCAGCCGGTCGTCGAGTGCGTCGAAGACAACGGCGACGGCACCTTCACCGCCCACTGGGGCTACGACAACCCGGCCGAACAGCCCCGCAGCATCCCGGTCGGAAGCAAGAATCGCTTTGTGTTCACGACGCCCAACCAGGGGCAGCCGACCACATTCGCGCCTGGTCGACACGAAGATGTAATCACCAGCGTGTTTTCGGTGTCGCCCTGGAGCCCGGGCCACGTCTGGCTGCTGGACAGGCGGATCGCGTGGGCAAACTGGTTCACGCCACGTTGCGACGACGAGCCGCAATGCCAGGACAATGGCGATTGCGGCACCGGCGAATTCTGCGATGACGGGCAGTGCTTGCCAGGGTGCGCGGCAGATGCCGAGTGCGACGACGGCCTGTTCTGCAACGGCGAAGAGACCTGCGACGTGGCGACTGGACAGTGCGTGGATGGTCCGCCGGTTGTCTGTTCCGGCAATGGAGACGTGTGCGACGGGACCGAGACCTGCAACGAGGACACGGAAGCCTGCGACGGCGGTACACCGCTCAACTGCGACGACGACAACACGTGCACCTCCGACTCCTGCGACGCTGTGGGCGGCTGCCAGCACACGCCCGTGGCGGACGGCACCTCCTGTGGTGACAACCAGATCTGCGAGAGCGGCGCCTGCATGGCCGTCGCGTGCGACGAAGACGCTGACTGCGATGACGGGCTCTTCTGCAACGGCGCAGAGACGTGTGCTAGCAACACCTGCGCCGCGGGCACCCCGGTGGAATGCCCCGATGGTGACGTGTGCGACGGGACCGATAGCTGCGATGAGTCTAGCGACTCCTGCCAGCCAAGTGCCCCGCTCGACTGCGACGACGGCAACGTGTGCACCGCGGACTCTTGCGATGGCGTCGATGGCTGCCAGAGTACGCTCGTGGCCGACGGAACCTCCTGTGGCGACAACCAGATCTGTCAAGCCGGCACCTGCGTGACCGCCGATGCCGATGGCGACGGGATCCCCGATGCCGTCGACAACTGCCCGAACGACGCCAATCCGGACCAGAATGACACCGATGGCGACGGAGTCGGCGACGTCTGCGACGACGACATAGACGGAGACGGCATTGACAATGCCTCGGACAACTGCCCGAACGACGTCAACCAAGATCAGGACGATCTGGACGGTGATGGTGAAGGGGACGCGTGCGACGACGACGTGGACGGCGATGGCGAGCCCAACGCCTCCGACAACTGTCCCTTTGCGCCCAATCCCGGCCAGGAAGACTCGGACGGTGACGGCGAGGGCGATGCCTGCGAGGGCGACGCCGACAGCGACGGCGTGATCGACCCCGACGACAACTGTCCGAACACGCCGAATCCGGACCAGGAGGACTTCGACGGAGACGGCCTCGGGGATGCCTGCGACCCCGTCGAATACACGGCGGGGCACGGCGACCTGGCGTTCGAGTTCGAGGTCGTCGAGGAAGAGCTCGAAGTGCACGTCCACGTGGAGGGTGCCACGGTCGATGGTGTCCCGGATGTGGACGACGAGTTCCCTGTGGAGGTTCTTCACATTGTGACGGACGCGACGTTCACGCGGCCGGACCCGGACTTCGACTTCTTTGCGCCGCTCTGCGTGGATCCCGGTCAAGACGCGTTCTGGCTACCGCAGAGCAACGGGGACGCCGCTGCCAACATGGTCCCTTTCCTGGGCCTCGCAAACGAGGCGCCGGCCGGGGAATTTGTGGGTGACGTGTTGACCCTCGAGCTCATCGACGTCGCGTCGCCCGCGAGCACCGGGGCGTACTCGGCCTGGAAAGACGGGTTCCCGCCCATCTTCCCGATGTCCTCGTGTGACGGGATCGATGCGTCAGACGTCATATCGCTCCCGCTCGGCCACGACCACTTCAACATGGGCTTCGCCAACGACGGCAGCGGCCTGTGGGACGTGACCTATCGGGTCTCCGGCCAGCGGGTCTCGAACGGAGACACGCTGTCTGCCGAGTTCACGGTCCACTACGAAATCCGTTAGCGCGCCGACATCCGGGAGCGCGCTTGCGCGGCGAGACCCACTCCCAATGGGGGCGGGGATCGCCGCGCGGGCCGCTTCGGCGGCGGCTCGCGGCGAGTCCCCTCCGCCATCTTTAGCGAACGAGAAAGCTTCCAAGGGCCGAGGCGGGAATGCTGTGCCCGTGCTCGCGCTTGGCGTTGATGTATCGGCAGTTGCGCGCACCGACACCAACCACGTGCTCCTGCTGAACCACGTCCCGAAGGCCCAGGTCACGCATCTGCGCCACCTTGTCGGGATTGTTGGTCAACAGGCGGAAACCGCCGCCGCCGAGCAAATGATGAATGAGCGAGGCGGCGTGCCGGAAGTCGCGCTCATCATCCTGAAAGCCGAGTGCCCGGTTCGCTTCGTACGTGTCCAGGCCCTCGTCTTGAAGCAGGTAGGCAGCCGCCTTGGACCAGAGTCCGATCCCTCGCCCCTCGTGCGCCGCCATGTACACGATCATTCCACCTGCGGTCGACTCACTCACCTGCCGCAACGCAGACTGAAGCTGCGGTCCACAGTCGCACCGGAGGGAACCGAGTACGTCTCCGGTAAAGCAAGTGGAGTGGATGCGGACCAACGGAAGCTCGGTTCGCCGTACCTGACTCTCGAAGGCAATCACACTGATGTGCTCGTTGGGTTCTGCACGCCCGTGTGGAGGTCTCGACGGCACAGCTACGTACCAGCTCGCGACGATTTCCCGATCGCCCACAGTGAGGGGTAGGGGGACCGGCCCGACGGTATCCAGACGCGGGCAGCCTGCCAGTTCCGACCCGGAGCCACTCCGTGGGTCGGCAAGCGCCGCGATCTGCTGCATGCGCCCGGCCTCTCGAAGGCGGTCGAAGACGGCTGTTGGGTGTGTCGGGAAAGCTGGCAGCATGATCGATGAATGATCCTCCGTTCGAGCTAGCACACCACTAACGCAAGTTGCTTGCATAGACAATCGGCGGGGGGAGGAATGCTCGGCAGTGAACGGGAGCAGCTTGCACCTGCAAGTGGACAAGGGTACATTTCCCGTCGTGGCTGAGCTCTCCCGCGACGATGCCAAGGAACAAATCCGTGCTGCAGGGCTGCGTGCGACTGCTCCCAGGGTGGCCGTTCTACGGCTGCTCGCGTCCACCGACAGACCCCTGTCGCACACCGATGTCGTTGAGGCGATCGGCTGCACCGATTGGGACCAGGCTACGCTCTATCGCAATCTTCTCAAGCTCGTGGAAGTCAACCTTGCACGGGTTGTGAGCAAGGTGGGCGGTGTCTCGCGCTACGAGGCTCGCGGAGACGACGACGGCGCGCACCTGCATCCCCACTTCTCCTGCAGGACCTGCGGTTGCGTGGAATGTCTTCCGGACGCGAAGCTCACGGGCCCTGTGCACAGGCGTTGGAACCGTTCTCTAGAAACGTCCGAGCTGCAGCTGATCGGCGACTGCCCCGGTTGCCTTGCCACGCAGAAATCGAAGCAGGCAAGCGGGGCTCGAAAGCGCACGAAACGACGGTCGTAGAGGCTCAAGCGCATATCGAACTAGGCCAGTACGGCTCGATCACAGCCGACGCGCTGGTGCAATACAGGGGCCTTCGGGTTGACGGGGCCCGGTCGGGTGCACAGCTTGTGAGTGCTGGCGCATGCGCCCGGAGTGACGGTGCATGGCGTCGCGAATGTGAGGTGAGTGATGCAGGTCCTGGAAAACAGGGCGTTGCGAGATCGCGTGGAGGTGTTCGTCGACCGCGCCGGTGCCGGCAGAGAGCTGGCCCGCCTTGTGCGGGAAAGCGGCGAAGCTCCGGCCACCATTCTGGCCATTCCCGCAGGTGGCGTGCCCGTGGCCGTCGCGATGGCGAGCGAGTTGGGCTGGCCGCTGGATGTCGCTGTCGTGAGCAAGATCGTGCTGCCATGGAACACCGAAGCGGGCTTCGGGGCGGTGGCCTTTGATGGCCACGTGCTTCTGAACGATGCGCTGGTTCGCCACTGCGAACTCAGCGAGCAGCAGGTGGCGACGGGCATCCAGAACACCCGCTTCAAAGTCGCCCGTCGCCATCGGCGCCTGCACGGCCCGGAAACGCTCGAGCTGTCCGGCACTTCCGTGGTGCTCGTGGACGACGGGCTGGCGTCCGGCTTTACGATGCTCGCAGCGATTGCCGCCTGCCGCAGGGCGGGTGCCCGCCGGCTGTTGCTCGCCTTGCCCACCGGACACACGCAGGCGGTCGAGCGTGTCGCATCCCAGGTGGACCTGGTGATATGCGCCAACATCCGTGGTGGTTCGCGCTTCGCGGTCGCCGACGCGTACGAGCGTTGGGGCGACGTTCCGGAGGCACAGGCAGAGCTCGCCCTCGAGCGACACCGCGCGACGCACCCAGACCGCGGCGAGTCGCTCAGTAGCACGTGAGCTTTGTAGATCAGGGGTGCGGTCTGGGTCCCGCTGGGGCCCGACGGTATCGACATCGACCAGGTGATCGCGGCCGCGGCTGAGTTCGGAGACGCCCCCGTCATCATCAAGGACTACGTGAAGTCCCGGAAACACGAGTGGGAGGAGGCCTGCTTTGTGCCATGCGCCGCCGATCGAGACGCACTGCGGCGAGTCGCCGTGACGTTCGTCGAGCGCCAAGGTGACCTGTTGGCCGGCGGTGTGGTGGTTCGCGAGTTCCGCGAGCTGGAGTCCATCGGCACGCACCCCAAGAGCGGCATGCCATTGACCCGGGAGCATCGCGTGTTCGTCCTGGATGGCGAGCCGGTCGCTGTTGGGCGGTACTGGACCGATGGGGAATATGCGAACGAGGATGTGCCGCTCGGTGGTTTCGCCGGCACGATGAAGGCAGTGAAGAGCCGCTTCTTCACCATGGATCTCGCGCGCCAGGCCGACGGGGATTGGTGCATCATCGAACTCGGCGATGGCCAAGTAGCAGGGCTGCTGGACACCATTCCCGAGGCTGAGTTCTTCGCCGGGTTAGCCTCAGCACTTGGCGTGAGCGACTAGGGGCGCATGGCGGCCGGCGGTTGGAGTGGGGACGCGACCCCCAGAACGAAAACGGCCCGTCGCAGTGGTCATTGCAACGAGCCGGAATCAGATCGGAGCGTCGGAGCGGGAGACGAGGTTCGAACTCGCGACGTCAAGCTTGGCAAGCCTGGTCGAGGACACACCGCTGAGCCGACGTTGGTTGGAACAGCCCCTTGGCGACGTTCTGCCTACTACGTACAATTGTATCCCGATGCACAGGGAGTCTTGGCTTGTCGTTGGTCTGCTGCTCGCGGGTGGCGCTGGATGTGGGGAGGAGGATCCGGGGACCGTGCAGGTGGGTGGGCGTGCGCCCGACGCCGGGCGACCCTCGGGCGACGGGGACGGAGACATCGACCAGCAATCCTCGGGCGACGGTGACGGTGACGGGCAGCCTTCCGGCGACGGTGACACCGACGGGCAGCTTCCCGGTGACGGTGATACCGACGGGGAACCTTCCGGCGACGGTGACGATCCGACGCCGGAACCCATCAGCCAATCCGAAGCCAGTCTCTACCCGTTCGACCACGAGAAGGTCTATGTGTTCGGCGACCTTCCGGTGATGACCGACCTCGTCGACTTCCAGGTCACGAGGGGCGGCATTATGACGCTCGACGACCCATCCCGCGCAATCGTCGGATTCGAGAACACCGGGGTGGTGCTTGGAGACGCATCCGGGGCGGTGATCCGTGCTTCCGACGAACGCCTCCTCTACTACGCAAACACCACGGCGGGGCAGGGAGCAGATGAGATCCGTACGTTCGATCCGGAGACGATCATGATGGCCGGGGAAAGGTACCCCGACACACCGGAAAGCAACGACGCGGCGCGCCGGACAGTCTGCGGCCCGCGGGGCCTCTATCTGCCACTCGACAGCGACGAACCGTACTACCTCTGCACCGAAACCGAGGGCTCCACCATTCACCACGTCTCGTCCCGAGATGTCATCGAGGTGCCGCAGGGGATGACCGTGGCGCAGGCGGGCGCAGGCGGGCGTTTTCTGTTGCATTCGTTCTCGGGGCACGGGCCCCAGATCCTGCACCGAGACACGGGCGAAGTACGGGGCGCAGGCCCGGTACGCGGCAGGATCATGCACGCGCGCGCGCACGGCGACGGCTTCTGGCTGGTCACCGCGGACGACTTCGACTACCAGCGCTGGTTCGTCCACGACGGGGGCGCCGAGCTAGAGGGGCAGTACCAATCGCCCGAGCCCCTGCCGTACCCCACGGGTTGCGTGCTGGATGGGGTCGGCGACGCCTACTGCAGCTATGATGCAGGGGTGATCCGCCTCAGCATGACCGAGTACGAGATCGTCATTTCCCGCGAGATCGACACGGTCCTGGACAATGTCGAGTGGCGGCTGTTCACCGGCGTGACACCGAACCGGTAACCAGGGGTTGTCTACCTATGGCTGCCTGTCACCACGCAAATGCTAGACGCCCTGCTCGCATTCCTGGAGGCCCTCTGATTATGCCGCATCTCTGATCGCAACCGCACTGCGTTTCCAGGCCCCCCGCAGGGCACGCGGCATAATCCGGAAGTCGGCATAA
>JAPPOR010001011.1 GCA_028817905.1 Myxococcales bacterium
ATCCGGGCTAGAGCGCCCGCAGACTGCCGTTGGCGCGCGGTACCTGGGAGGCCAGGAATGCGCCGCGCCGGTTCTTGGCCAGAAGGTGAGCCTGCTCGAGCACCACCTCGCCTTGATGGCGCTCGTACCAGTCTTCGACCAGGTCCATGCAGGCGTGATCGACGACCGCAAGACCGTCGATGTGCACGTGCACATCCGCTGTTCTGGGCAACGTCTCGAGTGCCTCGGCGAGCTTCGGTAGGCTGATAAAGGTGGCTGCACCCACCAGCGTCACATCGTAGCGACCGTCGTCCCCGCGCTCGATCTCGACCTCGAGCATCGCGAACGACGAAATGAGCCGCAGCAAGGCCAGGGCAAAACCGGTGGCGACCCCCACCAACAGGTCGGTAGACACGATCATGCCAACCGTAACCGCCCAGATGACCAACTCCCCGCGGCTCTTGGCTGCCAGCGCCTTGACGGCCGGGATGCCCACCAGCTTCCAGCCGGTGTACACGAGCACCGCAGCCAGACTGGCGGTCGGAATCAGGCTCAGGACCCCGGGCGCCGCGAGCACCAGGGCCGCGATCCAGGCTCCATGCAGAACCGCTGACCAACGCGTCTTCGCACCTGCTTCGACATTCGCGGAGCTGCGCACGATCACGCCGGTCATCGGTAGCGCGCCGCACAAGCCACACAATGCGTTGCCAAGGCCCTGGGCCCGCAACTCCTTATCGTAGTTGGTCCGCTGCCCGTCGTGCATTCGATCCACCGCCGTGGCACACAGCAGCGTCTCCGCGCTGGCGATCATGGCCAGTCCGACGATGCTGGTCCAGAAGGCCGGCACCTTGAGCAACTCGAGCTGCTCCGGCCCAATCCAGTTGAGCGAGCTCACCAGATTCCGCGGCACCTGTACGTAGGAGATCGACATGCCCAGCACGCCGGCCATCGAGGTGCCGAGCGCGACGCCAACCAACGGACCCGGCAGCCCAGCCAGCCGCCCCGGGCGATAGCGGTTCCACCCGATGGTGCCGAGGACCGTAACGAGTCCGACCGACGCCGCCATGTGGTGGTTGGTCCCCATGGGGTAGAAACCCTTGTAGATCGCCTCCGGGATCGACAGCAGGTTCAGCAAGCCGCCACCACGGGGCGAATCGTCCACCATCACATGAAACTGGCTGGCAAAGATAAGGACGCCGATGCCCGTCAGCATCCCCTGGATCACGGCTGGCGATACGGCGCGGAACCACCGCCCCACCCCAGCAAAGCCCGCAGCCAGCTGAATCAGGCCCCCGATTAACACCGCTAGCCCGAGCGCTCCAAGGCCGAACTGCTGGACCAGGTCCCACACCAACACCGTCAGGCCAGCCGCCGGGCCGCTGACCTGCAGGGGCTGCCCCGCGAAGAAGGCCACCACCAGACCGCCGATCATGCCCGTGACCAGTCCCAGGGCGGGTGGAACCCCCGACGCGATCGCCACCCCCATGCACAGGGGCAGGGCGACGAGAAACACGACCACTGAGGCTGTGATATCACCCAGTGGGATACCGAACAGACTACGGGATGACGGGTGGTTTTTGGTATTCATCGGCGCACGTTTCGAGTGGCGGTCCGGGGGTCGAGCTTCAGAGCCGACGGCACGGCAGGCTCACGCGGCTCCGCAACGCGAGACGGCAAATGACCCAAGTTATTGATATGAAGAAAGTGCCGATTCGATCCAGTTGGAAATGTCTCACCATCATATCGAGAAATTCGAATTCACGATCGCGGGCATGGATCGGCTGGTTTGGCCAGTGCCGAGCGGCCTGGTTCGGTACCGATCGCTGCGGGGCCGCGGTTTGACCGGCCACAATAGATGACGGACCATCATCATTGGAAAACGCGATGCCAAACCGACTGGAGGGAGTCGAATGAAGCTGCTGCGACACGCCTTGGGGGTCGAGCCAGCGCAGCTCGATGTATCCGCCCAAAGCACCAGCGAGCTCTACACGCGAATTGTGGATCGGGCCGAGGAGCTTGGTCTGCTGCCCAACAACATGCGCGAGGCGACCATGCGCGAACTGGTCGCACGCGAATCGGAGGCGCCGTCCGCGATCGGCTACGGAGTTGCGGTTCCGCATGTCTATCTGGATGACTTGCAGCACACCGGCATTCTGTTCTTCCGGCTGAAGGAACCGCTTCACATGGGTTCCGTGGACGGCAGCGGCGTCCGCTACGTGTTCTTCCTGGTGGGCCCGTCGCGCGGTGCGCTTGACCACCTTCACTCGCTAGCAGCCATCGCGCGCGTCATGAGCGACGATGCCTTTCGCTATGCGCTGGACTGTGCCGAAAACGCCGACGACCTGGTCGCTGCGCTGGATAGCTTCGTGCGGCGAGATCGGGACGGCACCTCCCAACCGCCGTCGCAGGACCCGCTCGAGCCCACCGGCCAGCTCTTCGGCGGTGTGCGGAGGGACTTGCAGCGCAGACTTCCTCACTACCTGAGTGACCTTCGAGACGGCCTCCACTCCAAGACCCTCAGCGCCATCGGCTTCATGTTCTTCGCGTGCCTGGCGCCTACAGTCACCTTCGGCGGCGTCATGGCGGAACGCACCGGCGGGGCCATTGGCGTCGCGGAGATGTTGGTGGCCACCGGCATTGGCGGAGTCGTCTACAGCCTGCTGTCCGGGCAACCTCTCATCATCCTGGGTGGCACCGGGCCCATGCTGGTCTGCACCGTCATCATCTATGAGCAATGTCAGCGCCTGGGCCTGCCCTTCCTTCCCGTCTACGCGTGGATAGGACTGTGGACTTCGCTCATTCTCATCATCCTTGCAGCGCTGGACATCTGCGCACTCATGCGCTGGTTCACGCGGTTCACCGACGAGATCTTCGCAGGCTTGATCTCGCTGATCTTCCTTTTCGAAGCGCTGTCCGCGTTGCGGGCGACGTTTTCTGACCCGACCGTGCCCCATGAATCGTCACTGCTCACGCTGGTGTTGGCACTTGGCACGCTCTACCTCGGCTACACCCTGAGCCGCTTTCGCAACTCCCGTTTCCTGGGTCCCCGGTTGCGGGAGTTCTTGGCGGACTTTGGACCCACCATCGCCCTCGTTCTGATGAGCATGGTCGCGCTACGTCTCGGCGAGGTCGCCCTGACCACGCTTGAAGCGCCCGACAGTATCGGAACGACCTCCGGGCGACCCTGGCTCGTGCCACTCGATGCGATCCCGCTCCAGATCCGCTTGGCGGCCGCGGTGCCAGCGCTCCTGGTCTCCGTGTTGGTGTACCTCGACCAGAACATCACAGCCCGCATCGTCAACTCCCCTGACCGCCATTTGCGCAAGGGTGCGGGCTACCACCTGGATCTGGTGGTGATTTCGTGCATGGTGGCTGTCTGCTCGCTGTTCGGATTGCCCTGGCTAGTCGCGGCCACGGTCCGCTCGCTGAACCACCTTCATAGCCTGACCACCGAACGCGGTGTACATGTCGTCCACGTGCGCGAGACGCGTGTAACCGGCTTCGTCGTTCATGCGCTGATCGCCGCAAGCCTGCTGGCGCTGCCGCTCTTGAAGCTCGTCCCGATGGCGGTGCTCTACGGCCTGTTCCTGATGATGGGCATCAACTCCATCCATGGAAATCAGTTCCTCGACCGGGTCAAGCTCTGGATCACGGACCCGGAGCGCTACCCACCACACCACTATATCGGTCGTATTCCGATGGCGTCTACGCGTCGCTACACGCTCGTTCAAGCCGTGTGCCTGTCGGTCCTGTGGCTTGTCAAGGTGAGTCCGCTGAGCGTACTGTTTCCCCTGTTCATCGCGGCCCTGGTCCCCGTCCGGCTGTGGATCGCGCGATGGTTCCCGAAGGAAGTACTCGCAGAGCTCGACGCGGAAGCGATCCCGAAGCGCCCGCCGGAGCCCGACAAGCCCCCCACCGCGCTGCCGCCCGACGACACATTGGATGCAGCACACGCAAGCATCGGCATGCGTAATCAGGAGTAGCGGTGCGGCCCGAAGGCGCCTCCGCATGCGCCGATGTAGGTGATGTAAGCAACTGGAAGGCCAGCCAACTCCTCAAGTCAACCGAAAGGATAGCCGTGTAAGCTGTTTAGCTGATCGGATCACGCACGTTGGGGAAAGCGGCTCTTACGACTGACACCGGCGACCGGACCACCTCCGGGGATCAGGAGTTGCTTGGCGAGCGGTACCAACTGCTCGAGGAGCTCGGGCGGGGTGGCATGGCGATCGTCCATCGCGTCCTCGACACAAGCACAGGGCGCGAGCTCGCGCTCAAGCGCCTGCTTCCCCGGAGGGTCGGCACGGATCGCTCGTCGGAAATGGCGCGGACGCTGTTCGAGGCCGAGTATCGAACCCTGTGTCAACTCCGACATCCTAGGATCGTGGAGGCCTACGACTACCGGGTAGAAGACAGCGGAGCCTTCTACGTCATGGAGCTCCTGGACGGTGGCGATGTCTCGTCCCTGTCGCCTCTCGGCATTCGAACGGCCGCCGCCGTGGCCCGTGATGTCTGCTCTGCCCTCTCGATCCTGCACGCCAGACGCCTGGTGCACCGCGATATCAGCCCCAGGAACATCCACTGTACCGCCAGTGGCGAAGCGAAGCTGATCGACTTCGGGGCGATGCTGCCCATGGGCGAAAGCACTTCCGTGGTCGGTACCCCCGCCTACTGCCCCCCCGAGGTGGTCGGCATGCGGCCGCTCGATGCGCGCGCCGACCTGTATTCACTGGGCGCGACGCTGTACTACATGCTCTGCGGCCGCCATGCCTATCCCGCACGCGACTTCCGGCAACTTCAGATCGCTTGGTCCAAAGCGCCTGTCCCGCCCTCGCAAATCACTACCGACGTGCCTCAAGCACTCGACGACCTGGTCCTTCAGCTGCTCCAACACGACCCCAAACATCGCCCGGAAAGCGCGGGCGTGGTACTGGAGCGACTCAACGCCATAGCCGGCCTGCCTCTGGAAGAACAGCTGGTCATCTCGCAGGCGTACCTGAATGCGCCTCGGCTGTGCGGCCGCAGCCGCCAGATGGCTGTTCTGCTCAAGACGATCGCATTGGCGGCAAGCGGGCAAGGCGGTGCGGTCATGCTGCAGGCGGAGAGCGGCCAGGGCCGTACTCGCCTGCTCGAGGCGCTCGCGCCCGAAGCCAAGCTCCTTGGTTGCACAGTCGCGCAAACTTCGCCGGCCCACGCGCAGGCGCGAGAGTACGGCGCACTCGCTGCCCTATCCGAGCAGCTGCTCAATGCGCACCCGAAGTCAGCTCGGAGGCTAGCGGGTCCGCACCATGACGCTCTGGCCCGCGTGTTCGTCGGTGTGGACGAAGACGACGAATCGGCCGAGCTGGACCCCGAGTGGACCGATGTGGACGGGAGCAAGCTCCAGAACGCCCTGAAAGATTGGATCCTGGCCCTGAGTGACGAGCACCCAACGGTTCTCGTCATCGACGACGTGCACCGCGTGGACGAGTCCTCACTGGTGCTGCTTTCGCTGCTCGCTCACGCATCACGAAACCACTCGATCGTGGTCCTCGTCAGCGCCCACGAGACGGCCTTGGACGAGGCCACAGGCCCCCTGCGTTTCCTGCACGAGGTGGCGAGCCAGGTCACCCTCGGCCCGCTCAGCCCCAAGCAAACCACGGCCTTGCTCGCGTCGATCTGGGACGTGGCGCACCTCGATATGGTCGCACACCAGCTCCATCGGCTTTCGGCCGGCAATCCGCGCGACCTGATGCTTCTGGCGCGGCACCTCGTCGAACGCGGGGTGGCGCAGTACCGCGCGGGGACCTGGACGCTCGCCCCACATGTCGACCCAGCCGACTTGCCCGACAGCCTTGCGCATGCGCTTGCCGAGCGCGTCGCGGGCCTCAGCGAAGAAGCGCGCATGCTTGGCCAAGCGTTTGCGCTCGCGCCGGGCGACCCGTGGACGCGCAAGCAATGCCTGCGCCTGCTGGAGGACGAAAGCAGCCACAGCCGCAACACCGTGGTCGGCCTAGACGAACTGCTCGCTGGGGGCGTTGTCCGCCAGCAAGAACAGCAGTACACCCTTGACCAGCCGGGCTGGATCTCCCCTCTGCTTGCGACGCTCGACCGACAGGCCACCCAAGAGCTCCACCTCCGGGTCGCGGATCGCTTCGAGGCGGAGCACAGCCACTTCCGACTGGGACAGCATCTGCTGCGGGCCGATCGTCCGTCGCGGGCACTGGACGTGCTGGTCGAGCATGCCAGGCGCACCAAGGAAGAGACGGACCGTGACGTGCTCATCTGGACGCATTTCTTGAATACACTCCCCCAGGATGCCGTCGAGACGTGGCAAACCGCGCTCGATCTCTGTGAGCGTATGAACCGCCCGGAAGCCGATCGGTTTGCTCTGCGGACGCGGATGACCGCCGTGTGCAATGCACTTGGGTCACCGTTCGCCAGGGACCTGGCCATGGAGGTCGTTCGCCAGTGTGAGCATGACGCGGGGTTGGACCCGCTCGCTCGAAGCAGGCCCCTTTTGCCGCTCGATCGCACCCGCGACGAGGGTCATGAGCAAGCATCGTTCGACGTTACCCTAGATGGAGCGCAAGCCACCCGCCGTGCGCTCGCGGGTTGTGCCGAACAGCCCCGGCCGCGCGTCTTCTTGCCCACCCAGGCACTGCCGCGTCTGAGCGCCGCGGTCAGTGAAGTACTTGGAATCGCCGCGGGCACCTTCGATTGCGAGTTGCTCGATAGTCTTCCGAGGCTCGCTTCGCTCACGACGGTCTCGCCATTCTTCGTCGTGATGGAAGAACTGCGCCGAGGTCTGGGAGATAGACTGGCAGGACGCTACCTGCAGGCACATGACACCTATACGGCCATGCTGACGCGCCTTTCGCAACCGGACCACGCCGACATGCCGGACGCCTACTACTACGGCATGCGAGACGGGCTACTGCTTGGGCGCGCGCTGGTGAACGCTGCCATGGGCCGGGACGGAGTGCTTGCGGCGGCCGATGCGCTGGAGGCCGGCACCTCGATTCCCGAGGGCTTATGCCTGCGCATGCTGCACTCCCTGTGGCACGGCAGGGGGGAACAAGCCGATCACGAGCGTGAACGCTACCTGGTCGCGCAGGTGAAGAAACCGGTCCCGCAGCACTACGCGGCGAGCCTGCTGTTCACCGAATTGTGCGCGCTGTCGTGCTGCGACGACCTCGCACGGTTGCGACGCATCATGCGCGAACTGGAACAATGGGCCGCCAAAGTTCCGGGATGGCTGCCGGTGCTCCGCTTCGCGCAATGCTCCCAGCATCGGATCGGCGGAGATCACAAACGCGCCCTCGGCTACGTCCGAGATTGTCTC
>JAPPOR010000770.1 GCA_028817905.1 Myxococcales bacterium
CCTGCGGAGTCGAGCAGTTGTGCGAGGGCGCGTGATTTGGTGATGGATGCGGGCTGCGCCGGGCCGGGTTCCCATTTTCCGCGGGTCGCCCACCTCGTCTGCTCGGACTGCAGACACCAACGTCGAAAAGTACCGTTCTCGGGATGGACACAAGCTAGGCTGCGCTCGTTCCTCCTGCGCAGCGCTGGTTCCGACGCTGCTGGCATGAGCGTTGCTACGATCGGGGAAGTCCCATGGACACGTGCCTCCGAAACCCGCCCGCGTCGTCATGATGCCTACAGCCACACCCAGAGCATCGAGCTGTGCCCTTCCCTGGCCAAGCCCCCGACACAGTCAGCGTTGCCCCCGCGTCTCAGACGGTCCAGGCCTCGGGATGGGGGGGTTCTGAGCCGTGGCGGAGGAAGGCGACACCGGCGTAAACACGCTGCCGCGTGTCGTGATCCTGGGTGCGGGAGGACACGCGCGCGTCTTGGCGGACGCATTGCTTGACAATGGCCGAAGCGTGTTGGCGTTCGTCGATGTCGCTCCGCCTGCCCCCCGAGATCCCATAATGGGCATTCCCGTATACGCGAGCGATGACGGGCTGAGCGCCTTTTCGAGGGACCAGGTGGAGCTCGCCAACGGCATCGGGTCGCTAGAGCCCTTTGGAAGGCGCGCGGAGATCTACCACGAGGCGTCGGCCCGTGGCTTTCGTTTCGCAAATGTGATTCATGCATCGGCCGCCGTGTCGAAGTACGCCCACATCGGAGAGGGGGCGCAAGTGCTCGCTGGCGCAGTGGTGCAACCGGGCAGCCATTTGGGCAAGAACACGCTGGTCAACACGCGTGCGAGCGTGGATCACGACTGCCACGTGGGAGACAGTTGCCACATCGCATGCGGCGCCGTGCTATGTGGACAGGTCTCCCTCGGCGATGGGTGCCATGTGGGGCCCGGCGCGACGATCATTCAAGGCATCAAGCTCGCGTCCGGTACCATGGTGGCCGCCGGCGCAGTCGTAGTCAGCGACCCGGCCGCGCCCGGACTCTTGAAGGGCGTTCCGGCACGCCTGGTGGACAGAGCCGTGGTCAAGCCACACCCGGCGGGCGGTCCCCACCAGCGACGGCGGCGACCTGACCGACATTGATCGTGGCCGCACCTCCTCCGACAGCGAGATCCGCTAGCGAGGTCCGAGGCGCAAGAGAACGCGACTTCATCCCCTCGTGGTGTACGAGCGATAGGAGGCGCTCCCAGCGCCGCGAAGCCAGCTGGTTTGTCTAGGAACGCCGAGCTAGCGACCTCCTCCGGGCGCCTACTGCGCAGTCGATGGCGATGGCCCGCCCAGGCAGTGCGAAAACCCAGCGGCTTCCCGTCCTGGCCGCCGCAGCCTGCAACCCAGACAAGATTTCGGCCGGCATGCCCTGCAAGAACCGGAAAGTGATGGTACAGCTAGCCCGGATTATTCATGAACTCCGAGTCGGATCGCGCTGGGGTTCGGCTTCAGGCGGCTTTTCGACGACCGACGGGAATACTCCCTGTATTTGCATGGGCGCCGAAAGCCGTGTGAAATCGATCACCAAGCGAGGCGATGCAGGGTTGACGCAACCCATCCCAACCCGCTGTGGCGGTGAAACCGAGTGTGCCGTGTGAAACAGGAGCAACAAGAGGCCAGCCCCGAAGTGGAGGAAGTCGCGCCCGACGTCCTGCGAATGCAGCTTCCGATCCAAATGCCGGGCCTCGGCCACGTCAACATGTACTGCTTGCTCGACTCTGAAGGCGCAGCGGTTGTGGACCCGGGGCTGCCCGGAGAGGACACTTGGCAGGCCATCGAAGAACGTCTGCAGCAAGCGGGCTTGCGACCCAAGGACGTGCATACGGTCGTCGTCACGCACTCGCACCCAGACCACTTCGGTGGCGCTGGGCGGTTCTTCGCTGAAACGGGTTGCCAAGTCATCGCCCACCGCGCCTTTCGCGTGATGGGCAAGGAGCTCGCGGTGTGCACGCCGGAGCCGAGTGTCGACGATCTGGACGATCGTCTTGCGAGCCCCGACGGCGCCGCCGAGCCCGACCCCTACGCGTCGCGACGCCCCCTACCCGTCGAACGTAGCGACCAAGAGCCGTGGCCATCATCTCCGCCCCAGCAGTCTGACCCCACACCCTGGGGTGGCAAGCCGCGACAGATATCGCCTGAGCAGCGCGCGCGCTGGGAGAAGATGCGGGAAGCAGGACAGGCCTTCCTGCCTCAGATCACGCACGTGGTGGAACACGGCAGCATGCTTCGCCTGGCAAGGCGGGAATGGTTCGTATGGTTTACGCCAGGCCACACCGCGGATCATATCTGCTTGCACGATCCCGTCAGCAGTGTGTTCGTGGCGGGTGACCATGTGCTGCCATCGATTACGCCACACATCTCAGGCCTTTCGGACCGAGCTGATCCGCTGCAAGCGTTCTATGATTCCCTCGACACGGTGGCGGGCATCGAAGGTGCCCAGCACTGTCTCCCGGCACACGGTCACCCCTTCTTCGACCTGCAAAGCCGTGCTCGTGCGATTCGCGCCCACCATGACGAGCGGCTGACACGTATCCGAGAGATCGGTCAAGGACTCGGTGCCGCAAGCGTCGAGGCCTACAGCTGCAAACTATTCAAACGACGCAGCTGGGGCCCGATGGCGGAAAGTGAAACCTACGCTCACCTCGAGCACCTGCGCCTGCGGGGCCAGGCAGAGCGCCATCGAGACGAAGCGGGCTTGCTGATCTACGAAACCTGACCGCGCCTGTCACGCACGACCGAGGCCGTGCGACCGAATGAAGAGCGCCCCCGGCGGCCACTGCGCGAAACGGGTATGGACGGGCTCGTGCGTCGGGAATTTCAGTAAATCTCAAGGTCTCCCTTCGGTCACTGCGCACAACTTGTACTGCCATCGTCGTGAGACCCGCAAACCTTCCAGGCCATCACTGACTATTTCCAAGAAAATCGTCGTTGTACGAGAATGCCAGCGGCCCTTCGACGTCATGCGCCTACGAGGAGACTGTGCTACCTGGTCTCTCAAAGGAGGACGACATGCTGGTTCAGATGGCACATCGACTGGAGACGCCTGCGCTCGCGCTCGCACTCGTACTGGTCGCGGGCTGTACGGTGAAAGTGGGGGATGACGATTCGGACGCGGACGAGTCGAACGATGAAACCTCTTCGGAGTCCGATCGCGAGGGTCGATCGCTGAGTGCTCCCGACCTCAAAGTGTCCGGAGACGATGACGAGGACGAGGACGTTGAGGCCGGAGGAGAAGGTGACAAGTCCGACGACTCGGACGACAACGGAGCGGTCGGCCGCGATGACGAGAGTGCCAGCGTCGGCGCCGAGGGCACGGACGACGACCTTCCCGAACAAGAAAGCATGACTGTGGACGAGGCAATTCCGTCCACGCCGATGTACCTGCAAGCGGAGTGCGGAACGATTGAGCCCAGCGACCCGTCGGTCAGCTCATCGCGGAGCGAACCCACAAGCTTCAGCCTCGGTCAGCTCGTCGGTGGTCGCATCGACCCCGACAGTGTCAGCAATCAAGAGCACTACTGGCGTATCGAGCTCGCGAAGGGATTTTATCACCTCGTTCTCGATGCAGAGACCTCGGACGGCGATCACACCAACATCGGCCTCACCGTCGACTGGCTAGACGGGGACGGCGTCGACCAAGGGAGACTCCTGCGGGGCAACGACATCGACTGGCGTACGCGAATAGCCACGTTTATCGAAGTGGAGTCGGACCAGACCATGGTGCTCAGAGTCACGCCAAACTTCTCGATGGAGGACTATCTGCTGGGGATCTTCGTGAACGGGACGGCCGTACCGTCTCCCAGATTTGTCGACTGCCCGACCCTGACCCCACTGTCTCTCGATGACCCCGCATCCTTTGCGTTGGCGTCCGGTGACCCGTCGGAGCGGGAGGTGTGGTTCTCCACGGAGTTGAATGTGGGGGACTACGAGTTCATTGCCGATGCTGTCCAAGCGGACGGCAACTCGACCAACCTCCAACACTCCCTCTACGCCGTCGATCAGTTTGGCCAAGAAGGGCGCGTCACAGAGGTACTGCGAGCAAACGAGATCGACACAAGCTTCACCGTGCGAGGCTCCTTGATGGTCGGTGAGGGCGGACTGCACTACTTCCGCATGACGAACCGGAACGACCCACTGGACGTGACGCTCACGGTGAAGGAGCAGTAACCGACATCCCGTAGGGCCAACCCACGCAACGGGCGCCCCAGAGGCACGGCCGACCGGATCGCTATCACCGGTCGGCTTTGCCGCCTGTCCTCACAAGGGCCCACGTTTTCACAGGCAACGACGCGGACCCGCACGCTCAGCGCTGCATTTCAGCCCTGCGAGCTTGCACATGGTCCCGGTCTCGTCTCTCTCCGCGCTTGGCCGTGCTGCCCAGACAATCGAGCGCTGCGGACTAGCCCGCATCCATCACCAAGGCACGTGATGATCGTGCAAGTGATCGGCTTCGCAGCGGTTTCGGTGAAGGAGGGAATAGTCGTTGTATTTTCGACTGAAGCGAAAGCGCTGCGGAGTCGAGCAGTTGTACGAGGGCGCGTGATTTGGTGATGGATGCGGGCTGGGAGACGGTTACGGCGCACCATCGGCCACCGCGCGTAGAGCGTAGCGTCCCGCGGGTGATACGCCGCCGCGCAGCACGCTGGTCGTGGCGCGCGCACCACGCGGGAGTGACCGCTCTTGCGAAGGAGCGCCGGCACCTGTCGATTGCACGCGTTGTCAGCAATACCGGTGCCGGTCGATGCCTGCACTCGGCCACCAACACCTCCGTCCGCGTATCACCCGTCGTAGGCAGCGGGTCGTGACGGCGCGCCACCAAGACCAGATGAACGCGCACAGGTTCGCGCCGTTTGTTACCAGGCGTCGACCTCGACATGGGCACAAGGCATAGCCTGTCCTTCACTAACGGCGAGCAGATCCGACTTCGTACAGTGCGAGATCGCCCGAGTAACCCCAGAGGGTGATGAAGACCGGATGAGCGTATGGAATGAATCTGTGGAGACAAGGGAATGTCACCCGCCTATTGCGGGCCTGAGCAAAACCATTCTTGGGGGCACTGTGAAGCACGAGCATAATAACCAATCGACGCCAAAAGCGGCGCCTGTCTTCCTAGCTGCGATGCTCATCGGGCTTTGTGTAATCGGCGTTCACTTCGGCGCCACAGCGTTCTACGTGATGCCACTGAATCCAATGAAGGTAAGCGTCATGGGTCCACTGCGAGCGTACGTCGAGCCGTACTTCGGACAGGGCTGGGAGCTATTCGCACCGGACCCGCTGGTGAAGGCTCCGTTTCTAGGAGTTGCCTGCCGGCTCGAGCACCCTGACGGATCGGTTGAGGAAAGCTCCGAGCGCGATGTATCGACCGACCTGTACTGGTTGCACCACCGCTATCGCCTGGGCCCGGCCTTCCGGCTGCGCAGGGCCCAGGTAGCTGCGCTTACACTCACGAACCCCAAGACCGACCTCCTCAACGCCTCAATTGAAAAGCTTTCAAACAGTACCGACCCGGATGTCCGCGCAGCGGCTACTGCGGTCACCCGTCAAAAGGAAAGAAACCAGGAGCGTGGGCTCCAGGTATTCGGGCGAGTCGCATCGATCGAATGCAAGCGAATGTTTCCCGGCGCACGCATCCTCGCCGTGCGTCCGGCGATAACGCGCATCGAGGCCCCACCGTTTTCCCGGCGTCTCGACCGGAGTGCTGAACGGGGCCACGACCGGATTCAGTTCAACTGGATGCCCTACGCTCAGGGCGTCAGCACATATGGGGGTCGGTCATGACAGGCATGCGGCGAGCACTCGGATTTCTCTTGAACCGGGCAGAACGGCTGACGGAAGGGCGCCATCTCACAGGGGCAGCCATCTTCCGAATCGTGGCCGGTGCAAACACCCTGCTCGTCTTCCTGCTCAACTACCACGACCGCGGCTACCTATTCGGCCCCGACGGCATCGTTGAGTTCAGCGATTTCACCCAGAACATCCGGGGGTTCTCCCTGTACTCGTGGAGTGAGAGCGTTCTGTGGTTCGAGCTCGTCTTTCATGCAGGCATCCTGGCCGCCATGCTGTGGATGCTGGGGGTCTGGCCCCTTTTGCTGACACCGGTCACCTACGTGCTCTGGTACTCCTTATATGAGCGCAACACGCTGATCTGGGACGGGGGTGATAACATCATGGCGATCATGTTCGTATACGCGATGTTCATGCGGCTTGATGCTGGCCCGTCGCTGACCGATGGAATCTGGGCGCGTGCCCCCGAGGTGGCTCGGCGCTTGCGTAACCTGTTCCACAACCTCGCCGTACTGTGCGCTGCGCTGCAGCTGTCGATCGTCTACGCGGTCTCGGGGCTGAGCAAGGTTCAGGGGGAAACATGGCAGAACGGCACGGCCCTGTACTACGTCCTGCAGTCCGCGGAGTTTTCGCTACCAGGAGTGAGTGACATTCTGTTCTACAACGGGGCGCTGCTGGCCTTTGTCTGCTACGTGACCGTGTTCTTCCTGATCGGGTTCCCCGCGCTGGTGTTCTTGAATCGGAGAACGCGGGTACTGGCTGTGATCATGGGAATCACTTTTCATCTGGGCATCGGTGTCCTGATGGGGCTAGTCAGCTTTGCGCTATTCATGATCGCCGCCGAGCTGCTGTTGATCAGCGACGCGGAGTACCGATGGATCGGTACTCGCGCGAAGGCCCTGGCGAGCTGGACAGTCCAGCTATTCACTCGGACACCCGTGGTAGCGAGGAACGCCGGACACTGAAGACCGGCCCACGACGCGTCGCCCCCGACCCAAGCGGGGTCGACGGCGGGCGGGCAGCCCGTACGCGCACGTAGGCCACACGGGTGATGGCGATGGCGTTGCGCACCGCGAACTGAGTCGCGGGCGAACGGCGGGCGTGTGCTCGCTTCAAAAGAAGGAAAGCAAGAGAAAGGAACACAAACGGTGAAAACGAAGATCTCAATCATCGCGCTCGCGATCTGTGGCTGCCTGGTGGCGGTTCAAGGATCCCTGGCGCAGGCGAGGACAATCACGCTGCAAGACGGTCGGATCCCCCTCAACGACCCGCTGCTCACAGGCGAAGCTGGCCTCATCTATGGGCCAAGGGACGTGACCCTTGTACCCGGGCCGGCGGGCCCGGATCCAGCACCGGTCCAATGGCCAGCCGCTGTGGCGGCTGTATCAGCTGCCGTCGTCGCGGCGCCCCCGCTAGCGCACCATGCCAAGGAAAGCTTCCTGCCCTCCCCGTACGCCACAGTCAACC
>JAPPOR010000595.1 GCA_028817905.1 Myxococcales bacterium
CTACGCCAACCACGAGGCCAACCAGGAAGTTAACGGCCAAGAAAGATAGCTGGCCTCCTCCCCACCCCAACAAGGCATGTAACCCCAGCGCCACCGGAAACCACTGTCGCCTGCAACTCACCCCCCCTAGCGACCTTGTCCAAACGCATACAGCCAAAACAACGCGATCAAACCCGACTCAAACGCCTACGAAACCCCGACGCAAGGTCGCTAACCAAAACAAACCACGATCGCCACACCAGCAGCGATCAGGCCCGACAGGAATACGCGTCCAGGCCCCTGGGGCTCCCGCAGGCGCAGCCATCCAAATACGACCGCGAGCACGACGCTGCACTGGCGTACGGCCACGATGTAGCTGACCGGCTCCGTCTGCATCACGTGCAGGATCAAACTATACGACGCCATCGTCATCACGGCGCTCGCGAGGGCGCTTCGCCAGTGGCCACGACAGACGCTCAGGGCATCCGGAGGGCGCCACCAGACGAGCAGACCCAAGTACAGGGTGTAGGCGATCGCGTTCTCGAGCAGAAAGTAGAGCGGAGCGCGCACCACAGGGGGATAGGCCCGCGAATTCGCCAGGGTGACCATGCCTGCCTTGTCGACGAGCGAGTAGCAGACAACGCACGCCAGGGTCGCGAGCGCCCAGCGACCATCGGGACGCCCCAGGGAGCGGACCACGGTGGCCCATGACAGGCCACCGTCACGGATCTGAAGCAGCAGCACGCCACCGACGACCAACGCGATGCCGCCCGCGCCCGCCAGGGTGAGATCCTCCCCCAACACGCCCCACGCAACCAGGGGCACAAAGGCGGGGGCGGAACGCGCGATGGGATATACGAAAGAGATGTCCCCGCGCTCGTAGGCGCGCGCAAGCGACAGTGCGTAGAGGGCATGCAGGATCCCCGATGCCCCGATGGCCAGCCATGCATCGGTACCGAGGCCCGACAGGCCAATGAGCGGCACCACAAGCGCCGCCACGAGCATAAGAAATAGCCCCTTAAGTCCCAAGAAGATGACTGGATTCGCGCTGGTCTTGACCAAGGAGTTCCACGCCACATGCAACCCGGCGGACAGCAGCACCCACATCGTGGCGCCTAGCGACATCGGCGAAGCTTGCTATCGGACCCGTGTCTCGTCGAGTTTCTGCTGCCCACTCGGCCATGACAGACAACGACACTGTAATCCGCCCTGTCGCGGACGCAGAGATGGACAAGCTGGCCATGAACCCGGGCTACCTGCCATCGACTGCACGTGACGTACCCAACCTCGATCACCGTCGCACGCAGGCCGTCGCGCGAACCCGATCGATGCGGAAACCGGCAAAAGGGTCGGAACGTCGAGGCACTGAACGCACCACCCGGCCACTCGCTGTGGGACAGTTGCTTCATGGCGGCCGTCGGCACGTGCCACTCGTGCACAGGGGTGTGCCTGTGGTGCGTCGCTCGAACGCCTACGAACCACCAGGATAGGTCAGTGCTGCGAACCATCGCAGGCGTCTCACCTTGGCACGCGGATTGCTGTTGTCCCTCCCATGCGATTGTGCGAACCGAAGGCGGTGCTGGCGCTTGGGGCCGCAACCATGGCGCTTGCGTTCACGGGTTGTGCGCGCATGCACCATTATCAACTGGCATTCACTTCAGCAACGACTTCGCCGATGGACTGCGCGACCGCCTGCGCCAACAGTGCCCGAACGGGCGGGTCACGGGCATCTTTACCAAGTACGAGACCTACTGGTACTTGCTCCTGGAGCAACGTCAGGTGACCGCCAAGGGCTACTGCGTCGACGCCCCGACCGGGGGCGGCCGAAGCAAGACCGCCCGCGACGCGGGTGCAGCCGAGCGCGGGCGCACCAAGAAGGAAGTCGCTCGAGCACCCTCGACGGGTGGCCGGACATGAAGCCGATGGGTAAGGTCCGCGCCGCCGCCATCTGCCTGCTTGCGAGTGTGCTCGTTTCCGGATGCACCCACAGCGTCCACCGGGTGGCGGTCGCTGGCATCGACAACCTCAAGGATCTTCAAGGGTCGTGGCCGGTCGAGGCAGAGGCGGAGCAGTTCGTGATTCTGGGCATTGCCACCAACACGGACTTCGCGGACAACGCCTACGCGCGCCTGCTGGACCTGTGCGAACATGGCGCGCTGAGGGCCATCGAAGCACGCCACAGCACCAGCCACGGCTTCCTCTCATACACCAATCGCGTGAAGATGCGGGCGCTTTGCTTCGAACCATAGGGCGACTTGGTCACTATCGTCGTGATGGATGGCAGGCTTTTTCCGGATATGGCATGGTCCCCGGATGACCTACACCCGGAGCCGGCCGCCAGCGCCGGCTGCCACGCCGTCTGCCCCGAGCGCGTCTCCGGGGTCCAGGACGCCTCAAACAGGTTCCGCCCGCCACCCCTCGCGGAAGCCCAACACGCCGGCGAAGGGGTCGGTGACCAAGTCCGTGACCAAGAAGTCCGTGACCAAGAAGTCCGTGACCAAGAAGTCCGCGACCCGCAGCAAGGCGATCGAACCACCCGGTAGGGCAACACGGATTCGCAAAGGCAAGTCGGCGACGCGGACGGCGAGCCCTTCGCGGAGCGCCCAGGGCCAGCGATCAGAACAGGAAGGCGACACCACCGGCCCACGTTCATCGCGGGGCGCCCGGACCCGCGAGCGGCTGGTCGAGGCCGCCAAGGAGATTTTCGAGGAGCATGGTTTCCTGGACGCCCGCATCTCCGACATCTCGAAGCGGGCCGGCCAGTCCCACGGCTCCTTCTACTACTACTTCGACTCGAAGACGGAGATCTTCCGGGAAGTCGCGGCCGCCGTGGACGAGCAGCTATTCGCGCCCCTCGATGACGTCATCCTGGCCCAAACACAACTCGAGCCGGAGGAGCGCGTGCGTGAGGCGATGCGCCGCCACTTCAAGAGCTATCGTCGCGAGGCGCGCATCATGGGGCTGATCGAACACGTCTCGCACTACGACGAGGAAATCAACGCCCTGCGTCTGTCCCGGCTCAAGGCCAACACCGAACGGGTCGCAGCCACCATCAGACAGCTGCAGAAACGCAAGCTCGCCGATCCCAAGCTGGATCCGACGCTGACCGCCGCCGCCCTGGGCGCCCTCACGCACCGCTTCGCGGACATGTGGCTAGTGCAGGGCGCCATCGACTGCACACTCGAACAAGCGATCGAACAACTGTCTCGAGTGTTCATCAACGCCATGCGCCTCAACACCCCCGGGCGTTGACGAGAGCGCACGTTGGTCAACCGGTCGTCGCGACCCACGATCCGGGCCTGTTCAACTTCGATTGCTTCGAGCCCCCCAAGCCGCGAAGTTGCGATGACATGAGTGCGTGCCCCGGTGTGCCGGAAACGGTGATCCAACCCTGGTGCGAGGGCCAGGGAGCAGCCTGCCGGAACAAGGGCGCCTGCCGTCAGGCGCTCGACCTGCACTGCGGGATGGGTGCGGGCGCTCGAGAAGACGCAGGCGCGCAAGCGATGACCGCCGAGAGCTGTACTGTGAGCGCGGGCCCGGGTGGTGACGGCGAGCCTTCCACGGCCGCCTTCGGGCTTGGCGCGGTCATGGGTGCGGGGTGGGTCGGCCGGCGCCTCCGCCGGCGGCACGCCCGCCGCTCGGCGTCCCACTGCTTCCAGTTCTTTTGGCAGGCGCGCTGCGGCGTGCGGAAGCTGCAGAATGCCAATGCGCCCAACAGTCAGTTCTCCGCCGCGCTCGGGCTGAACGGCCCCGTGCACGCGATGCGCTCGATCGTGCCGTCCCATAGCGACGCACGATCATGCCTCTCTAGCGCGCGTTCTGCGATCTTGCACGGCAAGCAGGTCTGCAACAGAGGGACGTCGGCGCGCAGCCCTGCCCCTGCAGGCCTTCCAACGGAACGAAACGAAATCCTAGGAGAAACACGGATCTCGCCATAGCGCAGCCGCGATCCTTGTAGGCGAGTCCGTACGTGCGTGTTCGTCTTCGCACCACGGAAGATCTGTTCGCCGTGCGTGCCCTTCCGAGGTCAGTCGTCCCACTCGGCCGTGGACTGGTAGCGCATCGTCGCCTGTATCATCTTGAACTCCCCGTCCCAGATCTTGAAAGCCTCGCCCACAATCAGCGGGTCAGGCGTGCCCGGATAGAATGGCAGGTAGCCCCAGGTGATACCCATGGCCTCATCTACGATCTGAATCCGCCGCGGCTCTATCATGAAGCCCCAGTTCTCCCGGAACCCTGCCCCATTGCGGACGATGGGGAAGCCGTTTTCATAGCGCGCGCAGTTCTCGTCCACCGGCAGCGGCATGGTCAGCTTGCCCTCGAGGTCGTCGATGTACAGGTTGGTTACCGCGATGAGCTCCTCGCGCGTGTTCGGATTGGCGGGCGTTTCGAAAAACACACTCTGGGGTTCCAGGTTGTCCTGCGCGAAGAAGAAGTGGTCTCCCGCCCGCGTCGCCATCGCCTCGATTTCGGTGATCTCACCGCCTTCCACCTTCAGCCGCGCCTGGTATCGGACCAGGGATCGGCCGTTCTCGTAGAACACGAACTGGCTGCCCACGTTCATCCAGACCGGGTCGGCAAAGTCCAGCCGGGAATCGGGGACCATCTCTGAAAACGACGCCCACACTGTCTCGCCAAGCTCGGAGCGCACACCGTTTTCCGTGTACTTCAAGCTGTCGGCAACAGGGAGTCCCGAAGGGTCCTTGGCTTCGAGCGCGGCGACATACATATCCATGAAGCCGATGAGACACGCCCGATCGCAGGTCCGCATCGGATCGGCCATGGGATCGGCGTTCATCGCCGCCGGGTCGCTCCCTTGAGGGTCGTCCATGTCACTCGCTACCGGCCCAAGGTCCGGGTCGTCCGTTGCCTCGGTATCCGGCGTCGGCTCCCCGGCAGTTGGGAGCATGGGCGCCGGGTCCATCGCGCCCGGCGCACCCGTTGCTGGCGTGTCCGGCGGTCCACCGGAGGCAGGCGTCCATTCTTGGCTCGCAGCTGGCCCAGTCGTTGGCTCCATGGTGAGCGGTACGGTCGCAGGGGGTGGTGCGTCTGCCCCCGCACCGCTCAGACTCGGAGAAGTCGCGGCGTTCGGGATCGCACTCCCGTGCTCGCCCTCGACGTCTTCTCCGCAAGCCGCGACCACTAGGGTCGTGCAGGCCATAGCCCATGTGAGCCAACCGTTCATCGCCAGCACCTCTCACACCTAGAGAAAGCCGCGTGGGGTGTATACGAATCGCTCGCGTCAAACGACTTCTTCGCGTCACGCGTGAGACGCTCCGGCGCACAGTCGGTGACTGGCACAGCCATCAGCGTCTTCATCGTCCGCATCGCCCACAACACAGCAACAGCCGAGACTAGTCGTGCCAAAACGCACCTCAATGGCTAGCCGACGCCAAAGGGGCACCGGTTTCCGCGAGGCCTCGCACGTGAAGGCCTCGACACACCCAACATCTTCGGACGCGCCGAGACACGCGTGCAAGGTCCAGCGGAGGTACTTCGACAGTTGACGGAGCGCCGGCTTGAACACGCGCATCGGTGCCGACCCAATTCCACCCGGTCCCCCACCCACCTTGAACTCAGCTGCCGAGGTGCGGCGTGACTTGTACACGCCCACTCGTTTCCCTTGGCATTGGGAGTGATCACAGCGAGCGCAACACCCACGGTGGAGGCGTTCAGGAGAGACCGGCATGACCACCAGAGCACTTCTTCTCGTAGCCACCCTTGTAGCCCTTCCGAACTCCGCCGGTTGTGGCGACGACGACGCAAGCATCGCGATGGACGCAGGCGGCCAGGCGGCCATGGCAGGCGACGGCGACGGCGATGGCGATGGCGATCGCGACAGCCAAAGCGACAGCGACACCGCAGCTGACGGCGAGGCGCCAGGCCATGACAATGGAGATGGAAACGTAGATAGCAGTGGCGGTGTCACGATGCAGCCTTCCCCGACGACGGTTCCCTGCGGCGCCGAGACCTGCACCCTTGGAGGAGGCGGCTTTGGAGGCCTGGTCGGTCTTGCTGCGCCCTGCTGCGTCGACGAAGCGAGTGGCACCTGCGGTATGTCGGCCATGGGTTCGCCGTGCATGGAACCGACTCCGCCTCCGAACTCGGACCCGCGATGTCCCAGCATCGACGTGGGCGGCTTCATTCAGCTCACCAGTTGCTGCACCGAGGACGGTCTTTGCGGAATCAACGCGGCGCAGTTCGGCGCGGGCGGCTGCGTCGACCTAGCAGGCGCGGCAGCCATGTCCAGTCAGCAGTTCCCCATCGACTTCCCCGAGCCGCGTCACTGCGATGATCCTGAAGCGGACACCGACGCGGGCATCGACGCAGAAGAAGACGCCGGAGCTTGAGAGCTCGCGCGCTGCGCGGGGCCTTCGACCGGTCCAAAAACCCCGCGGCTCCACTCCCCCGCCCGTCGAGCGCGTCGCTTCTACCGAGCACCACCAGTCCACATGCGGCTCGCATTGTGGAACCGGGCGGTGCACCTTGCGGGCGCGGGCTATACGAGACTTGGGGGCGCGGAGCCACGGGGCACAGCTGCGGGACGCGTTCTGCGAAAGAAGTAGGCTCCGCTGAAGAGGAACCCGAGCGCGCACCCCACGGCCGTGAGATGGGAAAGGACCGTGAAGAACGCCAGGAACTGCATCTTGGGGGCGCCGAAGTTCTTGTACAGCAGCAACAGGACAGAACCGGCATAGCCGCTGGCGTCCGTAACGAAGATCATGAAAACGGCCGTACCCGTCGACCGTGTCGCCGCCATCAACCGGTCAAACAACATGCAGTTGAAAGGCACGTAAGCCAGATACAAGCCAGCACCCACAGAGACCATCCAAACGATGCCCGATATTGCGCCGAGCTCATGCAACCAGGTCGCGCCGGCGATCGATAGGACGCCCAGCAGCATCATTGCGTGCACCGCGAGCAATGCCGCTCGGTTGCTGCGAACCATGACCAGCAACGCCACCGCTGCCATGGAGATAAGAGCCGCAGGTAGTTCGGCCGCGCTGAGCAGCGCGGGCGTGTCGCCGAAACCCAGGTCGTGCCAAATCTCGACCGCGAAGTTGTCGCGAAAGTCCCGGTAGACCGTCAACAACACGTAGAGCATCGTGAGCGCAAGCAATCCGGGCAAATAACCGCGCAGGAAGCCCAGCCGCACTGCACCCGACATCGGGGTGCGTCTGCTGCGCGCCTGCATGTCCTCGGTCGACGGCGCGGGCAGCGCCTCCAGCACAACGACCGCGGCGACGAAGATAGGCATGAACAACATGCCTACTAGGGCAGGCATCCACGGCTCCGGCACACCCGCCTGGACCAGCGAGCGGCCCACGTGCTTCACCGCACCGCTTGCCACGATGTAGGAGGTACTCAAGCCGGCACCGAGGAGTTCAGACGTCCGCCGACCCTCGAGATAGGAAAACACAAGCCCCCAAACGGCACCCAGCGGCAGGCCGTTCAGCAACATCGCAAGGACCATACCTGCGGGTGGAAGGGTCCCGAGGCCGAGCAACGCGACCTCGGCCGCCGACACGATGCCCACAAGCGCCAGCCCGCGCCGATCGCGCGCGAGTTCGCTTACCCACTTGATGCTCACGAACTTGCTCAGCGTGTAACC
Source organism: Myxococcales bacterium (assembly GCA_028817905.1). Classification (GTDB taxonomy): domain Bacteria; phylum Myxococcota_A; class Polyangia; order Polyangiales; family JAFGIB01; genus JAPPOR01. The sequence continues at coordinate 7,592 of JAPPOR010000595.1, forward strand.
AAGTACCTGACCGATTACAAGCGCCAGCTTCAACTCCAGGCCAAACACATGCTGGTCCGAATAGGCGCCCGCAGCGAAAGGCTTCCGAAAGGCGTACATCGCGAAGTAGGCGCTAAACGACGCCGCGATGGCGACCGCCGAAAGGGTGGCGGCGGAGCGAGTCGCGAGCGCCCGCGACAGCTTGCGGTGGTGAAGTGATGCCGCCACCCGCGGGACCCTAGCCCGGATCAGTCATGACTTTCGACCCCGCCTCGCTTGTCGTTCGATTCCACAGCGCTTTTTCCGCCCTAGAGAATACAGGGGCGACTGCATCTGCTGCTCGTCCTCGCGACCTATCTTTGAGCAGGGCGGTGAGGTGCAGCAGCGCGTCGGACATCTTGAGCACGCCTGGCGGAGGCGACAACACGACGTCCCAATCTACGAAGTCGTTTGCGGTTTCTGGCCGCGTAGGGCTTGCTTGCGCTGAACGCGCTTCGCTCTGCGTCGCTCAGCCCGCTTCTGTCGCGTCCGCTCAGTATCGCATGACGAGAGCATCGCCTGGCATGTGCCGTGGTCAACGACGAACAGCACGTTTGCTCGAAAGTCCGGCCGAAACGCGTCGAGTTGCGGGCCCTGGGACCCGAACAGAGCCCCAAGAGCGATCGCCAGGACCAGCGTGCTTGCCAAACGCCTCGTCGATTGCCGCGAACGGCCCATATGGGTACCGACGGCAAGCAGAAGTACGCTGCGATGATACTCGCACTTCCGCGCTTTGCATGTTCGTTGCTAGGAAGCGTGGAAAGGCGCTTTCAAACCCACTCATGGGTAGGAGCTGAAATGCGATTGACTCAAAGGCGCAGTGTTCTCGCCGCGGGCCTGCCGTCGACAGCAGCCAAGGCCCGTTCAGGACAATCATCGCCGGGTGTCCGTAGGGCCCTTTCCCTCCTTCTGCTTCCAATCGGCTTCTTCGCCGGCCTGCAGCGAACGCCGGGCTTAGAAGTCGCACAAGGCTCGGAAGCGGGCGTGCACGGTCCGGAACCGATGGCCGTGGTCGGCGATGCTTGCGAGCAGGAAGGGCGACCGCGAACCGCGACTCTTCATCGGAAGCCCTCCCGGAAGGTCGAACGTCCGTTTCTGACCCGCCCGGTCGACCTCTACGAGCCCTCCGACGCGCAAGCTGAGCAGCGCTACCATGAACAACAATCCAAAGAGCTGGTGGATGTGCTGCGCGAAAGGGTAGATATTCAGCGGCTGGCGTTTCCGGACCAGAGCGCCGAAGCCGTCGCAACTCCCGTGTTCACGTATATGACAGGGCTGCTTGACGGTGTCATTCGAACTGCGCCTGATCTGGCAGACGAACTCGCAGAGCAGATCGAGTCGTCGATGTGCGATCCCCAGGCTCGCGACGAGCATCTGATCGCCCTCGCTCAGATGATCTCGCTCACTCCAGAGCTCGCCAACGAGGAGACCTTCGACTGCCTCTTCTCGATTCACACAAGAGGGCAAGAGAACGCGGTGCTGTGGTTCGGCCTAGATGCCTGGAAGGCCAGCGGTCTACCGAAGAGCAACGCGATCGCCGAAATCGAGGCCGACGCCTCCGATGCACGGACACTTCGTCGCTTCCTGACCCTGCAAGAGCTCATGGATGCAGCCGGTGAAGCCCGTGGCGAGACCCTGCAACCGGATCCGGTCGGTCCGAGCGCTTCTGCCGCTGTGGCCGGGCTCGGGGCGGACTAAGACTCAGAAGCTTCAGCGACACCGCTCGGTGGAGTCGATTGAGCGGGATCCTACAGCATGCAGGCGACGGGTCTCGTGCATTGGAAGTCCTCGATGCATAGGAGGGTGCCGTCGCAATCGGCGCGAAGATCGGAATGTACTGCAAACAACCATAGGAGCTAGAGAACATGAAACTACGAAGTCACTGTATCTGCACCGCGGTCGTTGCCGCGACCTTGATGTTGCCCCTCTCAGCCTCAGCACAGGGCATTCGTGAGGTATTCATGCCAACCAGTGGCGGCAAGATGGTCCTAGGGACGATCTTCGGGGAGCCCTGGGCGGGCTTTCAGCCACCCGGCGGCGGCCGTTGCACTTGGTTCGACCTGGGCAATTCGAACGGCCTCACCAACGACATCTATGTCCGCGGGAGCGTTGGGAAGGATGTCGTGTGGTCCGCGGTCGGCACGCTGAGCCACTGTGGCTTCTCCATGACTCCAGTGGTAATGAACGGTCACATCATAAGCCTGGACGGCGGCAATCATCATGGCGGAACCGGAGACGATTTTCTGGCTGGCAAGGCGAACTTCATCTCGGGGTACGATGGTGACGATATCATCGTTGGGAATGCTGGTATCGCCTCTGCGTCGCTGAAAGGAGGTGACGACGACGACATCCTGTTCGGATATGGATCGGAGAACCTTCGAGCGGAAGGCGGCGACGACACGTTGTGCGGATCCAGCTCGTCAAGTGGCTTCTTCAATGGCGGCCCTGGCTCAGACGTCGGATGCGGCTCACCTCGATGGGTGTCGTCAGTTACCATGAAGAGCAAGTGTCCCAGCAAATGCAATCTATTCTGATCGGGGCGAGCTCGATCCGCGTCGGGTGAGAGGCGGGGAGGTTGACACCTGTCAGCAGTCGCGCTGACGATGGGCGAACGGGAGCAGGGGCCGTGTGCGCCTGCTCCCGTACCGCGCCCGATGCAAGACACGACTGCCGGTCCAACGCGGCGTCGCCTCTTTGCCCAGCGGGTGGCCCTGATGAGCCTATAGCGGCGAACAGCCAACGGTTGGCTCGTAGTCTACGACTGCATGCGCCTTCAGGAATCCGCTCGGTGCGACGGCATGCTGGCACCCATATCTGGCGTGGCACCCAGATCCAGGAGCTGCACGCAGTACAGCCCCACGCAGTCCGTGTCCTGGGAGTCCCGGATGATCGCTCGCACCGCACGCGCGCAGTCTCGCTGCAAGGCCATGACCCGCTCGAGATCCTTCCGGTTGATCTCGAACAGCGTGTATCCGAACAGACCCGGGGCGCCGGTTTCAAGGCGCTCGGCGGCCGCCCGCACCCAGGCCGCTTTCAAGCCCCTCGCGCGAACCGGATCCGTACTCGTCTCGACGCGCGCGGTCGGTCGTGCGCGATAGCCCGAGGAAGCCTTTCTCACCTGACCCGCTTTCCGCAGGATGGTCAGGAGCTTCCGCACCTCGCCGGGCGAAAGGCCGAGGGCTTCGGCGATGTGCTCGCTGCGACACCCCTCCTTGTGGATGTCTAGAAGCAACGCCCGCAGTACGGCGTGGGACCAGGGCTCCTCGTAGGCCAGCCGCCGGAGCAGTGCCAGGCGTCGCCACTCGTCCCGCACCGATGGCAGCTGCTCCGGGTCGACGAACGCGCTGAGAAAGTCGGGCAGCCGGCCGCTGGCCGCATCCACGATCTGCAGAAACTGGGGCAGGTTGGGGCAAGCGCTGCCCTTGAGCCAACGCGACACGGTGAAGCGATTGACACCAGCTGTCCTGGCGAGCTGCCCGATCGGTGTCCCGCCGCGTAGCTCCTGGAGGAACGCGGCGACGGAGGCGCCGCTGGCGGGCGAGCTGGAGGCGCCCTCCTGCGGCGGGCGTTGAAACATGCGCGCATAGCACTGGCCCACATCGATCCCGAGCTGCTCACAGCCCCTGAGGAACCGAACCGCACTGGGCCAATACCGGCCCTGCTCCCAGCGGCTCACGACGTTGGTCCGATAGCCAAAGCGGCGACTGAGTCCATTCTGCGACCGCCTGCCTCGCAAGGTGCGCAGCAACTCCACCGCGATCACCTCGTGCGGGCTCAAGGATGGTCCCCCGACTCCAGTTGCATGATGTGTCCAATTTAGCACATTGGGGTGCGAATAGGCGAATAGAATGTGCGGAATGAGACTTGTCTGGCCGCCATCGGCGCCGATACTAGGAGACATGAACAGGCTGCTATCGGGAGCGTGGTTCGTGCTCGGCGCATGCCTAGGCACGTGCCTGGGCGCGTGTGGAGACGGCAACACGGAGTCGGCGTCAAGACCCGACGAAACGAAGTCGGCGGAGCGACTCCTTTGCCCCAACTGCCGAGCGCGGCCAGGTGGCGATACGGGGGATTTCCCCGGCGGGGCCGGCGCATTGAGCTACGCGTGTCTGGGCAAGCCTGAGAGTACACGCGAGATGACCCTGGCCGAAGCGCGCGAGCTGGGCTTCGATCCCGATGCTCAGCTGGAGCCCGCGATGGTCACCTTCCAGGCCCCCGTGCGCTGGAACGACGAGGCGCAGTCAGAAACCGTTCTCGATATCACAGTGCGGCCCAGCGACACCGTCACGCTGGCGCGCTCGCAGGACGACCCGGATGCGGAGTTCGAGCCGTGTCACCCTCCGGAATACGTCGTGCCCTGGGTTGAAGTGTCGGTTGCGACCGGGGACGGGCGTGTCGCCGGCTCCTTCCGGGCGTCGCTTGGCCCCTATCCGGACGGCGGGCGGGGGCAGCCAGAGTTCGCCGCCGGGGGCACCCGCCTTTGGCTGAGTGGCGACGCCTCGTCGCTGGGCGGGACGCTCGAGTTCGACATCGAACCGCCCGACGACGCGGATCTGTTCGTCTACTTGAGTCTGCTATTCGACCGGCCCCAGGTGGCACCCCGAGCGGAACTCTCGGTCGTGCTCGAGTTCCACAGCGAAGACGACGGCATGTACGGGGAATGGCACATCGCCGAGCCCACGGACGGCTGCCCCTTTCGGAGAATACCCGAAGAGATCTACGTCGGCTTGGACGACAAGCCCCTGGAGTTTGGGCCCCCACGTTGCGGGCAGCGGAACGACGATGGCCCCGGGTCCGGCACACGTTGCTGCGCGCTCGTGTCCTACCTCGAGCTCCCTGAACTGGACGAGCTGGCAGAGCGGTGCCTGGATGGCGACAACGCCGCCTGCCACGAGTTGGCACAGACGGGCCTACTTCAGGGCACGGGCACGGACCACCACGAGCTTGTGACCCAATGCGGCGCCGGAGACGAAGACGCCTGTGTGGAGCTTCGCTCCTCAGAGTAGCCTGGATACGTGAACCGGTACTCTAGCCCGGTCACTCGTCGGCGCTCGCCTTGTTGGCGCTCCGGGGGACCTCGCGAAAGGGCCGGTCGCGGTCGTGGGTGACTTCCCGGGGCATCTTCAGGACGCGCTCGCTGATGTTGTTGGCAGCCATCTCGGTGGTGCCGCCCCCGATGCAGAAGGCCTGGCGCATGAGAAAATCGGCACCCCACTCCGCCAGATCGCCATCTTCTTCGACCCAGGCGCCGCCGGTGGGGCCCGCGAGCTCGAACGCGATCGTGGTTCGGCGCGTGGCGGCAAGCCCGGCGTACAGTCGATGAATGTTGGAGGCCTTGTCCGGCAGTTTCCGGGTCATGATGCCCTGACCGATCCGGCGCTTGAGGGCTTCGCCCACACGGTGCAGGCACTCGGCCTCGCCGATCAGCTCCCGGGCACGCGGGTCCGACAACGTCCCGGCTGCCTTGGCGATCGCATGCATGGTCGCACCGGAACCGTGGGTCGCCCGCCCGGTACCCTCGGGCATCGTGACCAGCGGAGAGTTGTTCCCCATCCCCTCGAAGAACATCCAACGGCTGCCAACCGTCCAACCCTCGTCCACGGCGCCGATCCGGTAGCTGTCCGGGATCCGCACATCAGTCAGGTACTCCTGGCAGAACTCCTTGGAGCCGTTGAGCATCTCGATGCGCTGGACTTCGATGCCGGGGCTCTTGATCGGGAAGATGAACACGGTGAGACCACCGTGTTTGGGGGCATCCCAGTTCGTCCTGGCAAGGCACAGTCCCCAGTCCGACCACCAGGCTCCTGTCGTCCAGACCTTGGAGCCGTTCAACACCCACTCGTCGCCATCCCTGACGGCCGTCGTGAGGGCACCCGCGACGTCGGAGCCACAGCTCGGCTCCGACAGGAACTGCATCCAGAGCTCGTCCCCGCGCAGGATGGCGGGTACGTGCTTCAGCTTTTGCTGCTCGCTGCCAAACTCCAGCAAGACCGACAGGCACGGCGTAAACGTGGGCACCTGCAGCCGTGCGGGATACTCGCGACCCCGCAGCTCCGCATTCAGCACGCGCTGGTGCGCCGGCGTCAGCCCCTGCCCGCCGTACTCGCGTGGCACGCAGACCCCGGCCAGGTTCGCGTCGAAGAGTCTGCGCTGCAACTCGCGCTCGCGCGCGACCTCGGCGAGTTCCTCCTCGTCCGAGCGATCTGCTCGCAGAGCACTGGCAGCAGCCCGGGGCGTCACCCGCCCAAGCTTCTGGGCAAACGCGCGGGCGCGCTGTCGGAACGCGTCCAGACTCTCGATCTCACTGCGCGGCATGGGCACCCTCCTGTTCCGCGACGAAGCCGGCGATCCGGCGTCGGTGCGCGTCCGGCGTACCGAACAGCGTCCGATTGAGCGTCACGCGCCGCAGGTAAATGTGCAAATCGTGCTCGAAGGTCACGCCGATGCCGCCGTGCAGCTGCACGGCCTCCTGCAACAGCTCAGGACCCACTTCGCCCAGGTAGGCTTTGGCGGCGCTGACCAAGAGCCCTGCCTCCGACCGCCCGTCTGCCACCGCAACCGCAGCCTCGTCGGCGATCGCATGGCTGGCCTCGAGCCACGTCGCCATGTGGGCAAAGCGATGCTTCAGCGCTTGGTAGGACGCCAGCGGCCGGCCGAAGGAGTATCGATCGAACGCCCACTCGACCGTCATCTCGAAGGCGCGTTGCATGGCCCCCGTGGTCTCCGCATTGAGAATCACGATGGCCTGCTGCAACTGTCGCTCGACGGCCTGTGCGGCTTCGCCGATGGGCCCGACGGCACAGCTCAGGGGCACCCGGACGCGGTCAAACGCCACTACCGAGTATCGCCGCGTGAGGTCCACGCACCGCATGGGTGAAAGCGACACGCCGGCCGTGCTGGTCGGTACAACCACCTGCGTCAACCCGCCGGCGGTGCGACCCGTCACCAGCAGGTGGCTGGCGCTGTTCGCCGCCTCCACCGGGCGCTTCACGCCGCTGAGCACCAGCGCGTCGTCGTCCACTTCGATCTTCAGGTCGACCCCGGTGAGCCCGTCTCCAGGTCCCGCCTCACTATGGCAGAAAGCTGCCACCGCACTGCCATCCATCAGCTCTGCGACCAACGGCCCGTGGCTCCCGGCCGCACTCAGCGCCCCCGTCACCACGCTGTTCGAGAGTAGGGGCCCGGGGGCCGCATGACGGCCAAACTCGTATGCCACCAGGGTCAGATCGATGAGCCCGCTGTCCGAGACCGCCACACCGCCGTCGTCTTCCGACACCAGCAGCGAGTTCCACCCAAGCCCCGCGCCCTGCTGCCAGTAGGGCGTTTCAAAGCCGCGTGCGTCCTGCCGCAGACGACGCAACCCGTCTGCCGGGGTGTGTTCGTCCAGGAATCTCGCCGTCGTCCGCTGCAGAAATTCCTGCTCCTCGTTCAACTCAAAAAGCATACCGCTCCTGTGCCCTGTCGCTGAGGCCAGCCGCCTGGGCCCAGCCGCAGGGTGCGTCCACGCCCCAATGCCGAACAGCTCGGCGAGCAACGCCGCAACCCGCGAAAGACCTTTCGCCAATCGTAGGTAACACGGCTGGGCCGGCGGCCTGGTCGGCGGCGCTGCAACGCCGGACCCATTGGCCGCTGGAAGCCAGTGCTTGGCCGTCGCCAACCCAGGCGAAACAGGAGCTGAAGAGGCTTCATCGAGGAACGCCGTTGGCGGGGCGTTCATCCGCCGGCGGCCCCCAGCAACACCCGGGACACGTTGCAGCGAAGGGCCTGGGCCGACGGAGCGTTGGAGAGTCTGTAGATGCGGAAGTCAACAGCGAAAGCGACGAAGGCAACAATGAACGCAAGAACAAAGGCGCCGAAGGTGAAACTTGATCTCAGCGATGTGGAGCGTCGCGTCGGAGAGGAAGTCGGCGGTGGCGAGCTGATCGAGCCGTGCTCCGCGACAGACATCCGTCGGTGGGTGATGGCAATGGACTATCCGAACCCGATCCACTGGGACGGCGAGTTCGCCCAGGCGTCGAAGTTCGGTGGCATCGTCGCTCCCCAGTCCTTCGCCGTCGCCATCGACTATGGACACGGCGCGCAGCCCGCCTGTGTCGGGCACATTCCGGGCTCCCACCTGATCTTCGGCGGGGAGGAGTGGTGGCACTACGGGCCGAGGCTGCGACCGGGCGACCGGTTGACCCAGCGCCGCCACTTCCATGACTATCAGGTGAACGACACCAAGTTCGCGGGGCCAACGCTGTTCCAGCGGGGCGACACACTGCACCTGAACCAAGACGGCACCCCGGTCGCAAAAGAGCGGTCCACGACGGTCCGGTACCTGGCGAAGGAGGCCGAACGCCGTGGTGTCCTGGCGGCAGCCGGCGAGATCCCAAGCTGGACCCGCGAGCAAAGAATCGCGGTGGAAAACGAACGAACGGCCTGGATCCATTCCAACCGCGAGGGCCGGACGCCGCGCTTCGCGGAGGTGTCGATCGGCGATCGCTTGCCGCGGCGCGCCATCGGCCCGCATACGCTCGCCAGCTTTGCCACCGAGTACCGAGCCTTCGTGTTCAACGTCTGGGGCAGCTTCCGCTGGGTCGCGCCGGAGGGTGTGAAGGACCCGTGGATCAACCAGGATCCCGGCTGGGTGGAGGGCTTTGGCTTCGACGAAGAAGGCGCCAAGCTCGACCCGCGCTTGCGGGATGGTCTCTACGTGGGCCCGTCCCGCGGGCACGTCGACACCGACAAGGCCTCCGAGATCGGGATGCCTCGTGCCTATGGATACGGCGCCACCATGGGAGCGTGGGTCACGGACTATGTGGCGTATTGGGCCGGCCACGACGGCTTCGTACGGTACTCCAACACCTTGTTTCGCAGCCCGGCCTACGAGGGCGACGTGACCTATTTGGACGCGGAAGTGATCTCCCGCGTGGACGAGTCGTCGTGGGGGGCACCGCTGGTCCGACTCGACGTCAAGATGACAAACCAGGACGGTACCAAGCTCGCGACCGGACAGGTCGAGGTGGAGCTTCCACGCTAGCAGCGGTGCCAAGGGCACCCTGCTAGGCAATTCGCATGGAGGCAGTTCAGATGTCGTTGGATGGAAAGACCGCAATCGTGACGGGCGCGGCGTCCGGAATCGGGCTGGCAACCGCGCGGCGCTTCGCGCGCGAGGGAGCCCGTGTGGCGCTCTGGGACATTGACGAGCAAGGGGTGGAGCGGGCCGCCGCAGAGCTCCGCGAGGGTGGCGCGCAGGCCCTGGCATCACGGGTCGACGTCTCGAGTCGTCCCATGATCGACGCCGCCGTCGAAGACGCTCGCGCGACGCTCGGGCCCATTTCGGTGCTGGTCAATAACGCGGGCGTATCCGAGTTTCAGGCGTTCATGGAGATCACCGAGGAAGGCTGGGACCGCATCATGGCCATCAACCTCAAGAGCATGCTGCTATGTACCCAGGCCGCCCTCACGGACATGTTGGCCGCCAAGTGGGGCCGCATCATCAACATCTCCTCGTCGAGCGCCCAGACCGGCTCGGCCCGCATGACCGCCTACGCCGCGTCCAAAGGCGGCGTAATCGCCTTCACCAAGGCGCTTGCCCAGGAGCTCGCGCCGACGGGCATTACCGTCAACAACATCCCACCCGGCTTCGTCGACACGCCGATGTTGCGGGGCGAGGGAGTGAAAGGAATGGGTGTGCCTGTCGAGGCGGTCGCCGCCCGCTCACCGATGAAACGCCCCGGCCGTCCAGACAACATCGCGGGCGCGTGCGCGTTTCTCGCCTCGGACGACGCCGACTACATCACCGGGCACACCCTCAGCGTCAACGGAGGCCGGTACTCGAACTAGCGGGAGCGTTTGCCCCCCTCTGGCAGAAGTCCGCCATGCCCAAGCTCACCGACTACACGCGCTTCCAGGACGCGCAGGCCCACGCCTGCTCACGCGCGCTGTGGACGATCTTCGACGGGAACCGTGACCACCTGAACATCGCCCACGAATGCATCGCACGCCACGCCGACGGCTCCGGGCGGCCCGCGGTGCGGATCGCCCACACGGACGGGCGCGACGAGATCCTGAGCTTCGACGAACTCAGTGTGGGGTCGGCGCGCTTTGCCCACTGGCTGGAGCGGCAAGGGATACAGCCTGGCGACCGCATCGCGTTCATGCTGGAGCCGTCACTGCCGTTCTACGTAAGCTTGTTCGGCGCGATGATGGCAGGGGCCGTCACCGTACCCCTGTTCACGCTCTTCGGGCCCGATGGCCTGCGGCTACGGATCGACGACTGCGCCCCCAAACTGCTGATCACGAACGCCGACAAGGCGAGCATCGCCCGTGGCCTGACCGGGGTCCGGGTCGTGATCGCCGACGACGCCTTGCTGCAGGAACTGTCCACCCTGCCCAGTAGCTACCGGCTGACGACCCGTGGCGACGACCTGGCCGTGTTTCAGTACACCTCCGGAACGACGCGCGAGCTCCCCGAAGCTGTGCGGCATTCCCATCGGGCCATCGTGACCCTGATGTATGCAGCGCTGTACGGCACGGGGATTCGTCCCGGCGACCAGTTCTTCTGCCCTTCCTCACCCGCCTGGGGCCACGGCCTGTGGCACGGTACCCTCGCCCCGCTCGCGCTGGGCGTCACCACAGGAACGTGCGCGGGGCGCTTCGACCCCGTGCGCTTGATGCGCGCGCTGCAGGACTACAGGATCACGAACGTCTCGGCGGCAGCGACCCACTATCGGATGATGAACAACTCCGGAAGGGCAGACACGTTCACCTTCGCTGTCGACAAGCTCTCGTATACGGGCGAACCGATCGATCCGGAGACGCTCGGGTTCATCGACCGTACCTTCGCGGTGCCTGCGTGCAGCATGTACGGAACCACGGAGATCGGAGTGGTGCTTGTCAACTATCCCGGTGCCGCCGACCACGTGGTCAAGCCGGGCTCCCTCGGCAGGCCCGTGCCGGGCGTGCGCCTCCAGGTCCAGCTGCCGGATGGCAGCCCTGCCCCGCCCGGGGTCGTCGGCGAGCTGATGCTCCAGCGCCGGGGCCGCTGGGAAACGACCAAGGACCTCGCGCGCATCGACGACGATGGCTATTTCTACCACGCAGGGCGCGCCGACGACGTGATCATCTCCGCCGGCTGGACGATGAGCGCGGTCGAGATCGAGAACACCCTGCTCCAGCATCCGGCCGTGAAGGAAGCCGCGGTCATCGGGGTCCCCGACCCCACGCGGGGACAGATCGTCAAGGCCTTCATCGTCACGGACCAGGCGCCTTCCGAAGCCCTCTTGGCCACCCTCCAGTCCTACACCCGCGAGCGACTCAGCCAGCACGAGTTCCCGCGCGCGATCGCCTTCGTTGGCGAGCTCCCGAAGACGCCCGCCGGAAAGGTCCACCGCAAGGCCCTGCGGGATCACGAGGCCGGCGAGCGCGCCCGACAACTATCCACCCAAGAGACACCCAATGCATGATGCAACCACGACGGACCGTTTTCCCAAGATCACCGAGGAAGGCCTCGAACAGCTCCACAGGCGCATTGGGGTAACGATCACGGACACGGTGGAGCCCTGGAACTACGAAGCCACCCGCGACGGCATTCGTCACTACGCCCATGGCATTGGCGACGACAATCCCCTGTGGTGCGACCCGGACCACGCGAAACGGTCGAAGTTCGGAACCATCGTCGCCCTGCCGAGCTTCCTGTTCTCGACCAGCCGCATCGTGTCAGGATACTGTGGGGGCCTGTCCGGCGTACATGCCATGTGGGCCGGAGCGACCTGGAACTGGTACAAGCACGTCCTGCGCGGAGACGAGATCTCGACCGAAGCGCACCTCAAGGACCTGATCGAACACAAGACCCGCTTCGCCGGTCGCTCGATTCAGCAGATCTACCACACAGCCTTCTTCAACCAGGAGGGCGACAAGGTCGCCGACTGCGACTCCTGGGTATTCCGCACGGACCGGGACGAGGCGCGCGAGCGGGGAACAAAGTACACGGACGTCCGTGGACGGGTCGAGCCCTTCAATGAGGCGGAGCTCGCGGAGTTTGGAGAGCTGTACGAGACCGAGGAGATTCGCGGCGCGCGGCCCCGGTACTGGGACGACGTTCGGGAGGGCGACCCGCTTCCCCGTATGATGAAAGGTCCGATGACGGTGACCGGCTTCATCGGCTACGCACAGGGCTGGGGCGGACTCTATATCCGCGCAAACAAGCTCGCGTGGCAACTGCAGGCAAAGCACCCCGGCCTGGGGATCAAGAACCGTTTCAACGTCCCCGACTGCCCCGAGCGGGTGCACTGGGATGAGCGCTTCGCGCTAGAGGTGGGCGCACCCGGTGCCTATGACTACGGTCCGGAGCGGTGCTCCTGGCTCACCCACCACGTCACGAATTGGATGGGCGACGACGGGTTCTTGCGCCGGCACGACTGCCAGATCCGGCGACACAATCCCGATGGCGACGCCCTGTTCATCGACGGTTCGGTCCGCCGCAAGTTCATGGAAGACGGCAGGTACCTCGTCGAAATCGGTCAAAAGGCACAGACCCACCGCGGAGAACTGTCGACGATCGGCTCCGCCGTGGTCGAGCTGCCGCACCGCAACGGAAGCGCCAGATAGCCCCGGTGAGCGACCGGACGCCAGCACCGTTGAGATCGAATCTAGGACCGCTTCTTGCGACGCCCGCTGACGCGCGCGTCCAGGTCCGGGTACTTCTCCGGGCGCAGGGTGCCGTGCAGCGACAGCCGGAGAATCTCACGGGAGAAGCGCTCCGCAAGCTCCCGTCGCTGCTTGGCCGTGCGGGCGCTCGAGCGTGCCCATGCCGGCCAGATAAAGGCGCCCGCAATGAACAGCAGCGACAACACCTCCACGTCCATGTTCGGCTGCGCCAGCTCGGTCTCCGCGAACCGCTTGAAGTTCGACTCGTACTGCCGCCAGAAGGCGTCGCTCGCCCGGCGACCACTGCTAAGCACCTGAAACAGCCAGATGCGACCGAGGGCCGGGTTGTCCATCGCAAAGTCGACTATGTGCCGGTTCACGGCCTCGATGTCGATGCGCTCGACGCCCTGGTCGTCCGACGTCGCCGGGTCCCCAAAAACCGCCTCGTAGAGCTTGTCACTGACCCATGCGGCGGTCGCATCGATCAGATCCTCGCGTGTCTCAAAGTGCTGGTAGGCAGTCCCGCGATTGACACCCGCGCGCTGGGCCACCTGCGCCACGCTGAGCCCCTCCTTGCCGTCCTGGGCGAGGACCTCGCGCGCCGCCTCGAGGATGGCTTCGCGCGTGCGCTCGGGATCACGCCTCCTTGGGGACCGTTTTTCCGACATGCCGTTGTTCGCTCCGTGCTGCCGCATGCCCCGGACCCGGCACACCGCGTGCGCGGGCGCGTGGCGGATCTTCCGGGCGTGTCACGCGGCGAAGCGAACGCGCCCCCCGGATTCCGTGAGCGGCTCAGATTCCGCGGGAGCCTACCAGCCCGCGTGTCCCAGCCCAAGTACCTGGGTGGACGCCTTGCCCGTCGAATCGCCCGCCATCCTGGCGACGACCGGCGCGCTTTGAGACGCCCGGCCGGGCGCTCCGCACCCAGGGCCCCGCAGGCAACCGCGGTAGCCGCGTACATTGGTTCATCAAACCATACAACAGTGTTGATTAGTTGTGACCACCGTGCAAGCCTAGCCGGTGGTCACGGAAGGGCCGCTTGCCAGGTCGTGTCATGAGCAATCCGAACCAATTCCAAGTGCGCGTCGAGCCGATCCTCCCCGACGACTGGGACCCTGCCGTGCGCGACGCGGTCAGCGTATTCCCGAGCGCCCGGGATTTTGTCCTGTCGCATTACCAGGCCGAGGGCGCCCGTGGGATGCACGGCGTCGGCGTGCTGCTCCACCACCCGCCCCTCGCCAAGGCGTTCCTCACCTTCAACAACCACGTGGCCGTGGCGAGCAGTGTGTCCAAACGCGTACGCGAGCTGCTGATCCTGCGGCTCGCCTGGCTTCGCCGGTCCGAGTACGAATACGTGCAACATCTGGTGTTGGCCCAGAACGCGGGCCTCAGTGAAGCGGACATCGCACGCGTGGAGGCGGGGCCCGAGGCACCGGACTGGGACCCTGTCGAGGCGGATCTCATACGGGCCGTCGACCAGCTGCACTCGGATGCCAGAATCGCGGACGAAACCTGGAACCGGCTTTCGACGCACTTCAGCATCCAGCAGCTGATGGACGTGATCTTCGCGGTGGGCTGCTACGAGATCCTGGCCATGGTGTTCAAGACGCTCGGCGTGCAGCTGGAGCCGGGCGTCGACGGGCTCGATGGGGCACGCCGCGCACGCATGCACGCACAACCTCCGAGGTGACAATGGACTCCACGATTCGAGGCATCCCGCTGGCCGAAGAACCCCTCGGCGCCCTGACCCTGGGCAAGCTCCTGCGCGAGGTCTGCACCGGAAACGAAAGCAAAGAGGCGCTGGTCTACCACCCCGCGTCGGGGCCGGTCGTCCGCCGAACATATGCCGAGGTCTGGGATGAGGCGGTCCTGGTGGCGCGCGCGCTGCTCGCACGCGGCGTCACCAAGAACACGCGCGTGGGCCTGCTCGCGACGAATCGGCCGGAGTGGGTCACTGCGGCCTTCGGCATCGCGCTATCCGGCGGAACGTGCGTCGCGATGAGCACCTTTTCCACCGAGGCCGAGCTCGAGCATCAACTGCGCGTGGGGGACGTGTCCCTCCTGATCTTCGAGCGCAATGTCCTCAAGCGCGACTTCGCACGCGAGCTCTCCAGTCTCTGCCCAGAAGCAGAAAAAGCAAACGCGGACATCGCATCGGCCCGCCTGCCATTTTTGCGCCGGATGGTCTGCATCGGTGACGCCACGCCGGACGGCGCCTTCGAGGCCTGGTCGGACTTCTTGACCAACGGCCCCCACGCGCCCGCCCCGCTGGTGGAAGCGATCGCCCAGGAGATCGGTCCGACCGATCACGCCATGGTGTTCTTTTCCTCCGGATCCACCGCCAAGCCCAAGGCGGTCCTTCACGCCCACCGCGCCGCGGCGATTCAATGCTGGCGCTGGCGGCGCATCTTCGCGCTGGACCCGGACGTGCGTACCTGGACAGCCAACGGCTTCTTCTGGTCGGGGAACTTCACGATGGCGCTCGGTGCAACCTTCACGGCCGGCGGCTGCCTGGTCCTGCAGAGCCACTTCGCACCCGGCGCAAGCCTGCGTCTGATGCAGGCCGAAAAGGTCACGCTGCCACTCGCCTGGCCGCACCAGTGGGCGCGCCTTTCGGAGGACCCAGCCTTTGGCGAGGTGGATCTGGGCGCCCTACGGTACGTCGGCGAGACATCGCCGCTACGCAGCCATCCGACGGTGCACTGCGACTGGCAAGAGCCCATGTCCGCCTATGGCAACACAGAGACGCTCACCTTGAGCGCGGCCCACGCGAGCGGTACCGACCCTGCGATCGCCACCGGCAACCACGGCTTCCCGCTGCCAGGCAATACGCTGCGCATCCTGGACACAGCCACGGGGGAGGTTCAGGGGCGCGGGCAGCAGGGGGAAATCGCAGTCAAGGGGCCCACGCTGATGCAGGCGTACTTGCGGGTGCCGCCGGAACTGACGTTCGACGACGAGGGCTACTTCCGAACGGGCGACGGCGGCTTCGTCGACGACCAGGGACGACTGCACTGGCAAGGCCGGCTCAACGACATCATCAAGACCGGAGGCGCAAACGTCTCGCCCCTGGAGGTCGATGCGGTGCTTGCGAAGTGCCCGGGGGTCAAGGTCGCCGCCACCGTCGGCGTGCCCCACGAGACCCTCGGTGAGATCGTGGTGGCGTGCCTGGTTCCGGACGCAGGCGCCGCGCTGACCGAGGAGCAGGTCCGCGCGTTCGTCGCCGAGTCGCTGTCCAAGTACAAGGTCCCGCGCCGCGTGCTTATGTTCGAAGACGCCGACATCGAGCTGACCGGCTCCAACAAGGTAAAGGTCGCCCCCCTACGCGAACTGGCGACGCGCCGTCTGACAGAAGGCGATTAGCCACCACGAAGAATCAACTGCTGAGGAAGTCGGCTTCCACCTCGTGCCGGTGCCCGTGCCCGGTCTCCGCAAGCAACCCACCCATCCGACTTTGGCTGTGCAGCCCCCTGCGGTAGTCTGCCCGCGGAGGACCCACACCCTTGAGCTCACCCCAGTCCGTTGCACGCGTCATTCATATTCTCGAGGCGCTGTGCGCCAGCTCGGAGCCCCTGAGCCTGGCCGATCTCAGCCGCTCGCTCGAAACGCCCAAGAGCAGCATGGCCGCGCTCCTGCGCGGACTCGTGGAAGCCGACTTCGTATCCGTGTCAGACGGCGTCTACCAGCTCGCGCCCGGCGCCTTCGGTCTGGGCAGCGCATTGCTGGCAGCGCGCAGACGCATCCAGTCCTCGGATCTCATCCGAGCCGGGATGCGCAAACTGGCAGAGCGGTCGGGCGAGACGGTGCTGCTGGCCGTTCGCGATACGAGCGGGACCACCTTGACCTACGTAGATATGATCGAGAGTCACAACGCCGTGCGTTTCTCCGTGGCCCTCGGAGACCGCCGCCCGTTGTACTGCACCGCAGCCGGACGCGTCCTGCTGGCGGCAGGAACACAGGCCGATCAACGCCGCTATCTGAAGCAGCTCAAACCCTCGCGCCTGACCGCCGCAACAGAGACGGACAAACGCAAGCTGCATGAAGCCATCGAGGCCGCGCGCCAGTCCGGAGTCGCCCAAACCAATAGCCAGGCTGCGGACGCTGCCGCCGGGACCGCGGCCGTGCTCCGCAACGATGCTGGCGAGGTGCTCGGCGCCCTGGTGCTGGCAGCCCCCACCTCCCGGTTCCAGGGTCGGGCCAGTGCCCTGGCGCGACTCGTCCTCGCCGCAGCCGCCGACATCTCCCGCAGCCTCGGCTACCGCCCGTAGTACGACTTGATCACATCCAGCAATGGGCACGCGCCCCTTCCCCGGCCGCGGCAAAGCCGCGTCAGCTGCCCCCACTTCCCATGCTCATCCGGCCGCGCGCGACCGCTACAAACTGTCGCGCGACAATCGACCACGGGCCCCGTGCTCGCGGCCGGTGCTACCTGATCTGGGTCGCTCACCTATCCACCCAAGGACTGGCCATGCCCGTAACACGCCTCACACTGATCGCGTTGCTCCTTTCCTCAGCCGCTGCATCTGCGGATGCGCAATGGAAACGTCACCTCAGCCACGAGGACCTGATGACCCTCGCCCCGTTTCCGGATGTGCGCCCCACCTTCGGACCCGAAGGTGAGCACGTCTCGGGCGGTATCGGGATCCTCGTCTACGACGGCGTGAATGTCATGGACGCCATCGGCCCCTATCAGGTCTTCAGCACCGCCGCCCTTCGGCCGATCTTGATTTCCGCGAGCCATGACGGCGACGGCGACTACGACACGCGCGTAACCGCCAATAGCGGCGTCGAGCTCACGGCACACACCACGATCGCAGAAGTCTCCGAGCTCGATGTACTGGTGGTCGCGGGAGGCGTGCTTGAAACCGCACTCATCGCCATGGACCCGGAGCTGATCGCGTGGGTGCAGGCAATCGACGAAACCACCACGTGGACGACCAGCGTGTGCACCGGTTCTTGGGTGCTCGGCGCCGCCGGGATCTTGGCGGGCAAGCACGCAACCAGCAACTGGTACCGCGCGGATGAGCTGCTCACGCACTTCGGCGCCCTTGCGCGTACCCACCGTCGGTACGTATTCGACGGCAAGGTAGCGACGTCCGCCGGCGTGACGGCAGGCATCGACATGGCCCTCGCGATCGTGAAGCGCCTCTTTCGGGGCGACCTCAACGGCGGGCGCGACTACACCCAGGCCGTGATGCTCGACCTCGAGTACGATCCCAACCCTCCGGTTCGCGGCGGCTCGCCTGGCAAGACGCACCCGTACGTCCGCCAGGGGATGCTCGAGATGTACGATCATTTCGGGATCGGCGAGCTGGTCAAAAACATCCCCACCATCCAGTGAAGCAGCAGCACGACCTGACTGGTGCGGGCACCCCCCTTGGCCTACATCCCTCGCCATGGGTCGCTCTCGTCCTACCTACAACAGGCTTGTGTCGAGACTTCGGCACCGGAACATCTGCGCTACACTACGCGTACGCGCATGCCGCCCTGCCCTTCCAACGCTGCCCGCATGGGACTGGTCGCGCTGACCGCGCTCAGCGCGTGCAACGCCCCTGACGGCAGCGAGTGCAGCGTCAACTTGGAGTGCATGATCGGCTCGGACTGCGTGGACGTGAGCTGGCAGGACCCGGAGCCGGAGCAGGGGCCCAAGGAGCGGCGCCGCGCTTGTGTCGACACCTGCACGGGCGACGACGAATGTGAAGCACGCGACATCTGCAACAACCCGTCCATGAAAGCCAGCTACCGAGTCTGTAAGCCAGGCTGCCGCACCAACGACGATTGCCCGGAGCGCTCCTCCTGCGAGGCCCCGCGCTTCCTGTGTGGACCGGTCTACTGCGGCGACGACCACAGCATCTGCGAGGAGGGGGAACGCTGCTCGGGCCGCTGCGAGCGGGGCTGCCGCCCCGACGACTGCGAGCAGGGCGAGTACTGCGGACGCGGGTCGCCGACGGGTCCTTTCGTATGCCAGGAGATCATCGAGCTGACCTGTGGAGAGTTGCGCTGTCGATCGATCGCTGGCCACCGGAGCCGGATCGAGCCCTGCTGCGTCGAGGGCGACTCAGACGTCTGCGGCTACATACCCGCCCAAGCGTGGGGCCGCATGGACCTGGGCCAGACCGAATGCATCGCACCGCTTGACGGCGAGACGGACCGACTCTGCCAAAGCTCCTTCGTCGGCCCTGGATGCCGCGACAGTGAGGGCAACTGCGGCTCGCACCTAGCCGAAGGGCTATGCGGCCCCAGACCACCCGATCCGGACACATGAGGTAACAGAGCTTCGCCAACGCCCATCGGTCTGGTCGCGCACAGCCGCCCCTGGATCGGGCTCCGTAACACGCGTGGTTCCGCCCCGTGGCGCTTGCGTCTACCATACTGGTCATGCGGGCCTTTGCGCTGCTGCTCGCCACGCTCTCGCTCGCCGCGGCGTGTGCATCCGATGAGTGCGACCTGGACGACCAGCGTTGTGACGGTGACACCCTACTGACCTGCTACCGCACCAGCTGCCACGTGCCAGGTTGCGCCAAACACAACGCCTTTCGCCGTACGCCGTGCGCGGGGGTCTGCGTCGAGAAGGGCGCGCTCGCCCTGTGCGCCGAAGCGAAAGTGCCCGAGCCGGCATGCGCCGGCGGCGGCGGGCAAGTCTGCGAAGGGGACGTGCGTATCGCCTGCGATCACGGCTTCGCGACCCAGCGACAGAAGTGCAAGGAGTCCGGACAGGTATGCGCCGGGACACAATCGGGAGACGCCCTGTGCGCGCTATCGAAAACACCCGATCCCGTATGCGAAAGTCGAACGAGCTTTAGCGCGCGTTACTGCGATGACCTGGCCATCATCCACTGCACCGCGGGTTTCGCCACAGAAATCGTCGACTGCCCTTTTGCCTGCGTCGAGCCCGAAGGCCAGGACGCGTTCTGCGCGGCCTCCACCGATCCCGACCCCGCTTGCCCCAAAGAGCGCAAGGTTGGCGAGGTCCCGGAGACCCGCACTTGCGCAGACGGAAGTCGCGGCTTCTGCAAGCATGGGTATCTGGATTGCCGCAACGGCGTGCCCCGCATCCCGGATGGCGGGGTAGACGCTGACGCAGACGCGGGCAAGTAGGCGTCCCCCCAGAGTGGCCCGGAAAAACCGCGCTCGCCAGCCGAATCGAGCCACACGGCGTGGAAAACGGGCGAGCCTCCGAGGAGCGGACCTCGGGGAAGCGAGCCGGGTCTCCACAACGTGCGGTAACTCGGTATCCACGCTCAGGAGAGAGCCGCGCACTGTCCTCTTACAGCAGCTGCCACTCGAGGTTGGCGGCCAGGCCGAACGAGGTGGCGTCGTCATAGAATGCTGGGAAGAACTCGCCGACGAGCGCGAAGGAATGGCCGCTGTTGTGGTAGAAGCTATAGCCGACCCGTCCGGTGAGCATCAGGCCGGTGTTCGACTCGACGTCGTCGGAAAACAGGTAGTTGTCAAGCAAGCCGAGCCCGATACCGGCCCCCAGGAATAGGCTGTTCGAAAGCCAGTACTGGATGGCGCCGCCGACGAAGGTGCTCTGGAACATGATGGTCCTACCGGGCACGCGATCGCTAAACCAGGACGTGCCCGCGATGCGGAACACGAGCGCCAGGTCCTGGTAGAGAAAGCCGCCCAGGCTCAAGGATGGAGGCGCGAGGCCGAACTCTGTTTCCCGGGCCACGCCAAGAACCACGCCTGACGGAAGATCAAAGGACAGGTGTGTGAACGCCAGGCCGATGCCGATCTCCATCGTGAAGCCCTCGCGAATGACGCGATCGGGAAAGCGACTCAGGCCGAGGTCATCTGGTGGCTTGCTGTCGACATGCTCGCGCTCGGCGGTCGCGCCCAGCGGCTCGGAGGGCACGAAGGCGCTCGTATCCCGCCCATGCGCAGGGGGCTGCGCGGCGGACGCCGCCTGGCCGGTCTCACCGGTTTCGTCGTCGCTTGTCTGTGCTGCAACGACCGCCGGCGTGGTGCTCCACACAAGTAGCCATCCCAACAAGACGGCGTGTCCCTGAATCGACTTTGTCTGCACGTTCGCTGCCCGTTCTCTCGTGGTGGTGGGGTCTTGCGCGCCCCTCCCCGGGGGCCGCGCCGAAACCCGGTCGAACTACCGCTTTGTACAAGCTGTCGCATTCGCCGACTCGGCACTGTGCCTCACTGCAATGAGACCTACGACCATCTCCAGGGTCCCTCTATTCACACGAAGTACTGGGTATCTGCCACCCGGCCTTCAGTGTGCAAGAGCGCAGATGAACGGCAGCGGCACCGGTGGACGCAAAGGCCTGCTCGACGCAGGGGGGACCTGTACAATTGCACGACCAATATCTGTCACCAGAACTGGCTGCACTTTTGACTGAGGCGAAGGCGCTGCGCGGTCGAGCAGTTGTGCGACGGCGCGTGATTTGCTGATGGATGCGGGCTAGGCTTCCCCTGCGAGGGCGCGATGCGTCGAGTGGGTACACTTGAGTTGATATCAAAGCCGGGACGTGTGAAGCACTACCTACTCGGCAAGCCGCTGACGGGGGGTGACACGGTCGATCTCCAGTTCTCGGGTGGCTGGGTGACGGGGCGCTACGAGTGGAGCACCGATCCAGGGGATCCGCCGTACTTCCACTACTCGATCGAGCTCGAGTCGGATGGGGACGTGGCTCCCGGGCGCCTCGCTATCCCAGAGGGGGCGCTGATGCGTTGGCCGGCCCGATCTTGGTGACCGCATCAGCTGGTACACTGCCGCTAGCGCGTCCCTCGCAGGTAGGCTGCAGGGGGTCTCGAGCGCCAACCTTACGCCTCCGATCGAGCTGCAGATCATCGAGGCGCTTGTGGGTTAGAATCGGACCCAAGGAGCGCATCTACGATGGAACCGTTCAATGCACCCCGGATAGTGGTCACCGGATTCGCCCTATGGATGAGCACCGGCGCCTGCTCGGGCGGGGTCAACGATGCCACCAGCGACGGCGGGACCCGCGCTGGCCCTGAGGGCACGCAAACCGGGCTCGAAAGGGACCACAACCGCATCCTCGACGGACTGTTGGGGGGCCGATGCGAGCTCACGCAGCGGTGTTTGGGCCCCTTGCTTCCGCTGGTGGCCCGTTCCTTGAGCGGCGATCTGCGGGCCGATCGATGCATCGCGGACCTATCGTCGCACGCCGAGCGCACGTTCTTCGCTCCGCTTCGCGAGAGCATTCAGGCGGGACGCCTGGTCTACCGGCCGGCATCCCTCGAGGCGTGCATCGAGATGGACGCGGCTCGCTCCTGCGAGGATCTCTCCGCCCCCCCCGACGCATGCCTTGTCGCTTTTGAAGGCCAGGTCGCCGAAGGGGATCCCTGTACGATCGACATGGACTGCCGCGGCGATGCCTTCTGCGACGTCACTTCCGAGTGCCCATCCCGCTGCCGCGCGCGTGGTGGGGTTGGCACAACTTGTACCCACCCAGTGCAGTGCGAGCGCGGGCTGCGCTGCTATGACCCCGATGCCGATCTGCTAGCGGACGTTCCACCTTCTGACTACTTCTGCGGCCTTCCTCGCGGCGAGGGACAAGCCTGCCACGGTCCCCATTGCGCCGCCGGGTTGGCTTGCATGTTCACCGAGGCAGGTGACCAGCTCCTATGTCAGGCCCTCGAGGGCGAAGCGGCCGAGGGCCAACCTTGCTCCGTCACCAAGCCCTGTGCCGACGGTCTAGCCTGTCGCGCCAGCGAAGACGCAGGCCGCAAGGTCTGCACGCCCGCTACCGCCCATATGCCCTGCGGCCAGGCCAGCGACTGCAGCCTGGGTGAGCGTTGCACCTGTACCGACGAGGCCTGTGTCGACGGTGCGATATGCATGCCGCTGGCCGAGGAGGGCGAACGCTGCCAGGAGGACTCGTTTCGCAGCGGAGTAAACGTCCGCTGCGCCGGCCACCTCGTCTGCGAGGAGGGCAGCTGCATTCCCCCTCGCGAGCTCGGCGCGCCATGCAGTGATGACCTGCAGTGCGAAAGCTTCAAATGCCTCGGTGGCGCCTGCGTCCCATATCATCAGTGCGAAGCGGACGCCGTCGAGTTGGGCAGCCTCGCAAGTCCGTGCGAGACCGATCAGGATTGCGACACGGGCCTGTTTTGCGTGCGCGGCGGCCCGATGCGCGGCCTATGTTCACGCGAATGCGAAGGCGACGACCTGTGCATCGCCCGCTTCGGCGACGGCACCCAATGCTCCCACGCCGTCTGCGGCCTTGCCTGCGACGACGACACGAGCTGCCCTAGCCCACTAACCTGTCAAGACGGCCTCTGTGCGAGCGGGTAGAAAGGGGAGGCACAACGATGCAACCTCTGACACGTGGCGCGGTGAGCGTTGACGGATAGTGACAATAGCAGCGCGGGAAACGGCACCCGCCTGTCCTCGGGGTGGCTCCTCCCAACCACTGCAGCGGCAGCCCTCCTGTGGGCAGGAAGCCCTCATATTGCGGTCACCTTTGGGCTAATAGCCCTATTGGAGCTGCTTTCGAGCAGACGGCGTCCAAGCGGCCCGCTGGCAACGCGGTTCCTGACCATCGCAATCATGCTCTGGACCGCCGTGATGATGTGGATCGAGCTGCGATAGACCCGCCCACGGCTCGCTCCGGGAGTACCTGCGGTCGCGTTCGACCTCGCACACTCGCACGCTGCCTGAGGGATCGCGCCTCCAGGAGTCGCGCGGGCTCCGTAGGCCTGAAGGAGCCAATCACGACAGGGCAGCCAAGGATGACCAGGTAACTAGGCCTGGAAAGAACTGGCCATGGGATCGTGCCTATCTGTGAGCATCAGGGAGTGACTGACACCCAGTTCTCACTACTCAGAGCAGTGAACCTTCCATGACTAGAGGGCTTTGCTTCTCGCTCCTTCAAATCGTGCATGGAACGATGAACTGCATGCTGCCTGCTCCGTTGATATGTGCTACCTGCGCTATCGTCATCAACTAGTGAAGGGGGAAATCGATGAAACCTCGATCGTGTCTTCAGTTGTCCTGTCTTGGCGCTCAGTTGCTGAGTGCCCTGTTGGCTGTAGCAGTATCGTTACTGGGTTGTGATTCAGAGGCGCCGCCAGACGGTTTCGCCACAGCAGGTTCGGGGAGTACCCACGAGGTCGCCGTGCTCAGTCAGGCGCTGGTTGACTGCGAGTCCGAGTTGGACTGCTTCAACGCGGGTGCACCGCTATGGTGCCATCCTGTTAGGAGAGAGTGCGTGCTGTGCTACTCGGACGCCCACTGCTGGGGCTGGGACGAGGTTTGCCGGAGCGACAACACGTGCGGACAGCCCGAGCCCGAGCCCG
>JAPPOR010000893.1 GCA_028817905.1 Myxococcales bacterium
ATCGGCGCCGCCATGCCGTCGTCCATCGGCGCCGCCATGCCGTCGTCCATCGGCGTGGACACTGGGCCCAGCACCGGCCCGGCCATCTGACCGCCAGTCGTTGTACTAGAATTTTCCGCGGATCCGCTGGTGGGAGGAACCTGCGCCGGCCCGCCAGCCATGCCGGCCCCGCCAGCCTCGGTCGGCAGCGTGGCCATATCCTGGGACTCCTTGTCGGCGCACCCCAGGCCCCAGGCCACAAGTCCAACGACCACCACCCTACACCCTAGACTTGTCACACTCATGTCGCACATCGTGACGCGTTTCGGCCACCAATCCACTTCGAGAATGCGACGACATTCTGTCTCGTCGCCCCCGAGCCGAGATCGGTGGCCGTTTCTGGCGGCTTCTGCCGGTGGTCTGTCCTCGATGGTTCCCCACCGTTGGCGAGCGTGCGTTTCCGATGGCAGGGAGCGCCGACGCCTGTAGTTCTACGTTGGCCCCCGGCCCATCCGTTGGCAGCAGCGGGCAGTCCTTTTCTGGAAAGCGTGCATCGCGCGCTCGGTCGCGGTTCGATGGGGACATGGCTTCCGTCGATCTCGACGCTGCTACGGCGCGGCTGCGAATGCGGTGTGTGAGACTTCGTGCGATGCTCCACGCCAGCAGCATGACGCACACGATCGGTGTGGAGCGGCGTATGGGTGTCGTGGTAGCCGGGTCGGGATGGAGACAGTGTCCGATGGTCGAGCGGCCCTCGACGGTCGTATTGGTGCTGTTGGTCTTTTCGGGCATCGCGGCATGTGGTGGCGGTGAGAGGCCCCACGTAGGCGACCTCCAACGTGACCGAGAGCCCGCGGGCAAGGTGGTTCCGGCGGAAGGGCCCGCGACTCCGGCGCCGGGTGACAACGGAAGCGGGGGAGACCTCGGCGGCTCTAGCGCCGCTGGGGCACCGGACGACAGCGCTGGTGGGGCGCAAGAGGATACGGGCGGTGCCCGCGGCGTGCCCATGGGGATGCAGGGCGGCGCCGAAACCGACTCGGCACGAGCCCCCGGCGCTCCGCCGCGCGACGACCGGACCCCTGGGGATGACGGACCACCCCTGGACGACGAGGAACGCCTGGATGACGAGATCCTGGCGGGGCCGGATGTGTCGGTGCAGCAGGACGCTGCCGAGTTTACGCTTTCCAACGGCATCATCACCGCGCGCATCTCCAAGACAAGTGGCAACCTGCGGTCGTTGCACTACATGGGCCGGCAGATCGTGCGTGGCGGCTACTGGTCGCACGACACGCGCGGTGGCGTGGGGGTCGAGACGCGCGTGACGATCGATCCACAGACCACTGGCGGCGACCGGGCGGAGGTGTCCGTGAAGGGCATCTCGGGGGGCAACAAACTGGGCTTCGGTCCGGGCGCAGAAGAGGGCGGTGATCTGGCTACCGATATCGAGATCCGCTACTCGATCACGCGCGGGCTGTCCGGCCTCTACACATACAGCGTCTTCGAGCATCTACCGGAGCATGGCGACGGGATGATGGCGGAGGCACGCTTTGTCGCGGGCCTCGTGGAGACCTTTGACTGGATCACCGTCGACGCCGATCGCAATCGTCACTATCCGGCGGTGCTGCCCGACGAGGACAAGTACGTGTTTACGGCCGTGCAGTCGAAGAACCTGGCCTACGGTTTTTCGAGCACCGCGGACGACATCGGATTTTGGTTCGTTAACCCGACGGTTGAGTACCTGAGCGGAGGGCCAACCAAGCCAGAGTTCCTGTGCCATCGCAACACCGACGCCGCGGCGGCCCCGGTGGTGCTCAACTACTGGCGCAGCAGCCACTACGGTGGCGCCAGTGTAACGGTCTCTGCTGGGGAGCACTGGACGAAGGTCATCGGTCCGTTCCTGCTCTACGCTAACGAAGGCGCCGACCCGCAGGCGATGTGGGACGACGCCAGGGAGCGCGCGCGTACCGAGACGCGTAAGTGGCCCTACGGTTGGGTGTCCGGGGTCGACTATCCCACCGCGCTACAACGCAGCCGCGTGTTCGGTACGCTGGAGCTCGATGATCCACTCGCGCCGGGCGAAGCGGGCTTCAGCGGTGAGCTTGCCGTGGGCCTTGCCCACCCTCCCTACGAGGCGCCCTCGGCGCTTGGCGGCACACGCGAGATCGACTGGCAGCTCAATGCGAAGCACTACCAGTTCTGGACCACCGAGACCGACGGCAGCGGACGGTTTTCCATTCCAGGCGTGCGCCCGGGCCGCTACACCCTCTATGCCTTTGCAGACGGTGTTCTCGGTGAGTACGAGCGGGCGGACATCACGGTCGAGGCGGGCACGGACCTCGACCTGGGCGAGCTTCACTGGACGCCCGTACGCCACGGACGGCAGCTGTGGGACATCGGCGTCGCCAACAGGACGGGTGCCGAGTTCAAGAACGGCGACCGCTATTTCGAGCCCGACGTTCAGCTCGCCTACCCGGACCTGTTTCCCGAGGACGTGAACTTTCGCATCGGGGAGAGTGACTACCGCGAGGACTGGTATTTTCAGCACATTCCCCACGGGACGGGGGAGGTGGTTGCCTACCGTGGGGTGGTGGGCGAAGGCGCTGCGACGCCGTTCACGGTTTCCTTCGCGCTCCCATCGGCGCCCCGCGGAACGGCGACGTTGCGGCTCGCGATAGCGGGCACCGAGGCGCGGGGGATCGGCGTGTACGTCAACGGCACTGCCGTCGGTCCGGTCGTCGCGGGCGTGGCCGACGGTGTGATCACCCGTCATCAGGTGCAGGGGCTGTGGTACGAACGCAGCGTGGAGTTCGACGCTTCCCTCATGCGTCAAGGCGACAACACGCTCGTACTGAACGTCCCAGCCGGCTCGCTCAACGCGGGTGTGATCTACGACTACGTTCGACTCGAGCTTGCGGACTGACCGGGGACCCTACCGCCCCGGTCGCCCATCACCGAGGGGCTCTCATTGTGGTTGCATCTTCCACATGATGTCCCAGCTGCTGTCCCCGCAGACCCCGCAGCTGGGGCCTACAAAGTAGCCCTTGCCCCGTTCGCCTTCGTCGTCGAGTAACCACCAGCGGAGCCAGGCGACTCCCAGTGTCCCCATCGAGCCACCGTTGTCCCGGCGGTAGGTGCCGCCGTGGCCAACATCGACGTTTGCGAACATGACGGGAATGGTGTCGATGGCGTTGAAGTCCGCCAGCCCGTTCTCGTAAGCGATGTCGCTGGGTCCACCGTCGATAATGGCCATCGGCGCGTGCAGGCGCTCGTACAAGCGAGTGTTGCGGGTAAACAAGCCGCTGTTCATGGGCATTGACGCGGCGATCCGTTCGTCCGTGGATGCGTTGATGGCCATCAGGCCTCCGCAGGACTGTCCTCCTACTGCGACCTTGGTCAGGTCGAGCTTGCGATAGTATTGACTGCAAGGGCGCTCGTTCTCCGCCTCCGCCCAGTCGATGCCCTCGATGAGCGCGGACCCGTCCTGGTTGCTGCTCCCGCCACCACCGCCACCGCTTATGGTTCCGTCGCCGACGACCACGATGCCTTCGGCGGCAAATTGCAGCAGGAACTCAGCGAAACCACCCACTCGCCGAATGCAGCCGCCGTTGCCCCAGGCAAACACGGGGTGCTTGATGTCGCCCAAGGTGGCGGGTCGAAAGATCGTAAACCCGGGCAGGCCCGGGTCGGTCTCTACCACGGTCTCATACTCGCCCACCGGTGGACCGCCGGTGCCGACATTGCTGACCGGCGTCGGCTCCGGCCCGCGGTCGGCCGGGTCGCACGCGACCCCGGGCGGTTCCATGTCGGGCGGTTCCATGTCGGGCGGTTCCATGTCGGGCGGTTCCATGTCAGGCGGCTCAGTGGCGTCCGGCTCGTTCGGATCCCCCTCAGCGGGATCCATGTCGCCCGTGTCTATCGGCGGCGCTTCAGGGCCCATGTCGGAGGGCATCGCGGGCGTGGGACCGGCTTCCATGGCAGGCGTCGCCGGCTCCGCTGGCGACCGAGCGCCGGGCATGCCGGCCGCAGCACTTGCTTGGCCTGCTTCCTGTGTCGGCATCTGGAGTCCCTGTGTCGATTCGGTGTGCATCGACGCGGGTCCCGCACCGGCCGTCTGTTGGACCTCCGAGGGGGCCTCGGCTTCGGCTGGGTCGTCCGCACCGCATGCGCCGAGTGCCCCCAGCGCCCAGCATTGAAGCAGCAGGGTCGCGCTTGTTCGCGTCTTGTAGTTGGCGCTCATGTTGGCTCCTCATCTGCCAGGGCCAGCTCACCCAGACTGGTTTCACTCGCGTCGCGATGCCTCGCTCGCTCTTCGACTTCACAGTGCGTGGGCCTCGCTAGCACATCCAGCGAGGGTTCGACTGCATGCCGAAAGCCACTGCGAAGCCGATCTCTGCGCTTCGCCCGCGGCTTGGTGAAGTATCCGGCCAATCGACCTTGGCTCTGATGGATTGGCCGGGGCCCCGATCTTTTTTGGAGCCGATCGACTAGCGACCTTGAGTCAGCGTTCTGTGGGCGTTTGCGTCAAGTTTGGTCGCGTTACCTTGATTGGAAGCGTTTGGACAAGGTCGCTAGGTCGCGCTGGCGCGCTCCGGGGATGCGCTGCAAGCGACAGCGGTTGCCGGTAGGGCCCGGGTCACATGCCTTGGTGATGGATGCGGGCTAAGGGGGCAATCCGCACGCGGCCCGAACGCGGGGTGTGAGGGCGCCTCGGCGGTGTTTTGAGACGAACGCCAGGGCTCGTTTGCGCGCATTGGGCAGCTGCAGCTTGCATGCGGCGAGTACACGGGCGCCTTCCCGCTCCTGGCGGAAGCGTCCGTTGGGCCAGCGTTGTCTATGCTGCTCGCCCAGCGCCAACACCTGGGCGGGCTTGCCCTCGCGCAGGGCGGTCTGGATGCGTCGTATCAAGGCCAGTTCCGAGCTCTTCGCGGAGATGCCCTGTCGCTTCCGAGGTGAGGCAGCGGGATCGGGGGAGGGAGCCCGAGGTTCGCTTCCGGCGACTACTTCCGATGTGGCTTGCGGACCCGTCTCAGACCGGGAGGTCGACTCTGTTCGGGTCGAGCTGGGCAGGCGGGGCGCTTCCGCGACCGCCGTGGGTTGCGTCTCCACTGGGTGCGGGCGCGCCGCTCTTGCACGCACGATCGGCCGCTGCGCCTGGGCCTGCTTGGACCCGTGTGCGGTGGCCAGGTGCCTCGGGGGCTGCGTGGAGCCTGGAGTCCCGCGCCGCCGGCCCTTGTGAGTCCGTTCGCCGTGGGCACCGACACCAATGCGAGGCCGGGTCCGGACCTTGGGTTCGCCTCTGCTTCTCTGGATAGTTTCGAGGCCCCGACCGGGCGCAGTTAGTGGTTCGGGGCGCTTCTCGGGTGTCGCGGCCGCGCCGTGTGTTTCGGCTAGGGCGTGCCTTCGAGCCAGTGACTCAGTATCGGTCCGGGTGGGTGCGCTTGTAGGTGCGCTCGTGGGCACCGCCACCAGCGCGGTCAGTGCCGCCAATGACGTGCAACCGCCGATCAACCAGTACTTCGCGTGTCCCCCGAGTCCGCCAAAGGCCCCCGGCTTGTTCGCGGTCACCTGGCCAAACCCGCCGATTCGATGCGAGAGTGCCTCGCGCACACGAGCGCGATCGAGAGCGGATGGATCGTGATCAGCGCGCGCCGACCTGAGCAGCGCCTGCGCCCCACTGCTTTCGTCCGATGCGGGCGGATTCGTTTTCAAGGCTTGTCTCCCGGCTTGCCAACCGCGCGTAGGTACGCCCGCTCGAAGTCACGCCTGGCTGCGCGCAACCGCGAGTAGATCGTGTTGATGTTGGAACCGAAATAATCCGCGATCTCCTGCAAGGTCCATTGCTCGAGGTCTGCAAGCACCAGCAGCACCCGCTTGTTCTCATCGAGCTGATGGAGAAGCCGCTCGAGAAGCTGCGCACGCTCGGCGCGCTCTGCCAGCTCATCCGGGTTGCGCGGGTCAACCATCTTCTCGGCTTCCAGCGGCACCCAGCGGCCCGTTTTTCGCCGATGGGCACGGCGGTGATCG
Organism: Myxococcales bacterium; assembly: GCA_028817905.1. Classification (GTDB taxonomy): domain Bacteria; phylum Myxococcota_A; class Polyangia; order Polyangiales; family JAFGIB01; genus JAPPOR01. The sequence goes on from JAPPOR010000893.1 coordinate 6,004, forward strand.
CTTACGACCCGCACGAGGATGCCCAGGATCCAGGCGCGCACGGAGCCACCTCGAAAATCACGAAGTCGGCGCTGCACTACAATGAAGACATCCTGTACGACATCGTCGGCGCTCGAGGCGGGGACCCCTAGCCGGCGCGCATTGCGCCACACGAAGTCGAAGTTGTCTTCATAGATTTCCTCTACCGAGGTGGGCAAGGTCTCCTTGAGGGGGGTGCCAGCCCTTGCGACGAGGGGTGCGACGGGCGGCGGATGAGGGATGACCTTCAAGGGCGTGCCTCGATGGCCATCAGCAGCCTGAAAGCGAGTATCGACGGTTGGTGAAGCGGGCCAGTGTCGGTGAACACGACACGCGCTCGGCGCAAGGGCAGGACGCCTTCGGCGACAAGCACGACACCAAAGTGGTCGAGCGGTTGCCAGCGCAGCGATAGACCGCCCGCAGGCCCCCACATCGTGTTGCCGACGGTGAACGACTCTGTCCCGCCGCGACCTTCCGCTGTGAGCCGGTACACATCGACGCCCACCCGCGGTGACCACTGCAGTTGGTCCCCACCGAGGGGCAGTCCAAGCCGGATTCCGGCGCCGATGAGCCACATGCGACCCCCGACGATGCCGCCCTCCAACTGCTTTGTTTGCGGAACAAAGTAGTCCCCATGGGCTTCGAGCTCGACGGGGCCTTGCAGCGAAACGGAGAGTCCGGCGGTCAGCGCGGGTGCTGGCAAGAGCCCGAACACAGCCCCGGCGCGCGCGGCGGCCGACCAGCGGAGAGGCTCTGTGGTCTTCCTGGGTTGCACCGTTACACCGAGTGCGACCACGAGTGCGGCGGCGTTGGCCAAGTCCGCGCACTGCGCGTCGTACAGTACCCGTCGCCCCACGCCGGCCGCATTGGCGAGCTGGATGCGCGCGCGGTAGCCAGCCATCTGGCGGTCGATGACGATATGAGCCATGGTCGTCGGCTTCACGTCTGTTCCGACCAGGTCCCGCACGTGGGCCTCCATCTCGTCGTCCGCTGGGCACTCCGCAGGCGCATTCCAAGAAATCCAGTCTTCAGCCCTGACTGCGCCAGGTACGCCGACCAGGAGCCCAAGCAGCCAGGCGAGAGCCCCTACCCAGGGGATTGGCCGGAGCCCGCTTTTTTTTTGGCTGCTCATGCTGTGGATGGCCACGAGCCGACTGGCAGAGGCGCAAGCCCAGGGATAGCATGCCCACACGGCGTGGGAGGGTAGTGGCGTTGGAGCTCGACGGACCAGGGTGGGTGCGGGGG